>CADCAD010000081.1 GCA_902799325.1 uncultured Ruminococcus sp. | reverse complement strand
CGCAAAGCACCTTTTGCATGTCGGTTTCGGGCGCGATATATTCATTCTTAAAGGCGCCTGCCTCGGGCGGCATCAGCGCTTTTCTGTCCAGCTTGCCGTTTTGGTTGACCGGCAGCTTGTCGAGCTTGACAAAGAACGCCGGAATCATATACGGCGGCAGCTTTTGTGCGATGGCTGCCTTCAGCTCGTCCGCGTCCACGGGCGCGTCCTCCACATAGTAGGCGACAAGGTACACCTGACCGTACTGGTTTTTGAAGTCCTTCAGCGCGGCGTCGTGAATACCGTCCGCCTGCTTGATGATGGCTTCAATTTCGCCCGGCTCCACGCGCTGACCGTTGATTTTTACCATCCAGTCCTTGCGGTTGAGGTAGATAATGTTGCCGTCCTCGCCTTTTTTGACGATATCGCCGGTTCTCAGCAGCTTGGGATAGCCGTCCTGCGCGGCGAAGGGGTTGTCAGTAAAGGTTTTGGCGGACTGCTCGGGCAAGCCGACATAGCCATCCGCGAAAATACCGGCAAGGCACAGCTCGCCCTCGTCGGCTTCACTGCCGTTTTCGTCAAGGATATACGCGCGAACGTCGCCGAGAGGCTTGCCGATTGGCGTGTTTTCATAGGGCTTTTCAATTTTAAAGGCGAGCACCGCGCCTGCCGACTCGGTCTGACCGTAGTAGACGACCAGCTCAAACTCATCGCTGTAGGTGTTTGACACGCGCTCGCTGCCCGTTGCCACAGTTTTCAGGCAGGTGCCCTTTTGCTTGAACACCTTGAGCATTTTCGGGCTGATAAAGGTGCGGTTGATTTGATTTTCTTCAATGAAATCCGCCAGCAGCACGGGGTCGCGCATGGCTTCAAACGGCATCAAATACGCGACAATGCGCGAGCACAGCGGCGCAAACACGCCCTGCACCGAGGCGACAAAGGTAAACGGCGCGCCCAAAGCCGCATGGGAGCCCTCGGGGGATTGGGCAAAGGTGATATAGCGGTTGACGGAATCGGTGATGCTCGCGTGGGAATGGAGCACACCCTTGGGCTTGCCGGTGGAGCCGGAGGTGTAAATCAGCAGGGAAGGATCCTCGGGATTCGGAACGGCAAGCTCCTCCAGCGGCGTTTCGTCCTCGATGCCGCGCAAAAATTTGTCATTAATCACGGCTTTCGCGCCGCAGTTGTCGCGGATGAATTCCAAACGCTCGGCAGGATAGGCAGGGGACAGCGGCGCAAACGCGGCGCCCACCATCCAAACGGCGTACATCGCGGCGATATATTCCTTGTTGCGCGGCAGCTCAATCGTGACAAAGTCGCGGTGCGTCACTCCCAGGCGGCTGAGCTTGGCGGCAATTTTGCGCGCGTAAGCGTCAAAGGCGCGGTAGGTGAAAAAATTGTTTTCGCCCTGATCCACAATAATCGTAAAATCGGGATAGTCGATGACATTTTTTCTGATTTGCGTAATGATGTCGTTCATAAGTATCTTCCTTTCTGCTGATGATTATAATATCTTTTTCTATTATAATATATAATTATCGGATTGTCACGCACTTTTTTGGCAAAAACGCTGATTTTTTGCTCGAGGCGAGTGGCGCCGACCTTTGGCTTATACCATACCACAATGAACATGACAACACTATGACAAAACGGCGGCTTTAAAAATTTTTTTACAGCAAAAATTTTGTTGTTATGTTGTTGCTGTCGGTCTGCTATACTGTAGCCGCAACAGAAAAACCGCTCCGGCAAAGCGGAACGGTTTATGCAAAGGCTTATTGCAGCGACATGCTGTCGAGCATTTCGTAAAACGCGGGGAGGTTTTGCTCGTTGAATTCTTTCCACGAGATATAATAAACGGAATAGAATTTCTTTTTGTAACGGAACACCACCAGCTCGCCGCACTGCTCGATTTGCTTGTCGTTTGCCGTGTATTCAAAGCGGACGGCGCTTGCCTTTTGACCGGCAACGGTCAGGCTGCGGGTTTCCAGCTCGCGGTAGTTTTTCAAATTCCTTTTCATGCTTCTTTGCGCGCCCTTCAAAACAGAAGCGGCGTCGGTCAAGGCATACAGCCAGCCCGCCTTGGCAAAGGATACCGAAACAGCGGCATGGCGCTCCCCGTCATGAATGCCGGCGCGGTTGTCAGCACAGCTGAAATACCGCGACAGCTCCTCCGCGGACATCGGGCGGTAGCGCTCCGGGTAAGGGCAGGAAAGCTCGTTGAGTACAAGTGATGGCATGATATCGCTCCTTTTCGGTTGATACTGAAAATATAGCATATTCTGACGGAAAAATCAATGAAAATATAGCGCCGCCGCGCTTTTGCGGCAAAGAAAAGATTGACTTTTTCCGGCGTTAAAGATATGATGAATACAAAATATAGTAAAGGAGATTGCGTCGATGTCCGAAGCGACCACACAGAAAAACATCTTCCGCAGGGCGGCCGATTGGCTGTTCGGCGGCATCAATATGACATGGGTGAAGGTGATTATTTTCGCTGTCGCCACCGCGGCTTTGACTGCCGTGTTCCTGATTGTGCCGGTGTTTGACAACACCTCGTTCCATGAAATGGGCGTATCCTTTGAGGCGTGGATTTTGTTTGCCGTCATCATCATGACCAACTGCAAAAGCCCGTGGGAATCCGCCGTAAAAACCTTTGTGTTCTTTTTAATCAGCCAACCGCTGATTTATCTGTTCCAGGTGCCGTTCAGCACGCTGGGCTGGCAGCTTTTTATGTACTACCGCTACTGGTTTTTCTGGACGCTGCGGACGCTGCCGATGGCGTTTGTCGGCTGGTATCTGAAAAAGGGCAACTGGCTGAGCCTGCTGATTATAACACCCGTCAACCTGTTTCTGGCGTGGATCGGTATGGGCTATTTCAAAAGCTTTCTGCTGTACGAATTCCCGGATCATATCCTTTCGTTCCTGCTCTGCTTCGGTCAAATCGTTTTGTACCTCCTTGTGTTCTTCCGCGGATGGAAGCACCGGCTTGCAGGCGGCGCGGCGGCAGCCGCTTTGACGGCGTATTTTGTGATAAGCATGATTGCGTTCGGAACGGTTGACACCGGCGTCACGATGCCGCTGCCCGACGATCCGCACTTTTCCGCAAACGCGACCATCGTGCTGGAGGACAGCTCCTACGGCAAAGCGATGCTGCTGGACGCCGAAAACGGCTATGTGCAGGTGCAGGCGAAAAAATACGGCTCTACCGATTTGATTATCACCGACGGCGGCAGAGAATACCGCTACGAGGTCGTCGTGTTCAGAGAAAACAAGCATGACCGCGTGGACATCCTTTTGAAGGAGTAACATCTATATCCAATTATTTTTTGACAAATTTGTTCATATTTTGACATACCGCATTGACTTTAAACAGAAATTTTTTTATAATAAGATTGAATTGTAAATGAATCCTTAAGGAGGGCAACATCATGGAAACTTCAATGCTTAACAGACTCGACCGCACCGCTGCGGCATATGCCGGCAAGGTTATGTTCAAGGACGAGCACAGCGAAATCACCTTCGGCGAATTTGACCGTCTGACAAAAGCGGTCGGCACCTATCTGGCGCAGAGAGTGCCGGCAGGCTCGCCCGTTGCCGTGATGTCCGGCAGACACATTCTGACGCCTGCCTGCTTCCTGGGCGCCGTGCGCGCCGGCTGCTTCTATGCGCCGATGGACGGCGATATGCCGGAAACCAGACTCAACCAGATTCTCGGCGTCATTCAGACCAAGTTTATGCTGGTGGACAGGGCGCATCTCGAAATTGCGCAGTCCTTGCAGTTTGACGGCGAAATCATCGTCTTTGAGGACATCCAAGGCACCGCCCCCGACGAAGCGCTGCTCGACGCCAGAGCCGCCACGCTCACCTGCACCTCGCCGCTGTATGTCATCTTTACCTCCGGATCCACCGGCGTGCCCAAGGGCGTCATCACCGCGCATCAGTCGCTGATGTGCTACATCGACTCCGTTGCCAAGGTGCTGTCCGTCAACGACACCGACGTGTTCGGCAACCAGTCGCCGCTCGATTATATCGCCGCGGTCAGAGATATTTATTTCCCCATCAGCTTCGGCGCCTCCACCTATATCATTCCGAAAAACGAGTTTGCCGTTCCCACCACCCTGTTTGAAACGCTCAACCGCGAAAAAATCACCGCGCTGTGCTGGAGCGTTGCGGGCGTGGAGCTGCCGGCAAAGCTGGGCGCGTTCGATGTTGCAAAGCCCGAATACCTGAAAAAGCTCTGCTTCTCCGGCTCCGTTATGCCGTGCCGATATCTCAAAATTTGGCAGGATCACCTGCCCGACGTCCTCTATGTCAACCAGTACGGTCCCACCGAGGCAACCGCTTCCTGCACCTACTATGTGGTGAAGGAAAAGGTCACCGACGACACCGTCCTGCCCATCGGCAAGCCCTATGACAACTATCGTGTCATGCTGCTCAACGAGGACAACACCCCCACGCCGGACGGCGAGCAGGGCGAAATCTGCGTCAGCGGTCCGATTCTTGCGCTGGGCTACTACGGCAACCACGAGCAGACCGAAAAGACCTTTATGCAAAATCCGCTCAACGACAAGTACCGCGAGCTGATTTATAAAACAGGCGACCTCGGCTCCTTTGACGCGGACGGTGTGCTGCACTTCCACGGCAGAAAGGACCGCCAAATCAAGCACCTCGGTCACCGCATTGAGCTGGGCGAAATCGAGGAAACCGCCAAGAAAATTGCCGGTGTTACCGACTGCTGCTCGCTGTACTACAAGGACAAGGCAACCCTCTACCTGTTCTACACGGGCGACGCCACCTCCAAGGACATCGTGCTGTATTTCCGCCAGAACATGCCTGCCTTCATGGTGCCGCGCAAGCTGATTAATCTGGAAAAGCTGCCCACTCTGCCCAACGGCAAAACCGATATGCAGACCTTGAAGGGCTACTTTAAATAATATCCATTCATCAAAAATGCCGCATGACGGCTGCAAAACAAAAAAATAAAAGGAGTTTTTATCATGGACGAATTAATGGAAATCTTGCAGGAACTCAGACCTGACGTTGACTTTGAAAACGAAACCGCGCTGATTACCGATGGCGTGCTCGATTCCTTTGACATCGTGGCGCTCGTAGGCGAGCTCAACGATGCATTTGACATCGAAATCAAGCCCAACAACCTGGTTCCCGAGAACTTCAACTCCGCCAAAGCAATGATGGCGCTGATTGAAAAGCTGCAGGACGAATAATCGAATCATTAACAGACAAGGAGTTTGCTGCGCTGCTGCAGACTCCTTTTTGTCTTTTTTCTCTTGAAGAATAATCTTTACTATGTCCGCGACGGAGAGATGGTATGAAAAAATTGCTTGGCAGTAAAAAATGGACGGTCGCCGGCTTTGCGATGGTGCTGGTGCTGTTTGTCGCGCTGCTGATTTACGGCGCTCAATTTATTTTTCGCTCGGAGCTGACGGTTCCCTCGACCACCT
This sequence comes from uncultured Ruminococcus sp., assembly GCA_902799325.1. Classification (GTDB taxonomy): domain Bacteria; phylum Bacillota; class Clostridia; order Oscillospirales; family Acutalibacteraceae; genus Ruminococcoides. Next base: position 2,840 of record CADCAD010000081.1, on the reverse strand, counting down.
TTATGCAGGGCGAGTACTCGGTGGACGGCGGCGAGTGGAAGCCGATTGACAACACAAAGCCCATCACCGAGCGCTTTCATAGGGTGGTTATGCGCGGCACGCTGTGCGAGGACGTGCTGTATACGCCCAACACAACGATTTCTTCGCAGAATGTTTGGTACACGCTCAAAACCGCCGAGGGAGATCCGGTCATCGAGCTAACCTACCGCGATAAGGAATCGGTGCGCCAACTGCTGATTCAGGCGAGCGACAATCCCGACGATCCGTTGCTGGAAAAGGAATATTTCCACGAAAACTATCCCATCGGCTATGCGTTGGAGCTGGTGTTCCCCGAAACGCCGGGCTACCGCACAGCATCTATTGACAACTCCACTGTCATCAATGACGAGGAAATGCTGGAAAAGCAATATGTGCTGGAGGTGGAAAACCCGTACCCGTTTGCGCAGCAGCGTTTTTCCGATTGCTTCAAGGTGTTGTTCAGCGACGCCAACGGCATCTATATCCGCTTTTTCTATGAGTTTTTGCCGCCGGTGCTGATATTTTTGCTGGTGTGCTTTTTCGGTGTGTTCCTGTTTCCCGTCGCAGGCTTTATCCTCGGTAAAATCAACTCATTACGGTGCTGTTCTATCTGAAATCGAACCTCACCGGGGCACTCACGCGCGCCATTGCCAATGTGACTGCCACCGTGTATATTTTGATAGTGGCAGCGGCAATCGTTTTGCAGTTTACCCATGTGCATGATTTGTATGCCACCACGCCGAACATGTACATCTGCACCGCCGCCGCAACGCTGATCATCGCGGCGCTGCTGCTGACCGAGGTGCGCTATAATGCGCAGGCAGTCATCATACTCGCGTCGTGGACGCCGCTGACCTTGTCCATCATCGTTGACGCGGTCAACCATTATCTGGATTTTACGGACATTTATTTTTATCATTTCGGACTCGCCGTCACCATGCTCTATCAAATTGTGCGCTTCGTATTTGACCTGCGCAAGCAATATTTGGAGGCAATCCGCTTCCAGCAAATGCAAAAGGAGCTCTACGAAGCCAAGGTCAGCGTCATGGTGTCGCAGATTCAGCCGCACTTTATGTATAACGCGCTGACCTCGATTGCGATGATGTGCAGCATCGATCCCAAAACCGCGCAGGAGGCGACCGTGACCTTTGCCAAGTATCTGCGCGGCAACATGGACTCGCTCAAGCAGACCAAGCCGATTCCGTTTGAGCAGGAGCTGGAGCACCTGAAAAAGTATCTCTACATCGAAAAGATCCGCTTCGGCAACAAGCTGAACATTGCCTATGACATTCAGGCGACGGCGTTTGTGCTGCCGCAGCTCAGCATCCAGCCGCTGGTGGAAAACGCCGTCAAGCACGGCGTCGGCATGAAAAAGCAGGGCGGCACCGTGACGATCGCCACGCGCGAAACCGACGCTGCCTTTGAGGTGATTATCTCCGACGACGGCGTGGGCTTTGACACGACATCCGAGCGCAAGGACGACGGGCGCTCGCACGTCGGCATGGAAAACACCCAAAGACGCCTGCAGGAGATGTGCGGCGGCAAAGTGAAAATAGAAAGCAAAATAGGGGAGGGAACCGTTGCCACGGTCATTCTCCCGAAGGAGGGACAACATCATGAAAATACTGTGTCTTGACGACGAACAGCTCGCGCTGCAAATGCTGGAAATGTGCGTCAAAAAGGTCAAGCCCGACGCGGAGGTTTTGTCCTTTGACGACCAGGACGACCTGCTCGCGGAGGCGGAACAAAACGGCTGTGACGTCGCGTTTTTGGACATTCACATGCGCGGCATGAACGGCGTGGAGGTGGCAAAGCGCCTCAAGCAGAGCAACCCCAAGATGAACATCATCTTTGTCACGGGCTTTTCGGAATACAAGGCGGACGCCATGGATATGCGCGCCAGCGGCTACATTATGAAGCCCGTCACCAAGGAGGAGGTTGCCCGGGAGCTGGACGATCTGCGCTTCCCGATTATCCCGAAGAACGACGCGCTGCTGAAGGTGCAGTGCTTCGGCAACTTCGACGTATTCACGCCGGACGGCACGCCCGTGCACTTTGAGCGCAGCCGCTCCAAGGAGATTTTTGCCTATCTGGTGCACCGCCACGGCAGCTCGTGCAGCACGCGTGAAATCGCCGCCGCGCTGTTTGAGGACGAGCCCTATGACAAAAAGCAGCAAAGCTACTTGCAAACGCTGATTTCCGGCATGATGAAAACGCTGAAAAAGGTCGGCGCGGAAAAGGCTGTCCACAAAAGCTACAACGCCCTGGCGGTCAACCCTGCCGTGCTCGACTGCGACTATTACCGCTTTGCCGAGCTGGACGCCGGTGCGGTCAACGCCTACGCCAACGAATATATGAGCCAGTATTATTGGGCGGATTTCCTGTTCAATGATTTTTAAAAAAATTTGAAAATTTTGAAAAATTTTGAAAAATTTTGAAAAATAAATAAAACAACTCCTTTTTTGTTGCTTTCTTGTTGCTGTCGGTGTGTTACACTGTAGTCACAACAGAGGGAAACCTCCAATCCAACAGAAAAGGAGTTTTTATGATGAAAAAGAATGTAAAAGGCTTTATCGGTTTGTTCGCAGGAATTGCGGCTTTTATCCTCATCGGCGCAGCGCTGTTTGTTCCCACCGTCCCCGTCCGCAACACGCATTTGCTGCTCCACGGCGGCATCAACGTCACCTTGGGACTGATTGGCATGGTGCTCGGCGTCGCCGCCATTGTGTTTGGTGTGCTGAGCAGAAAGGAAAGGGATATCGCCAAGGGACCCCACAAGGCAGGCATTATCGCCGGCACGCTGGCGGTGCTGATTGCCTTCG
>CADCAD010000080.1:7668-12324 GCA_902799325.1 uncultured Ruminococcus sp. | reverse complement strand
AATCCAAAAATCTTGCTTTTTCAGCGTCAATTTCAGAACAAGATTTAACTTTTCCCATATTAAAACCAAGGTGGGAAAAGTTAAAAATGGCTTAAATACCGGCTTTTTTCAACTCTTCCCATATTACCGCGTGCCCTTGGGAAAAGTGGAAGCGTAAATGGTAATTGTTAATCGGCGCCCGCGCTTACGCTTTTGAGAGCGAGCAAGGCATTGCCAAAGTAAACGCCGGTCGGTTACTTTGACAAGATGAAAGCTTCTGAGAGAGAGCAAGGCGTTGCCAAAGTAAACGCCGGTCGGTAACTTTGACAAGATGAAAGCTTCTGAGAGAGAGCAAGGCTTTGCCAAAACAAACGCCTGCCCCGCCGTTGATGGACTTTAAAGTCTGATGAACTTTTCAATAGGCGGCACTAAAATAAATAGTTGCAAAAAATAAAATTTGTTGTATAATAGAAATGTTATACAAATTATCACCCGTAACGGAGGAGAGTTTATGGCTGACAATAAAAAAATGGTCGAGGCAATTACCGGCCGCGACGTGGACTTTGCAAAATGGTATACCGACATCGTGAAAAAAGCCGAGCTGGTCGATTATTCCGGCGTCAAGGGCTGCATGGTCATCCGCCCCTACGGCTACGCCATCTGGGAGCTGATGCAGGCTGACATGGACAGACGCTTCAAGGAAACCGGTCACGAAAACGTGTATATGCCGATGTTCATTCCCGAAAGCCTGCTGCAAAAGGAAAAGGATCACGTCGAAGGCTTCGCGCCCGAGTGCGCATGGGTGACAATCGGCGGTCAGGAAAAGCTGAACGAGCGTCTGGCGGTGCGCCCCACCTCGGAAACCTTGTTCTGCGATCACTATAAGAAGGTCATCAAAACCTACCGCGACCTGCCGAAGCTGTACAACCAGTGGTGCAGTGTTGTCCGCTGGGAAAAGACCACCCGTCCGTTCCTGCGCACCTCCGAGTTTTTGTGGCAGGAGGGACACACCATGCACGCCACCGCCGAGGAGGCTAAGGAAGAAACCCTCAAAATGCTGCATGTCTACAACGATTTCTATAAGGAAACCCTCGCCATTCCGGCTGTCATCGGTCAAAAAACCGAGAAGGAAAAGTTTGCCGGCGCCGAGGCGACCTATACCATCGAGCCGATGATGCACAACGGCGTTGCCCTGCAGGGCGGCACCTCGCACTATTTCGGCGACGGCTTTGCCAAGAGCTTCGGCATCACCTACACCGGCAAGGACAACAAGCTGCATTTTCCGCACCAGACCTCCTGGGGCACCTCCACGCGCATGATCGGCGCGCTGATTATGGTGCACAGCGACGACGACGGATTGGTGCTGCCGCCGAAGATTGCGCCCATTCAGGTAGCGGTTATCCCCGTTGCCCAGCATAAGGAGGGCGTGCTCGAGAAGGCGAATGAGCTGAAGGCGGAGCTGAGCCGCAGCTGGCGCGTTAAGCTCGACGATTCCGACCACGCGCCCGGCTGGAAATTTGCCGAGTATGAGATGAAGGGCGTGCCCGTCCGCGTGGAAATCGGTCCCAAGGATATCGAAAAGGGACAGTGCGTTGTCGTGCGCCGCGACACCCGTGAAAAGGCATTTGTGCCGCTCGAGAGCCTCAGCGCGTTCATCGCCGATTTGATGGTGAAAATCCACGACGACATGTACAACCGCGCGCTGGAGAATACCAAGCAAAAGACCTTCACCGCCACCACCTATGAGGAATTCCTCGACATCGCCGCCAATAAGCCCGGCTTTATCAAGGCGATGTGGTGCGGCGATACCGCCTGCGAGGAGAAAATCAAGGACGAAACCGGCGGCGTCAAGAGCCGCTGCATCCCCTTTGAGGAGGAGCAGCTGTCCGACGTCTGCGTCTGCTGCGGCAAGCCTGCCAAGCATATGGTGTTCTGGGGCAAGCAGTATTAAAATGCGTCGCGGACGCTCTTGCCCGCCTTTGGAAAAATTCGTCTTATTGATACCTTTCATTAACGGCGGGATGGAGAAGTTTCCTATAGAAAAAACCGGCGGGACGGAGAAGTTTCCTATAGTGTAAAAATAGAGAGGAAGTGAGAAAATGCCGATTAAGGTGCAAAGCAATTTGCCTGCTATCAAGGTGTTGGAGAGTGAGAACATCTTTGTCATGCCTGACGAGGTGGCGCTTAAGCAGGACATCCGTCCGCTGAAAATTTTGATTCTCAACCTGATGCCCACCAAAATCGCCACCGAAACCCAGCTTTTGCGGCTGTTGGGCAACAGCCCCCTGCAGGTGGATAGCGAGCTTTTGCCGATGGCAACTCACACCTCCAAAAACACCTCGCCGCACCACCTCACCACCTTTTATAAGACCTTTGACCAGGTTAAGAACGACAGCTTCGACGGTCTGATTATCACCGGCGCCCCGGTGGAGCAGCTTCCGTTTGAGGAGGTTGACTACTGGGACGAGCTGTGCGAAATCATGGAGTGGGCGGACAGCAATGTCTATTCCACCTTCCATATCTGCTGGGGTGCGCAGGCAGGACTGTACTATCACTACGGTATCAAAAAGTATCAGTTCGACAAAAAGCTCAGCGGCATCTATTCCCATAAGGTGCTCAAGCCCAACCATCCGCTGATGCGCGGTTTTGACGACACGTTTTTGATTCCTCATTCGCGCTATACCGGCGTGCGCGAGGAGGAAATCCGTCAGCATATGGGCTTGGAAATCCTCGCCACGTCCGAAATGGCAGGTCCGTCCGTCATCTGCAACCGCACCGGCAGACACGTGTTCATCACCGGGCACGCGGAGTATGACCGCGATACCCTCGCCAACGAGTATTTCCGCGATTTAAGCAAGGGGCTCGACATCGAAATCCCGTACAACTATTTTCCCAACGACGACGCCTCCGAAACGCCGCCGATGGTATGGCGCAGCAACGCCACGCTGCTCTACACCAACTGGCTCAACTACTTCGTCTATCAGGCGACGCCGTACGATTTGAGTACCCTCCGCAATAAATTCCAAAAGGCAAAGGAAATTTTTCACGACTGTGTATGATTTTGAAGCCCGGCACTGCCATGTGCCGGGCTTTTGCTGTGTGGGTAGTGATACCAATCTTTTGCCAAAAATGAATTGCCTTCGGCATGAATAGCTGCGCATGAATAGCGGCTTTGCCGCATGGTACACACGGGGGCTCTTATACAAAATCCACTACAAAAGAATATTTTTCCGCAAAAAACTATTGACATATTCTTACAAATATTCTAAAATAGAAATATCTATCGAAAGGAGGTCGGCTATGAAAGCGCGACTCATCCATTTTGTCTCCGTGCTCACCGCCGTGATGGTGCTGCTGTCAGCCTTCGGTCTGCCTGTCACAGCCGCTCCGGCAGATGAGGAAACGCCGCAGCACTATACGGAAATCACCGTCAGCGCCGCGGAAATTCAGTCCAAGGGCGCCTTTAAGGCAATCCAGCTGGCGCTCAACGCCGCACGCTACGGCGCCACCAAGGACAACATCTACAAAATCACCGTGGAGCCCGGCAGCTATGACCTGCGCTCCGCGCTGCATATCTACAGCAACACCACGCTCGCGCTCAACCGCGTCACCCTCACGCGCAACAAGGACGCGGTTGCCAACATGCTGCGCGTCGGCGACGACACCGCCGCGGACAAGGGCGCTTCCGGCTACAACGGCTATGTCAATGTCACGGTCGAGGGCGGCACCCTCAACGGCGGCGCCACCTCCAACACCGTCATCAAGGTGACGCATGCCTCCAATTTCCGCATGAGCGGCACCGAGGTCACCAATGTCAAGAACGCGCATATCATGGAGGTGGCGGCGGTGGATGGCTTCACCGTCCAAAACTGCACCTTCAAGAACCAGGTGCTCGACGTGGACGAGGCAGGCTACGAGGCGATTCAGCTCGACATTCCCAAGGACGGCCACATCATCGGATGCCGCTCCGAGGCGCTCGCTGTCCGCAATGTTTCTATTACGGGCTGTACCTTTTCCAATGTGCCGCGCGGCGTCGGCAGCCATACCCACATTCTCAATGTGCCGTATGAAAATATCGTCATCAGCGACAACAGCTTTTCCGACATTAAAAGTGTAGCGGTTCAGGCGGAAAACTGGAAGGACGCCAAAATCATCAACAACACCATCGACAATACGCCGCGCGCGATTGCCGTCTATTCCATCCTCGGCGACGGCGAGGGCGGCTTCAAGCCGAGCGTGCTCGCCAAGGAGGGCAAAACCGCCGCCTCCGCGTCGGACAGCTACCAAACGCCGTTCAACTCCAACATCTATATCAACCACAACGCCATCACCAACTGCGGCACGCCCGAGGATATCTATGCAGGCTATGAGCCGCTGGCGATTTCGGTCATCGGCAAAAAGATGACCAAGGCGGGCAAGACCTTCGACAACGGCGCAGGCGGCTATCCCAAGGGAGACTATTATATCACGGGTATTTCCGTCTGCGATAATGTCATCAACTCCGCCGGACACTGCATCTATCTCGACTATGTGCGCAACGTCCGCGTCAACGGCAACACGCTCAGCTGCAGCAAAAACAGCCGCGTCAGCAAGGCGGTCAATCCGCTGACCTCGGTCAATGTCACCTTTGCCTCCATCGACGGCAACACAATCAACGCGTCGGATTACAACGGCATG
>CADCAD010000080.1:0-7661 GCA_902799325.1 uncultured Ruminococcus sp. | reverse complement strand
CGGCATGGAGCTGGCGTATTCCGCGATGGCGTCCATCACCGGCAACACCATCACCGGCGTCAAGCAGGACGGCATTCTGCTCGAGGCGGAATCAAAGGTCAGAGGAGCCATTTCCGGCAACTTCATCAACAAGGCAGGACGCTACGGCGTCAACGTCCGTCCCAACAGTATCGGCGGCACGGTGAAGGACAATATCATCGCAGGAAGCGGCAAGGCTGCCGTGCAAAAGGAAAAGAAATCCGTTGTCACCGTCGGCGACAATTTCTATAAGACCGCGGCGATGACCTCGCTGTCCCTGAACCGGCAAACGCTCCGGCTCGGCGTCGGCGAGCAGTTTACGCTCACGCCGTCCTATGCGCCCGTCAACGCGGTCGCCGGGTTTAAGTGGACAAGCAGCGACCCCCTGACCGTCAATGTTGACCAAAGCGGCGTTGTCACCGCCCGTCAGTTTGGCGAGGCGGACGTCACCGTCACCTCCTCCGAGGGAAAAACCGCTGTCTGTCATGTTGCGGTGCTGACCGCGCCGCAGAGTATTCAGCTCAGCGAAACCATGCTCACCATCGGCTTCGGCGAAACCGTCCAGCTCGACAGCACGCTCAGCGAGGGCAGCGTTTCCAACAGCCTGACCTATGTTTCCAACAACACCGGCGCCGTCACGGTTCACCCGGAGCACGGCATCATCACGGGCGTCGGCTACGGCACGGCGACCGTGGTGGCAAAGACCTACAACGGCAAGCACGCCGGCTGTAACGTCATCGTCAAGGACGCGCCGTATGATATCTGGTTCGACCGCCGCGACCTCAGCCTCGGCGAGGGTGAAATCACCACCCTGCGGCTCATCCTGCCCGACGGCTCCGCCGCGCACAGCGTCACCTATGCCTCCGATAACAATGCGGTGGTCAGCGTGGAGCAAAACGGCGGCTTAGTCGCCAAAAAGCCGGGCGAGGCAACCGTCACCGCCACCGCCTACAACGGCACGGTCGCCATCTGCCGCGTCACCGTCAAGGGCGCGCCCGACAGCGTGCGCTTTGCCCAAAGCGAGTACACGCTCGGCATAGGAGAAGCCCTCAAGCCCGAGGTTGTCTTTGCCGAAAACGCCGCGTCCGACGCGCTGACCTTTCAGTCCAGCGACCCGGATATCTGCCGCGTCAACCGCACCACCGGTGAGCTGACCGCCAAAAAAGCCGGCGTTGTCACCCTCACCGTCAAAACCTACAACCATATCACCGCCACCTGCCGGGTGGTTGTCCGTGAATAGAAGCCTTCCTCACAGCTCAGGCGCTTTGCGCTTGGGCTGTTTTGTCGTTTGCGGCGCCTTTTGGCGGAATGGAAGGTATAATACTATTCTCAAATAAAATCCTTTAACATCTGTCGTGTAAAATTCCGCATAACTGCGCGTCCTCGGAATCCGTCAGGATTCCTGCGTCCTCCGCCTTGTTCTGCGGAATTTTCCATCGACATCTGTTTTAAAGTCTTTTATCAGAGAATAGTATAATGAGGAAAAAGTAAAAAAGCGAATAAAGTTTCGAAAAAATGACGAAAAATGAAAAAAGTTTCAAAAAATTAAAAAAATAATGACAATACCCTTGATTTTTCTGTTTTTGTAGGTTATAATAAATTCAAATGGTGTCATTTCGTGTCATTTTGTGTGTTTTATGAACGAAATGGCACCGAATTTATCATGAAGGTAACGGAGGTGGGTAATATGTTCTCGGGTATGTCCAATCATTCGGTGGATAGCAAGGGACGCATTGTGTTGCCCGCCAAATTCCGTGAGGCGCTCGGCGAGCGGTTTTATCTGGCGCGCGGCTTCGGCAACGCCTGTATTCAGGCAATGTCCGCCGAACAGTTCGACGCTATCTCCGCCCGTATTTCAGAGCTGCCTGCCGACAAGGCGATGGCGCTGCAATATACCTTTACCGCCACGGCGGTGGAGGTGTCGCCCAACGCCTCCGGCAGGGTGATGATTCCCCAGACGCTGCGCGAGTTTGCCGGCATCGAGGGCGACGCGCTCGTCATCGGCATGAACAACCGCATTGAAATCTGGAGCAGCAAGCGCTTTGAGCAGTTTGTCGATTCGCAAAAGGATGTTATCACCGAGGCGCTCGGTATGCTCCGGCTCTAGGAGGACGCTATGGAATTCTCGCATATTCCCGTCCTTTTGGAGGAAACCATCGAGGGGCTGAGCATCAAGGAAAACGGTATCTATGTGGACGGTACCGCAGGCGGCGGCGGTCACAGCGGCGCGATTCTCAAGCGCCTGACCACGGGCAAGCTGATTTCCATCGATCAGGATCCCGACGCCATTCGCACGCTGACCGAAAAATTCAAAAAGAATGAAAACGCCATCATCATCAAGGGCAACTTCGGCGACATGAAAGACTTGCTGGAGCTGCGCGGCGTCGGCAGAGTGGACGGCGTGCTGCTGGACATCGGCGTTTCCTCCCACCAGCTCGACACCGCCTCGCGCGGCTTTTCCTTCCACGAGGACGCGCCGCTCGACATGCGCATGAGCCAAAGCGGCGTTTCCGCCGAGGAGCTGGTCAACACCCTCTCCTTTGAGGAACTGCGCAGGATTATTTTTGAATACGGCGAGGAAAAGTTTGCTTCCTCCATCGCCAAGGGCATTGTTGCCGCCAGGGAACAGCAGCCCATCACCACCACGGTGCAGCTCGCCGAAATTGTCAAGGCAAACGTGCCGCAAAGGGTGCGCCGCGACGGTCACCCGGCGCGCAAAACCTTTCAGGCAATCCGCATAGCGGTCAACGACGAGCTAAACGTTCTCCGCCGCGGCTTGGACAGCGCGTTTTCGCTGCTTGGAAAGGGCGGCAGGCTGGCGGTTATCACCTTCCATTCGCTGGAGGACAGAATCGTCAAGCAGAAAATGGCAGGCTGGTGTCAGGGGTGTACCTGCCCCAAGGATTTCCCGGTTTGCGTGTGCGGAAACAAGCCGAAAGCAAGATTAGTCAATAAAAAACCTGTTTGTGCAAATGAAACAGAATTGGCTGAAAACCCCAGAGCGAGAAGTGCAAAGTTGAGAATTTGCGAAAAAATTTAAAAAATTTCCTCTCAGGGGTGGACAAAGAGCGTATTTTGTAGTAAAATTATAACAAAGTTGTAAAGAATATTACAGCTACAAGTGATTGTGTTTGACCTGTTTGTAACTACAATATGTTCGAAATAAAGCCTGTTTCATCGTGAAATGCGATAGAATCGCGGCTTTACGGAGAAAACAAATTGTTAAAATTTTGAAACTTTTTTGTTTTTTAGAAATATAGAAAACGAATCGTGTGTTTTATGAAAGTTTTCGATAGATAGAAAGGCACAAGGTGCATACAATGGCATACGGAACGCAAAATGCTGCTTATGATTTGAGTCTTTTTGACGAAGAGCTCAATTATACGACAGCGGCTCCCAAGCGTCAAGAGGTTGACGAGCCGCAGCGTCAGGGCAAAAAAAAGCAGAATAACCGTAACAAGGTAGTCAAGCTCCCCGAAGAAGAGCTGAATAAAATAAGAAGACGTAAGCACAACCCCCTCAAGCTGGTGCTCGGCGGCGTCAGCGCGGCAATCGTCACCTTTATCATCGGCGTTATCATCGTGGGACAGGTTCAGCTGACCGAGTTGAACCAGCAGATTATCTCGGCAGAAAAAACACTTGCCGATACGGAAAGCATTTACATTCAAAACCAAATGAAGGTACAAAGCAACCTCTCCAACGCGGAAATTGAAAAGTACGCCACCGAGGTGCTGGGGATGACCAAGGCTACCAACGCGCAAAAGGAATTCATCGCGCTGGAGGCAAACGACAAGGCGGAGGTTTCCGCTCCCAAGGACGGCAACATCTTTACACAGTTTTTTGAATCTTTATCCAATCTTTGGTCATAACATTCATTACCCCGAAATAAAATATACTGAAAGAATGAGAGTTAAGACTGCGTCTTGACTCTTTTTTCGCCTATGAAGATTTTTGCGGTCAGGCAAAGATTGTCGGCGGAAAAACATTGAAAAGTTTTGAAATATCTGGTATAATAAACAGATTGAAGCTTACCGTTAATACGGAAAGGAGGAGGTTGTTTGCCGGAAAACAAAAAACCTCTCAAAAAATTGATTCCATCCTCCAAGAAGCGCGCGCAAAAAGGCCCCAACCAGCGGCTGCGGCAGCGCGCGGCTGTCTTGATTATCATGATTCTCGTCATCGGCTTCGGCGCGGCGCTGACGCGGCTGTCGCTGCTGACGCTGGTGCAGGGCAGGGAACTGCAGGAGCGCGCGGTGGAGCAGCAGCTCGCCGACGTCACCCTCACTGCCAAGCGCGGCACCATCTTTGACGCCAACGGCAACGTGCTCGCCGAGAGCGCCTCGGTGTGGCAGGTGGTCATGGCGCCCGTCAACTTCAAGACGGACGAACAGCGCCAGGCAGCCGCAAGAGGGCTGTCCGACATTTTGCAGCTCGACTATGAGAACGTGCTCGAAAAAACCAAAACAAAAAGCTTTTACTCGGTTGTCAAGCGCAAAATCGAGGTGGCAGAGCGCGACAAGGTGATTGAGCTGACGCAGCGCCTGTCCGATGAATACGACTGCAACGGCGTCATCAGCCTGCTCGACGACTACAAGCGCTACTATCCGCAAAACGACCTCGCGTCCTCCGTCATCGGCTTTGCCGGCGCGGACGAACAGGGCTTGGAGGGCGTTGAGTTCCAGTATGACAGCTATCTGTCCGGCACGCCCGGACGCATTGTCACCGCGCAGAACGCGCGCGGCACCAACATGCCGTTTTCCTATGAGCAGAATATCGACTCCAAGGACGGCAACAATATCTATCTGACGATTGACCAAAAGATTCAGGAGATCTGCGAAAAATACATGGCGCAGGGCGTCGCCGAAAACAACGTTCTCAACAAGGGCGTCTGCATCGCCATGGACGTCAACACCGGCGCCGTCAAGGCGATGGTTGTGTCGCCCGGTTACAACCTCAACGAGCCGTATAAGCTGCCGGAGGATAAACAGGCGGAAATTGACGCGCTGCCCGAAAAGGAGCAGGCAAAGGCGGAGGGCGAGGCGCTGTCCGCCATGTGGCGTAACAAGGCGGTTGCCGACACCTACATGCCCGGCTCGGTATTTAAAATGTGCACCGCCTCCATGGCGCTCGAGGAGGGCAAGGTCAACGACAACAGCACCTTTGTCTGCGGCGGCTCCATTGTGGTAGAGGACAAGGAAATCCACTGCCATTCGCTGGGCGGTCACGGTGTGCAGTCCTTTACAGAGGCAATCTGCAACTCCTGCAACCCCGCCTTTATTCAAATCGGACAGCTGGTGGGACTGCAAAAGTTCCGCGACTACTACAAGGGCTTCGGCTTTGCCGACAAATCCGGCATCGACCTCCCCGGCGAATCCGACGACAGCTTCTGGGAGGAGGGCAACATGGGCACCGTGGACTTCGCGGTTGCTTCCTTCGGACAGAACTTCGGTATCACCCCGATTCAGATGATCACCGCCTGCTCGGCGGTTGCCAACGGCGGCTATGTGCTGCAGCCGTATGTGGTGTCCAAGATTACGGACGCCAACGGCAACGTTGTCAAGAGCGTGGAGAAAAAGGTAAAGCGGCAGGTCGTTTCCCAGGCAACCTCCGATAAAATGTGCGAAATTCTGGGCTACAACACCGAAACCTCGCGCTCGACGGCAGGCTATGTCGCCGGCTACAAGGTGGGCGCCAAGACGGGTACGTCCGAGAAAATCGGCGTCACCAAAAAGCAGAGCGTCTTTGAGGAGGACTACATCGCCTCCATCTGCGGCTTTGCGCCCGTGGACGATCCGCAAATCGCCATGCTGGTGTTCTTCGACACCCCCTCGGGTGAGGCGTACTACGGCTCGCAGGTCGCGTCCCCGGTGTTTACCAATATCATGACCGAGGTGCTGCCGTATCTCGGCGTCAAGACAAACTACTCCGAGGAAGATTTGCAGTATCTCGACGCCTCGGCAGGCGACTATACGGGACTTTCCGTTGACGACGCCACCGCCAAGGCGAAGGCGGACGGTTTTACCGTCAGCGTCAAGGGCGAGGGCAGCAGCGTTATCTTCCAGCTTCCGGCTGTTTCGTCCACGGTTTCCGCAGGCGGCAACATTGTGCTGTATACGGACGAGGCGAGCAGGGCGGACACGGTGATGGTGCCGAAGTTTGTCGGCTACACCGCGATGGAAGCCAACAATGTGGCAAGCGACTTCGGCTTGAACATCAGCTTCAAGGGCGCCATCAGCTCGGGCACCTGTACGGCGCAAAGCGTCAAGGAGGGCGACTCCGTCGCGCCCGGCACGGTCATCACCCTGACCTTCAGCGCGGCGTCGAGCGAAGGCTTCAACGACTGATTTGGTTATTTATTTTGAAAATAAATTAGCTTTCGACGATATCACGGCAAACGAAAGAGATTGAAAGGACGATAAAAATGGTAGTTTACGGCATATGGACATTTTGCGCGGCGATTCTCGCCTTCGCAATTTCGGCGATAGTGGGCAAGTTCTTGATTCCCTATCTGCACAAGCTGCACTTCGGACAGACGATTTTGGACATCGGTCCCAGCTGGCACAAGGAAAAGCAGGGCACCCCCATCATGGGCGGCATCATGTTCATTGTCGCAATTACCTTTGTCACGCTGGTCAGCACGTTCGTTTACATCTTTGCAGGCGACGCGCTGTTCAGCCAGAGCTATCCGCTCAATGTCGGCAAGGAGGCAACCTATATCTTCGCAGGCTTAGGCTTGGCGCTTGCCAACGGCATCATCGGCTTCATCGACGACTACACCAAGGTGGTCAAAAAGCGCAACCTCGGCTTGACTGCGCCCCAAAAGCTGGTGCTCCAGTTCTTGGTTGCCGGCATCTATCTTGCCGTGCTCGGCTTGTCCGGCTGCGGCACTACCACTGTCATTCCCTTTGCCGGTGAGGTTGACCTCGGTTTCTTCTACTACATTCTGTCCGCCGTTGTGATTGTCGGCATTGTCAATGCGGTCAACCTGACCGACGGCGTGGACGGACTCGACGGCTCCATCACCTTCTTTGTGGCGGTGTCCTTCATGCTGATTTCCAGCGCGCTTTACCGCTTGGGCATCACCGCCTTCAGCGCGGCGGTCGCAGGCGCCTGCCTCGGCTTTTTGGTGTGGAACTTCCACCCCGCCAAGGTCTTTATGGGCGACACCGGCTCGCTGTTTCTCGGCGGCATGGTCTGCGCGCTCGCGTTTGCGGTCAGAATGCCCATCCTGCTTTTGCCGCTCGGCATTGTCTATCTGTGCGAGATGTTCTCGGTCATTTTGCAGGTCGGCTACTTCAAGCTTACCCACGGCAAGCGCCTGTTCAAGATGAGCCCCATCCATCACCACTTTGAGATGAGCGGCTGGAGTGAGGTCAAAATTGTCGCGGTGTTCAGCGCTGTCACCGCCGTGTTCGGCGTGATTTCGTTCCTGCTGGTCAGCTTCGGCGCGCGGCACATTCTGTATTGACGTCCAAACAAAATTCCCGTAAGGAGGGAACGCTTTGGCTCCCAACAAAAAAATGATTTTGCGCGGCGATATCAACCGCGCTTATGACGACGAGTACCGCCGGGAACAGGTGAAAAAGGAAAAGTTTTTCATCCGCCCGACGCACCGCCGCAAAATGAAAAACGCCAAGTGGTTT
>CADCAD010000079.1 GCA_902799325.1 uncultured Ruminococcus sp. | reverse complement strand
GAGATGAGTTATAGGTAAGGACGTTGAAGTTGGGATCGCTGTTGATCCTGTCAGCGTAGTCCTGATAAACATTGTTGATGGAGGACGGACCGTCAAGGCATCTGCCCGAGAAGGAGAAATTAATCATGGAATCAAAGCCGCCCACGGTGTGGTATTCGCTCTTGCCGGAGCCGTAGTCCCAGCATTCGCCGGTCATCCAGAAGTCTTCGTCCCAGTCGGCGCCTACTGCGGTGGGGTTGTTCTTTCTCCATGTATTGAGCGCCGCAACGCACTTGGTCTTGAGCTTTTTCCATGAAGCCAGCTCAACGTGCTTCGCGGTGTCACAGCGGAAGCCGTCTACGCCGTAGGTTTCTACCCACTCGGCAAGCCATGTGGTGAGGTAATCGGAAACGGTGCCGCTGCTGCCGTATTTTGCGATTTTTGAGTTGTAGGTGCCTGCCTTCTGCCATTTTTCCTGCAGGAAGGTAGGAATGGAAACGGAAGCGGTGGACTCGGTGCGGAAGTCGGGCAAACCGGCAAGGCACCTGTGCAGATCGTCGCCGCCGTTGCCGCCGTGGTAACCGGGCAGACCGCTGCGTACCCAGCCGTCGCCCCACCAGCGTCCCCAGTCGGAATCGGAGGATTCGTAGTCAATAAAGCTGTGGAAGCCGTCAACGCCGGTCAGCTTATACTTATAGTCGTCAATCGCGGATTTGTCGGTGATGGTGCCGTAGTTAAATTCCTCCATATCGGCGATGTTGTTGTAGCCGGCGTGGTTCATAACGATGTCCATCACTACGCGGATGCCGTGCTTGTGCGCGGTGTCTACCAACGTTTTAAACTCCTCCTTGGTGCCGAAATTGGCGTCGGTTTCGGTGTAGTCCAGCACATAGTAGCCGTGGTAGGAATAGTGGGCAAAGTGACCGTCGCCGGAATCGACATAGCCGTGAATCTGCTCGTAGGGAGCGGAAATCCAAAGCGCGTTGACGCCGAGCTTGTCAAAATAGCCTTCTTCGATCTTCTGAGTCAAGCCTGCGAAGTCGCCGCCGTGGAAGGTGCCCGGAGCGGTGTTCCAACCGCTCAGCGGCTGTCCGTTTGCGTCAAGCGCGCGTCCGTAGGAGTGGTCGTTTGACGTATTTCCGTTGTAAAAACGGTCGGTAAGGAGAAAGTACAGATTGACGTTGTCCCAGGAGAAATCGTCTGCGCTTTCTATCTTGCTGAGTCCTGCGGGCGCGGAATCAACGGTTGCGGCGCCGACAGGTACGGCGAAAACAAACATTGAAAGCAGCATGGCAAAACACAGCGCAATGGAGATGGTTTTTCTTTGCATTTCAAAACTTCCTTTCTTCAAAACTTCTGCATTTGAATACTTCATCGTAAAATCATCCAAAAAGTCCAAACTTCCCAGAATAATTTTATCTTCTTCATTATACCATATTGTTTTATTTTTTCAATTATCAATAATGTATAAACATTTTATGAAAACTATCTGTTTATTTATCACAAAAGTGCTATCCCGCGCAGCCGCACAGATGATACCAATCTTCATTAAAAAGTAGAATTTCTGCTTTTTATACTAATTCCTGATAGAAAGTTGTCTGCTTTCTATCAGAGAATAGTATTAGGAAAAGCAGCGTTTTTTCGCACAAAGAAAAGAGCGCCGTTACAGCGCTCTTTTTTGAATATATTCATCAATTGCCTTGGCGGCGGTTTTGCCCTCGCCCATCGCAAGGATAACCGTCGCGGCGCCCGTTACGGCGTCGCCGCCTGCAAACACGCCCTCACGGGTGGTTTTGCCGTTTTCGTCTACGATGATACCGCCCCATTTTTGGGTTTCAAGCCCCTTGGTGGTGGACTTAATCAGCGGATTGGGCGAGGTGCCGATTGCCATAATCACGCAATCCGCGTCGAGCACAAACTCGCTGTCGGGCACCGCAACCGGGCGGCGTCTGCCGCCGGCGTCAGGCTCGCCGAGCGTCATTTTTTGGCACTTGACCGCCTTGACAAAGTCCTCGTCGTTGCCGATGATCTCCACGGGATTGGTCAGCATCATAAACTCCACGCCCTCTTCCTTGGCGTGGGGCACCTCCTCGCGGCGCGCAGGAAGCTCCTCCTCGCTGCGGCGGTACATAATATACACCTTCTCGGCGCCGATGCGCAGCGCGCTTCTTGCGGCGTCCATCGCCACGTTGCCGCCGCCGACCACCACGACCTTTTTGGCGTGCATAATCGGGGTGAGGGCGTTGTGCTTGTACGCCTTCATCAAATTGGTGCGCGTGAGGAACTCGTTGGCGGAATAAACACCGCAGAGGTTCTCACCCGGAATGTTCATAAACCGCGGCAAGCCTGCGCCCGAGCCGATAAACACCGCCTCAAAGCCGTATTCGTTCATCAGCTCGTCGATGGACAGCACCTTGCCGATGACCATGTTGGTCTCAATCTTCACGCCCAGCGCCGTGAGGTTGTCCACTTCCTTCTGCACAATGTCCTTGGGCAAACGGAACTCGGGGATTCCGTAGACCAACACGCCGCCTGCGAGGTGCAGCGCCTCGAACACGGTGACGTCGTAGCCCTTTTTGGCGAGGTCGCCTGCGCAGGTCAAGCCCGACGGGCCCGAGCCGATAACCGCGACCTTGTGGCCGTTGGGCGCCGGCTTTTTGATTGCCGCCGCAGGCTGCGCGTTGTGCCAGTCCGCGACAAAGCGCTCCAGTCTGCCGATGCCGACAGGCTCGCCCTTGATGGCTCGCACGCAATTTTTCTCGCACTGGTTTTCCTGCGGACACACCCTGCCGCAAACCGCCGGCAGATTGCTGGATTGGGAGATGATATCATACGCAGCCGCGTAGTCGCCCTTGACGACCTGCGCGATAAAATCGGGAATTTGAATTTGTACGGGGCAGCCGTTCACACACGGACGGTGCTTGCAGTTGAGGCAGCGCGCGGCTTCCTCCTGTGCCATTTCGGCGGTGTAGCCCTGCGACACCTCCAGGAAGTTGTGCGCGCGCACCTTGGGATCCTGAGAGGGCATTCCTGTTTTTTTGAGAGACATGTTGGGCATATCACTGCACCTCCTTGTTCAGCAGATTGCAGGTTTCCTCATAGGCGTGGCGCTCGAACTTGCGGTACATCGCGGTGCGCTTCATCGCCTCGTCAAAGTCCACCTTGAAGCCGTCAAAGTCGGGGCCGTCCACGCAGGCGAACTTGGTTTCGCCGCCGACGGTCAGGCGGCAGCCGCCGCACATGCCGGTGCCGTCAATCATAATCGGGTTCATGGAAACCGTGGTGGGCACCGCAAACGGACGGGTGGTCTCCACCACGAACTTCATCATCAGCAGCGGTCCGATGGCGATGACCATATCGTACTGCTCACCGGCTTCCAGCAGCGCCTTCAGCGGCGCGGTGACAACGCCTTTTTCGCCGTAGGAGCCGTCGTCGGTCATGACGATATATTTATCGGAGCAGGCGCGAAACTCGTCCTCCAAAATGACAAACTCATGATTGCGGAAGCCGACGATGGAGTGCACCTCGCAGCCCATGTCGTGCAGCTTTTGGGCGATGGGCATGGCAATGGCGCAGCCGACGCCGCCGCCGACAACGCAGACCTTTTTCAGCCCCTCCAGCTCGGTGGGCTTGCCGAGAGGACCGGCAAAATCCGCCAAGCAGTCGCCCTCCTCCAGCGTGTTGAGCCGGCGCGTGGTGGCGCCCACAATCTGGAAAATGATGCAGACCGTGCCGCGCGCGGTGTCGGTGCCGGAAATTGTCAGCGGAATCCGCTCGCCGTCCGAGGTGGCGCGCAGAATGACAAATTGACCGGGCTGCGCCTTTTTGGCAACCAGCGGCGCTTCAATCTGCATGAGGGTAATGTTGCGGCTCAACGGCCGTTTTTCCACAATCTTATACATATTGATTCTCCTTTAATACTATTCTCTGATAGAAAGTAGACAACTTTCTATCAGAGAGAAAACGCTTGGCGCGTTTTCCAATTGCGCAAAAATTGCGCAAAAGCGCAATTGCCGTCTTATACAATCTTGACGCGCCTACGGCGCTATTAAAAAGTAGAAAGTCTACTTTTTAATGAAGATTGGTATAAGAGATTATTGACTATATTCATTTTATTGTATCATATTCCAACCCTGTTTTCAACATTTTTTTGCGCATCGGCAGCGTTTCCCAATAAAACAAAAAGGAGCAGCCGGGGCTGCTCCGCGCGTACGGGGTCGATTTATGCGAAGTCGATGTCGCCTTCGTATTTTTCCTTGAAGATTTCAAAGAGCTTTTCCAGCAGCTCCTCATCCTCAATGCTGGTGTATTCCTCGGTTTCCTCGTCGATGGGGTTGATTTTGAGAATGACAACCTCGTCGGCTTCCTCGTCGTTTTCAATCAGGACGATATATTCCTCGCCCTCATACTCTACAACGTCCAGAAACTCGAATTCCACCTCATTACCCTCTTCGTCCTCCAGGGTAATCAATGTGCCTTCGTTGTCCATTTCCTGCATGATTTCTTCGTTCGCCATAACCGGCTCCTTTCCGAAAGACCGTGCTTTCTGCCTTGTATTTAACAGTATAACACAAAAGTATAAAAAGTCAAGATTTTTTCAGGCTTGCCGCGCTGTCAGATTTTTACCTTAAAGCTGTCTTTGCACTTGGGACAGCGCACGCCGTGCTCGCCCTTTTGATTGCGCACGCGCAGCTGCGCCTTGCAGTAGGGGCATTTAAGATATTTATAGTCCTTGCGCTCCTTAAACTTTTTGATTTGCAGCTGAAACCACCGCTTTACCGGGTCATAGACAGAACGGAACCGGCGGTTTTCCAGCGCGCGCATATTGATGTTGCGCGACAGTGCACGCGCGATGACCAAGCCGACCAAAATCAGCTCGACGCCGTAAAGAATCAGGCTGGGAATCAGCGCCCAAACGAACCAGTTGGCGACGCCGACCGCCAGCGCCAGCCCGAGCATAAAGCCGTTGAGCGTGTCAAAGCCGTAGCGCCCTGCCATAAATTGCGATATTCTTTGTAAAAAACTCATATATATACCTTCTTTGGCGGAACACATCCTGCTCCGCGATGATTTAAACAATATAATCCGCGCAAAAATAGAGGTACTGCATGTCGGCAATCACAGCGGAATGGGCGGTTTTGACGACGATAATCTTACCCGTTTCGTTGCTCAGGCGCGCGGCGCGGTCGGGCAAGTCAAAGCTGCCGTCGCCGTAGTCAAAGCGCTCCGTGAATTCCTCTGCGGACATAACCACCGCGTTGTAGCCCTCAAACATCGGCAGGCGGTCATAGTCAATCAAGTAGTATTCCTTGCGCAAAATTTCTATGCCGATATCGACGTTGCGGAGCTTGTCGATAAAATAGGGCGCGTCGCCGAGGAACATGCCCACCTTGTAGGCGCCGATGGACACCGTGAGGTCGGAATTGACGGCGACGGCGGCTTCGCCCGTGTCGCCGTTGACGCCGCTGTTGATGTCGGCGCTGATGACAAACGCGGCGCAGGCGTTGATTTCCTCAATCGCGCGCTGCATGCTGCCGCTGACCTCACCCTGAAAGCCGGTGCCGAGCAGGCAGTCCACCACAATGTCATAGCCGGTAAAGGGAGCAGGCACGCTGATGTGACCTTCCTCGGCGCCCTTGGACATGGCGGTGTGGTAATAGAACAAGCCATCCTTGGAGAATTTGTCGGTCACGCGGAAAACGGTCGGCGTAATGCCATGGTCAAGCAGAATACACGCCAGCGCGTAGCCGTCGCCGCCGTTGTTGCCGCCGCCGCAGACGATTGCCACCTTGCCGGCAAACTCCGCGGACTGAAAAATGCCCAGCGCCGCGCGGTACATCAGCTCCGCCGAGGTCACGCTTTCGGCGATGGTCGCCGCGTCACTTTCGCGCATATTTTGTACGGTTACTACGTTTGGTAAGGTCATACTCTCCTCCTGAATACTTGGCAAAGCAAGCGATACGCTGTCATGCGTTTGCCGCGTCATAGGCGACCTGCGCCGCTTCCTCGTCCTTGGTGCAGGTCAGCAAAAAGAGCGGCACCTGCGAAAACAGGTCGTTGAACAAATCGAGCAGCTTCTGCATGTTGTCGCGGGTTTTGGGCAGCAGCGTCGCCTCGAGCAGCTGCTTGAACACCGCGCCCGGGCTGATGCGCTGCGCGCGGTTCTCTTCGCCGCGCTGCAAAATATACACCGCCTTAATCGGGGCGGTTCGGTTGCAGCCGATGTCGGATTTTCCCATCCACGGCGTGCCGCAGACATAGAAGGCGCCGTCGATTTTTCGGATGATCGGCTTGTCGTCGTTGATCATGGTCACGCGGTCGCCGAAACGCCTGCGCCAGTTGCGCGTGTGGGTGGACTTTCCCGTGCCGCTCAGCGCCGAAAACAGATAGCCGCCGCCGTCCATTTCCAGCGCGCTGGAATGGAAGAAAAAGCCGTCGTATTCCGCCAAAATTTTGCGGCAAATCTGCGTATATAAGTAAGGGCCCTCGTCGAGGTCGGGACGGTTGGGAATCGGCGACTGCACCGAAAACGCGGCGAATTCCGCCGCGTCAACTGTCACGGTAAAGTCCACCGCGCCGCCGTCGGAAAGATAGGGCTGCAGCCGGTCGATGGTTTCGCGGTAAACCGGCTCCATCGCAATATTCAACCCGGCAATTCGATAAACAGGCATAAAACTCCCCTTTTGCAATAGATCATCAGCAGCAGAAAATGACAGTGGTTAGAAAACGCGGCGGTTTTCTAACCACTGACCACTGATGCGTTAACATTCAATCGAGCAAAAGCTCTTGTCAAGTATGTCGTAAGACTTTTGGAACTTGTCAATCTCGTCATTGGTCATGTTCATTTCAAGGACACGGTTGGCGCCGCCGCTGTTGATGATGCAGGGATGACCGATAAAGACTTCCTTTCTCAGACCATACTCGCCGCGCAGACGGACAGAGGTGGTGAACACACTGTTTTCGTTGTGGAAGATAGCGCGGACAATGCGGCAGATTGCCATGCCGATGCCATAGTAGGTGCTGCCCTTCGCCTTGATGATTTGATAGGCGGCGGTGCGCACCTCGTCGGCGATTTTGTCGAGATCCTCAAACTTATAGCGCTGCATATTGGACTGAATCACGTCGTAAACGAGCTTGACAGACACCATCGCTTGGCTCCACGGCACAAACTCGCTGTCACCGTGCTCGCCGATAACATAGGCGTGCATATGGCGCGGATCAACCTCAAAGTAGTTGCCGAGCAAATAGCGCAGGCGCGCGGTATCGAGGGTGGTGCCGGTGCCGATAACCTTGGAGGCGTTGAAGCCGGACAGCTCGTAGGTGATGCGCGTCATGATGTCAACCGGGTTGGTCGCCACCAGAAAAATCCCCTCAAAGCCCGCGGAAACCACGCGCGGCACAATGGATTCGAACACCTTGTAGTTGCGCTGAAGCAGCTGCAAACGGGTTTCGCCCTCCTTCTGGTTGACGCCGGCGCAGATAACAACGATGTCCGCGTCGCTGCAGTCGCTGTACTCGCCGTATTTAATCTGCATACTGGAGTTAGAGAACGCCAAGCCGTGGTTAAGATCCATCGCCTCGCCGCGTGCGCGCACCTCGTTGAGGTCAATCAGCACCAGCTCATCGCAAATGCTCTGGTTCAGCGCGGCGTAGGCAAAACTCATGCCAACCATGCCAGTGCCTACCAGCACTACTTTTCTTTTCAAATTCGCCATATGATTACCTTCTTTCCAGATTTTTCGCGTTTTGAATAGTTTAATATTATTTTACCAAATATATGCCGCCGAGTAAAGAGATTTTTGAAATATTTTCTCGATTTAGTTATCTTTCGCTAACCGGCAGACGGAAAAGCTTTTTATATTGCCCAAAAACGGCGTTTGCCCCGAGGAGCAAACGCCGGATAGCCGATTATTTGCGCTTTTTCTTTTTGTAGTTGGCGCGGAAATCGTAGTCCTTGCCGGGGAAAATCGCGTTGAGCACGATACCGGCGATGGACGCGACCGCCAGCGGCGAAAGGGTAATCTGCGCGCTGCCGATAGTGAAGCTGACGGTGTCGCTGCCCAGACCGAGCGCGAGCACCAAAATGATTGCCGCGATAATCAGGTTGCGGCTTTTGGTGAAGTCCACCTTGTTTTCCACAAGGTTGCGCACGCCGACAGCGGAAATCATGCCGTAGAGAACCAGCGAAATGCCGCCGATGATGCAGCTGGGAATCGTGGCGATACGCGCCGCCACAATCGGGAAGAACGACGCGCCGACCGCGAACCACGCAGCTATGCGGATGACCTTCGGGTCATAAACCTTTGTCAGCGCCAGCACGCCGGTGTTTTCACCGTAGGTGGTGTTGGCAGGGCCGCCGAACAACGAGGCAAGAGTGGTTGCCAGACCGTCGCCCATCAGGGTACGATGCAGACCGGGCTCCGCGATGTAGTTTTTGCCGACGGTGGAGCTGATGGCGGAAATGTCGCCGATGTGCTCCATCATGGTCGCCAGCGAAATCGGCATAATAGCGATGATGGAAGAAACAATGACGGTGCCGTTTGACCAGTCGATGCCGCCGAACACGGTTTTGTCCCAGTGAATCGGGAAATCAAGCAGGCAGTTTGCTCCGAAGAACTGTCCCTGTCCGATGTTTCCAATCACGTCACGCAGAATGGTGAAATCAAAGATGGGGAGATATTTTACAACGTTGCCTGCTTCGTCCAGCTCCGCGCCGCCGGAGAACATCCACGGCACATTCTGAATCAAATCGGGATTTGCTTCTCCTATGTAGTAAAGTGCCAAGCCTACGCCGTAGGAAATAACCAAGCCGAGGATGATGGGAATGATTTTCAGCATACCCTTGCCCCAGATATTAAAGATGATGATGGTCGCCAACGCAATGAATGCCAAAAACCAGTTGGTGGTGCAGCTGCTCACCGCCGAGGGCGCCAAGCCCAGACCGATGGCGATGATGATAGGGCCGGTGACAACCGGCGGAAAGAAACGCATAACGCGGTCAACGCCGACCGCTTTGATGATGGACGCCAACACAAAGTAAACCAAACCGGCGCAGGCAACGCCCAAGCAAGCGTAGGGCAGCATGCTGTTGGGATCGGCTCCTTCCGGCGCCATCGCCTTCACTGCGGCGTAGCCACCGAGAAACGCAAAGGACGAGCCAAGAAAGGCAGGCACTTGAAATTTCGTAAACACGTGGAACAGAATCGTACCCAAGCCTGCCATCAGCAGGGTGGTGGAAACGTCCAGTCCCGTAATCATCGGCACCAAAATAGTGGCGCCGAACATAGCAAACATGTGCTGCAAGCCCAGCACAATCATGCGCGGTCTGCCGAGCTCACGCGCATTATAAATTCCGTTTTTATTGTCCATACAATTACCCCTTGAATGCGCCGCGGCACTTGACAAAAGCGCTGCGGCGACGACAGAATCCCTCAAAGAAAGGCTGCCCTGAAAGCAGGACAGCCTTTAATTGTAAAATGAATTACTCGTTGATAGCGATAACAGCGCCGGAACCAACGGTTCTGCCGCCTTCGCGGATAGCGAAACGCAGACCAACTTCGATAGCGATAGGAGTGATCAGCTCAACGTCCATTTCAACGTTATCGCCGGGCATGCACATCTCAACGCCCTCGGGCAGGGAGATGGTGCCGGTTACGTCAGTGGTTCTGAAATAGAACTGGGGACGATAGTTGTTGAAGAAAGGAGTGTGACGGCCACCCTCGTCCTTAGTCAGTACGTAAACCTGGCCGCGGAACTTGGTGTGGGGATGAATGGTGCCGGGCTTTGCAAGAACCTGACCTCTCTGGATCTCGGTTCTCTGAACGCCACGGAGCAGAACGCCTACGTTGTCGCCTGCCTCAGCATAGTCCAGGGTCTTTCTGAACATCTCAAGTCCGGTTACAACAACCTTTCTCTTCTCGTCGGTCAGACCAACGATTTCAACTTCCTCGGAAGTCTTAATCTGGCCTCTCTCAACTCTACCGGTAGCAACAGTACCACGGCCGGTGATGGTGAATACGTCCTCAACGGGCATCAGGAAGGGCTGGTCAGCCTTACGGTCGGGAGTAGGAATGAACTCGTCAACAGCATCCATCAGCTCGTGGATGCAAGCATACTCGGGAGCGTTGGGATCCTTGGAATCGCTGGTCAGAGCAACATAAGCGGAGCCCTTGATGATGGGAGTGTCGTCGCCGGGGAACTCGTACTCGTTGAGCAGGTCACGGATTTCCATCTCTACCAGCTCGAGGAGCTCTTCGTCGTCAACCTGGTCGGTCTTGTTC
>CADCAD010000078.1:10247-11049 GCA_902799325.1 uncultured Ruminococcus sp. | reverse complement strand
TCGACCAGTTGTTGTGGTTGAAGATCTTCACCTTCCGCGCGACGACGCCGTCGCAGCCGCGGAAGAAGCAGCACCAGCTCGACGCCCATGGAGTCGTAGCCGAGCGCCATAATGTTGTAGGGCGTGTAGACAAAGAACAGCACCGTGCTGATCATCGCCACATAGCCGTATTTGCGCAGACGGGTGTAAATCAGCACACACGCGCCTGCGTGCACAAATACATAGAACACGCGCGCGGCAAGAATAATGCCGTCGGTGCCGCCGGTGATGAGGGTATACACCCACGTGAACGGCAGCTGCAAAAAGCTGCACATCTGAGCCAAATTCCATTCGTCGCGGAACAGCGCGTCACCCTTTGTCAGGCGGTGGGGAATTGTCAGATAGAACGGCTCATCGTTGCCGCCGAAGCCGTAGCGCACCTTCCAAAGCGCGAACAGCAGCGCGCCTATCATCAGCAAAATAAAGATAATATCCTGCCGTTTCAGCTTGTCGGCAGCTTCCCTGTGCGTCAGGATGAAGATCTTAATCTTCTCATAAAGAATAATAATACCCTTCGCCGCTAAATTCACTATAATGCTTGCAATCAGCGACAAAACAAAACAGAGCGGCACGCACAGGAAGTCATAGGGGAGCTTGTCGTAGATAGAAATGACATTTTTCGTGAGCTGCGTGTAAATTAAGATATCAAAGATGTAGGACAGCAAATACATGCCGTAGGTCAAATCCGCGACCTTCCACATCGCCGTTCTGACAACAGGGTGCCAGTTGTTCGCCTTGACGCGCATCAGCATGGTAAACAGCA
>CADCAD010000078.1:0-10223 GCA_902799325.1 uncultured Ruminococcus sp. | reverse complement strand
GTTTTCAGCTTGATGCCGTATTCGCGGATATAGGCGCCGGTGAAGTAGTAGGCGATGGGGTAGGCGCTCATCCAGAAGGCAGGAATCAGCTTTTGATAGTGCCCGTCCTTGACCGGGTTCAGCCACCAGTCGCCTGCGCCGAATTCAAAGATGTTAAACAGCGTGGGCAGAATCGTCAAAAACACACAAGTAGCCACCAGCACCTGCTTTTTGCGCTTGGAGCCGAGCTTGTTGTAGGCGAGGTTCAAAAACGGCGCAATCAAAAACAGCCCGATGTACATTTCCACATACCAGGAGTAATTGGCGGCGGAAAAATCGAAAATGCCGAGGAGATAGTCCTTCAGCCCAAACTTGCCCGTTTGATACAGCGCGTCAAACATTTTGCCGAAGTCTGCGGCATAAAAGGCTGCCTGCGCTTCCTTGGTTTCGTGAACGGACTTAAAGAAGAAGCAGGCGACGGAAGCCAGCACAAAGATAATCAGCGTCTTGCGGATGCCCTTGTAATAGCTCCTGCTCAGCGTCTTTTTTGACATAAAATAGCCTGTCAGCAAAATGAACAGCGGCACACAGGTGGTAAACAGCGTGCGCATCATAATCATCAGGAAGAACTTCGGTCCCTCCAGCAGGGCAGGGTTGCCCTCCTGAAAATACTTGACGATGCCGTCAATCGGACCGTAGCCGTTGATTTTCAGCTGATAAAAGCCGTCCGTTCCGCCGGTGGCGGGATTGTGGTTGTAGGTGTGGTACAAAAAATGGATCGACATCACCAAAAAGACCGCGAGTATGCGGATGATGTCAGCCGACGAATTTCGCCGTTCCAACCGTTTGACGTCCATTTTCCTTCTCCTTTTGCTTTATAATTAATCTTATTTTATCATATAATACAGCAAAAAACAAGACGGCATTACACCGTCTTGCATATCTTTAGTATTTTTCCAGTGCCTGCAGTGTGTTGATATCCTCCATCAGCTGCACCTTTTCGTGCTTTTCCTTTATCAGGTAATCGCAGTATTGATATAGCTTGTGGAAGTACTTGCCGGCTTTGTCCCAGTTTTCCTTTTGCTTGGCGCTCAGCTCGCGTCCGCGGATGTGATAATCACGACACAAAACGGCGCTGAGATATTCGGTCATCTTCACGGTGCCGTAGATGTTCATATGGTCATAATTATAGAAATCCGTTTCGGGGTTAATACCGATTTTTTCAAAATCGCGCTCCAAATTGATGAACGGAAAACCGTAGCTCTGCACAATCTCACCGGCGCAGTTGGCGCGCTTGACGCGGTCATAGGTTTTGGAATACACCAAGTGCGGCGTGCGCAAAAAGACAACATTATCAAGCTTTTGCTCCTTGCAGTAGTCCAGCAAATCGCGCAGCTTTTGTTCCAAAACGGGATTCAGCTTTTTGGTGCCGGTTTCTTGGGCGAGCTTGTGATTGAGCACCTTTTCGGTGGGCTTAAACACATCGGTGGTGGTGCGAAATCCCTTTAAATAGCTGGTGCCGCGCATTTGCTGCAGCAGCTTGGTTACCACTAAACGGGGCATTTTCGGAATATCGCTCCAGGTGCCGTGATATTTTATCAGCGGCAGATAATATTCCAGCTGCTCCTCCGGGGGCACATTGTTGCTGATGTATTCAATTTTGTTTTCGTTAAGCGGAATATTGTCAATCAGCTTGCGGATATGCGCGTCATGCGACTCGTTGCTGTCCTTTGCATAGAGATATGCGTTCAGCTCAATGACAATCAGCTGCGGCTTTTGTGTGCGCACAATTTCCTTAAGCGCCAGCAGCGTGCCGTCCGCCGTGATGGATTCAGAGGCAAAGGGATAGCTGGTGAAGCCGTATTTGTCATACGCCAGCCCCGATGAAAAACCGGTATAAACCTCGCTGGCGCCCAGCAGCACCACATCAAGCGAGTCCTTTTCCTCTTGATAGTATCCCTCCAGACGGATGCTGTTGGCGTCTATGCGGCACAGAACGTAGCTTTGCAGAATGCCAAAGGTGAGCGTCAGCGCCAAAAACAGACAAACCAGCTTGACCGTCCGGGTGATATATAATTTTTTCTTCATGAACATTTGCCTCTGTCAGTTAAAATTGCATATATACAAAGTCAGCCGCGTTGTAGCCGGAGCCATAGATGCCGAAAACAACCACTGCCACAATGCCGAGATACACCACGGCAAAGCGCGCGATAAACGGCTTTTTGTCCAGCATGGTGCGGATGTCGGTGTCCGCATGCTTTTCCTGAATCAGGCTGATAATCCACACAAGGAGGATACCGAGGAGAATGACAACATAGTCGTATTCCCGGATGCCGAGGGTAAAGATTTGGTTCCAGCCCTCCGCAAGGTTTTGACCGGCAAAGAACATGCCGATGGTCTGAAAGCCCTGCTCCATTGTCGGCGCCACGTCAAACACATAGCCGACAAGGACAATCAGGAAGGTTCTGACAATTTGGAACAGGCGGAAGGGAAGCGCCTGTTTGTTGATATGCAGCTTTTCCGTCCAGCCGTCAAAAATCGGCTGCAGCAGAATACTCAGCATGATAATCACGCCGTTCCACAAGCCGAACATGACATACTTCCAGTTGGCGCCGTGCCAAATGCCCACCACGAGGAATACCACCAGCGAGGCGACGCTCGTGGGAAGCACCTTGGCAATGTGGGCGCCTGCGGCGGTGTTGCCGAAGCGCGAGTTCTTCATCTTCTTGCCGGCGTTGAGGAATACGTTGCTCATGGCGATGGGGTAGAACAGATAGTTTTTCAGCCACGCGCCCAGCGAAATATGCCACCTGCGCCAGTATTCGTTGATGGATTTGGAGAAGTACGGGCGCTTGAAGTTGTCAATCATGTCGATGCCGAAAATCTGTGCCACACCGCGCGAGATATCAATACCGCCCGAGAAATCCATATACAGCTGTACCGCGTACAGCAGGATGGTAAACGTCAGGGTGGTGCCGTTGTAGGCGTTATAGTCGGCGATGACCGCGTTAATCGGAATAACCGCGCGATCGGCGATGATCAGCTTTTTGCAGAAGCCCCACAAAATCAGCTCCATGCCGTGCTTTACACGGGTAAAGTCAAATTCATGCGGCTCAAACAGCTGGTGCGCCAGCTGGTCGTAAATGCTGATTGGTCCCTGCACAATCTGGGGGAAGAAGGACACAAACAGCAGCAGCTTGAACGGATTCTTTTGCGCGGGCGTTTTTTCGCGGTACACGTCGATGATATAGCCCATCGACTGGAAGGTGTAGAACGAAATACCCAGCGGCAAAAACAGCGTAAGCGTCGGCGCGGAAAAGCCGATGCCAAACGCGCCGAGCATGTCGTTTAAGCTGCCGGCAAAGAAGTTGTAGTACTTCAAAAACGCCAGAATGCCGAAGTTAATCACGAGCGCCAGCGTCATAATCAGGCGCTTTTGAATCTTAATGCGATTCTTGTATGCCTTCTTTTGCTCTCTGTCCCAGTCTGTCTTTTTCGCCTTCAGCAGCGCCTTGGAAGCGACGGACACATTTTCAATCCACAGACCAATCAGGTAGGTTGTCAGCGAGGTAAACAGAATAAAGGCGGCAAATTTGTAGCCTGCCACCGCGTAAAAGAATACGCTTGCCGCAAGCAGTACCGTCCATTTATATTTTTTCGCCGGGAACAAAAAGTATACCAGCATGGTTGCCAGTACAAAAAAGATAAAATTCAGTGAGGTGTATGTAATATTAAATATCAAAAAAACATCTCCGTTATGTGTAATACGCGCAATAAAAGCGGCTCACCATTATGCAGCGCGAGCCGCCTTTGTTATGCTATGGGAAACTCTTTTCGGAATAGACGGAAACCTGCGGCATTTCGCGGCTGAGGAATACCGCCATACCCTCGGTGACAGAGTAAGCGCCGGTGCGGCAGAATACCAAAATGTCGCCGATGGCAAGGCTGTCAAACTCCGCTGCCCTTGCCAAAATGTCCGCTGTGGTGCAAAGGCTGCCGCAAAGCGTCCATGCCTTCACGCCGTCCTCGCCGTCGTGGTTTTTCAGGTGGACAATCTTCGGAATCTGCATGCCCTGCAGCTGTCCGTCGTATTTCAGTTGGTTCAAGCCGCCGTCCACAATCACATAGTTGATGTCATAATTGGTTTTCGCGTCAATCACCTTGGTCAGGTAATAGCCGCAGGGAGCGGCAAAGAATCTGCCCATCTCCACGGTCAGCGCCGCCTTTTCCGCCAAAGCGCGAATCGGCTCGGAAATGGAAGCGAGGCGCTCCTCCTCGAGTGCGTCGGCGTTGTCGTCAAAGTAGTCAACGGCAAGACCGGTGCCGTATTCCACGCGCTCAATCACAAAGCCGAGCTCCGCCTTGACGCGGTCAAGCAGGTCGGTGATATACGCCAGCTCGCGCTCAATGGGCTTTGCTTTTTTCTTCTGTGTGCCGGTGAAGTAGTGGATGCCTACAATTTCCATGCCCTTGTAGTCCTCGCGGTTGGCGATGATGTCGAGCACTTCCTTTTCCTCCATGCCAAACTGGGTGCCGCCCTTTACGTCGGTCACGCGCAGCAGCACGGGGAAGACCTTGCCGCGGGCAACGCCCTCGGCATTAATCATCTTGACGTGCAGTCTGCTCTCGGCGGTAAAGGTGCCCACCTCGTCGTCAGCGGCGCGATGAACGTCCTTTTCGGTTTTGTTCACGCCGGAGAAGATGATTTTGCTCATGTCCACGCCGGTTTTCTCGCAAACCGTCAGCTCGCCGGGGCTGCAAACCTCAATCTTGTCAAAGGTTTCCGGCAGTCTGCCCAGCAGAAAGGGGTTTGCCTTGATTGAAAAGCAAAGACCTGTTTTCTCGCCGAAGTATTTGCGGACAAGCGCGGCGCGCTTGTTGAACGCGTCCAAATCAAAGATATAGGACGGGGTGTCCAGCTGTGCCGAAAGTGTTCTTAAAAGTTCCTTGTTCATAGCTTATTCATCCTGTAACTGTTCAATCAGTGCCATCATTGCCTTTGCGGAGTTAAAGTTTTCGGGCACGAGGTTGTTGGGCTTAATCTCGATGTCAAATGCGTCGTTGAGCTCGCCGACAAGCGCTACGATGTCAAAGGAATCGAGCACGCCGTCGGTAATCAGCGCGGTTTCGTTTTCAAAATCTACGTCAGGTCTGAGTTCTTGCAGAATTTCCATTAATTCTTCCATGATTCATTCTCCTTTTAGGTTTAATTGTTTCGTATATCATTGCTATATAAACATATTTATACATCTAATAATTATAATGAAAAACGGCATAAAGTCAATAAAAACGGAGAAATTTAAAATATTTTTACATATTCGATGTAATAGGCGTTTTTCTGCAAAAAAATTGTCCAAATTCACATAGATTTGCCAAAGAAAAAAGCCGGCTGCCGCCGACTTATTTCTGTATAAGAATTATTAATAACTGTCGTCCAAATATTCCTCCACGATAAACCGCGGTCTGCGCTTGGTTTCAAGGTAAATTTTGCCGATATATTCGCCGATGATGCCGATGGCAAGCAGTTGCAGACCGCCCAGCGCCCAGATGGAGCACAGGGTGCTTGCCCAGCCGCTGACGGCGGCGCCGACAAAAAAGCTGATGAGGGAGTAGATGACCATCACAATGCTGATGAGGAAGATAATCAGTCCGAGCCAGGTAATGATGCGGATGGGCTGGATGCTCAGCGAGGTAATGCCCTCCCACGCCAGCGCCAGCATTTTTTTGAGCGGATATTTGCTTTCGCCCGCAAGGCGCTCGCTTCTCTCATATTTAACGATGGAGGATTTATAGCCGATGAGCGGCACCATGCCTCTGAGAAAAATATTCGTTTCGCGGTAGAGCGAGAACGCCTCCAGCGCGCGGCGGCTCATCAGGCGGAAATCGGCGTGGTTAAAAATGACCTTCGCGCCCATTTTGTTGAGGATTTTATAAAAGGCTTCCGCTGGGAAGCGCGTGAAGAAGGTGTCGGTGGCGCGCTTGGAGCGCACGCCGTACACCACGTCGCAGCCGTCCTCGTAGTCCTTGACCATCTTGTCAAAGACGTTGATATCGTCCTGTAAATCGGCATCGATGGAGATGACCGCGTCCGCCTTGTCCTTAAGCGTCATCAAGCCTGCCAGCAGCGCGTTTTGATGACCGCGGTTACGGCTGAGCTTGATGCCCTGAAAGATTTCGTTTTGATGGTGTAAATCCTGAATGATATCCCACGTTCTGTCCTTGGAGCCGTCGTCGATGAACACAATGCGGCTGGAGGGCGAAATCTTGCCATCCTCCATCATGTTGTAAAATTTATTCAGCAGCTTTTCGGCGCTGTCCCACAACACATCCTCTTCGTTGTAGCAGGGAATAGCCAGATAAAGCTTTGTCATGTTGTCACCCTCAATTATAATTCTTTATTTACATTATCATCATACGCCCTTGAGGGCGAAAAGTCAAGGTATTTGTCATAACAAAGGTGAGATAAAAGAGAAGAATTTTGTAATATTTTTTGTAAAAATTTCAAAAATCCCTTGTAAAGAGCCCCTGTTTGTATTATAATAAAACGGTAAATAAAACTTTAATCCTACGGAGGTATGAATATGGAACAAAAATCAATTGCCGTACTGACCAGCGGCGGTGACGCGCCGGGCATGAACGCAGCCGTCCGTGCGGTTGTCCGTGCCGGCATCAACAGGGGTATGCGCGTTTTCGGAATTTACCGCGGCTACAATGGCTTGCTTAACGGCGACATCGAGGAAATGAATCTCCGCTCGGTTTCCGACATCATCGGCAACGGCGGCACCATGCTGTACACCGCCAGAAGCGAGGAGTTTAAGCATAAAGAAGCGCAGGAGCGCGCGGCGGAGTTTTGCCGCAGCCAAGGCATCAGCGGCGTTGTTGTCATCGGCGGCGACGGTTCGTTCCGCGGCGCCAGAGCGCTGACAGCGGCAGGCATCAACTGTGTCGGTGTTCCCGGTACCATTGACAACGATATCGCCTGCTCCGAATATACCATCGGTTTTGACACCGCCATGAACACAGCACAGGAGATGGTTGACCGCATCCGCGACACCGCGCAGTCGCACGACCGCTGCTCCATTGTTGAGGTCATGGGCAGACGCTGCGGCGACATCGCTTTGCAGACAGGTATTGCCACCGGTGCAACCGCGATTTTGGTGCCCGAAATCGAGTTTAACATCGAGCGTGATGTTATCGCCCGTATTGTCAACACCCAAAAGACCGGCAAGAAGCATTTTGTGATTGTTGTTGCAGAAGGCGTCGGCGGCGTCAATGATTTGGCGAAGTATATCGAGCAGCGCCTCGGCATTGAGGCGAGAGCCACTATCCTCGGTCATGTACAGCGCGGCGGTTCGCCGACCGTGCGTGACAGAGTGGTCGCCAGCCAGATGGGCTACGAAGCGGTTTCACTGTTGGACAAGGGCTACGGCAACCGCGTGGTGGTAATGCGCGACGGCAAAATTACACACCTTGATATCAACGAGGCGCTGGATATGGAGCGCGTTTTCGACAAACGGCTTTACAGAATCGCTATGTCGGTTTCTATCTAAAAAATTTTCAACGCGGGCGGACAGTATCCGCCCGTGTTTAGTATTGTCATATCGGATGCGGCGCGTTGCCGCAAGGGGTTCTATTTATGCTTTCAAAGTTGCGAAAAATATCCAAGGATTTAATCATTTATTCCGTTTTGGTTGCGGAGTATGAGCGGCTCGACTTTAAAAATGACGCGCTCGCGGGTGTGCGCGCCAATTATTTCAACGCCAAGTGTTCGCCGCAAACCGAAAAAACAGACATCACCATTGACAACCGCGTGTATAATCTCGGCTATTCCATGAAAAAAGGGGAACCCCTGTCATGGAAAATCAACGCGGACACCCACCCGTTGCAAACCGTCAAGCGCTCGGCAGGCGGCGGCTACTGCGTGATGTCCTACGGTGACAACGGCATTATCTATAAGCGGCAGTTCTTCGGCGGCGACCACGCTTGGCTGCGCACGGAATATTACGACCGCCGGTTGGAAAACACCATTGTTGCGGTCATTTATCCGCGCCGTGCCGAGGGGCTTTTTCTGCTGCGCCTGCAGCGGTTTTTGCCGTCCGGCGTGACAACGGTGGATTTGTATCCCTCCTTGGATACGCCGAAAAAGCGCTGCGCCGCGTTGATGTATTCCAATTCCGGCATGATTTGGTATGACGAGCGGTTTAAGCCGACGGATTTTACCGTGCCGACCGTGCAGCAAAAGGGTGGCGGTTTTGCGTTTTCCCGAGAGAGCTTCGGCGCAGGCAGAAGCGTTGACATGCTCGAGCTGCAAAACGCGCCGTATCTCAGCGAGGATGATATTCTTACAGAAGAAGAACCTGCCGCGCCGGTTCAGCCGGAGCCGGAGACGTACACATACTCTGCCTATGAGCGCATTGCAAATATCCTGTTCGAAGCGCACAAAACGAATAAAAATATCTTCGGCGAGCTGGCAGGCTATCCCATGGAGGAGCCTGCGGCGGAAAAGACCGAAGCCGCCGAAGAACAGCCCGAAACGACGGAAGAAGCCGCTGACGCAGATGAAACCGTTGAGGCTGTAGCTGAAAATGCTGAAAACACAGCTGAACCCGAAGCGATCACAGCTGTGCCGGAGGAGGAGCCCGAAACCGCGTTAGAAGCGGCTGCGGACGAGGAGCAGGCTGACGCGGAAGTCTTTGTTAAGCCTGACAGTGAGCCGGAAGCGGATGTGAAGATTGCCACCAAAAACGGCGCTTATGCTTACTTTGGCACAACGGACGAGGACGGCAGGCGCACCGGCCGCGGCAGAACCGTTACGCCCGAGGGGTTGACCTCCTACGACGGCGAATATCTTGCGGATAAGCGGCACGGCTTCGGCGTCTGCTACTATAAAGAGGGAAGTCCCAACTACATCGGCGACTGGGAAAACGGCAACCGCAGCGGCCGCGGCGTCGGCTTCCGCCGCAGCGACGGCACCCTGCACGCCGGCAAATGGACGGACAACAAGCCCGACGGCTTCGGCGCACGGTTTGACAGGGACGGCGGCTTTTTGGACGTGTGCACCTATGTCGGCGGTGTGCGCAACGGCAAAAGCGTTTCGTTTGATGAGGACGGCAACGTGGTGATTCGCCTGTGGAAGAACGGTGAGCTGATAAGCGAAAAATTGATTGCCGATTAGGAGGCTCTATGGAAGAACTGAAAAACGCGTTGTGGGGATTTGCGCACGGCTTTCTTGCCTTTGCGGTGGTGCTGCTGCTGGGCGCGCTGCTTATAAAGCTGCTGTTGATTCCCTTAAAAAAGCTGATATTAAAATCAAAAATCGACCACACGGCGAAAACGTTTTTGTTTTCCATTTTGCGTGTGATTTTGTATGGCTTGGTGGTCATTACCGCGCTTGGTACGGCAAAGGTGGATATTTCCTCCATCATCACCGCTCTGGGCGCCGCCGCGCTGACAGCAGGACTCGCCTTTCAGGACACGCTCAAAAACTTTGTCAGCGGCATGATTATCCTGTTTAACAAGCCGATTGCCGCGGGCGATTTGATTCAAGTGGAAGGACTGGAGGGCTATGTGGACAGCATTCGCATTTTCTATACGCAAATCCACACCTTTGACAATAAAATTGTCCAGATTCCGAATTTTAAGCTTACCTCCAATAATGTCATCAACTGCTCTGCCGCAGGAACGCGCAGGGTGGATTTGAAATTTTCGGTCAGCTATGACGATAATTTGACCAAGGTCAAGAGCGTTGTGTATGACGTTATCTCCCAAATTCCCGAGATTTTGCAGGATCCGCAGCCGCAGGTGTATGTTTCCGAGCACCTTGACAGCGGTGTGGAGATTCTCGCCCTCGTGTGGGGAAAAAGCGAGGACTTTTTCACGGTGAAATTCAAAATGGAAGAAAATGTCAAAAATGCCTTTGATGAAAACGGAATCACCATTCCGTATCCGCATGTTTCCATCGTCAATGAATAAACAACTGCAAATGGTGTATACTAACGGTGTCGTGTTTTCACGGCACCATTTTTGTATAAAGGATGATATGAAATGAAAAGAATCATCGCCATTTGTATGATGGCTGCCGCTTTATCTGCGTTTGCCGGCTGCGGCAAGACAGCGGAAAAAGCAGCTTCCAAAACGGAATCCGCCGTATCAAAATTTGACTCCAAGACGGACAGCGTGGCGGAGGAAATCGGCGAGGGCGTCACCGACGCGGTGTCTGATATTCTCAGCCGTGCCGACGATAT
>CADCAD010000077.1 GCA_902799325.1 uncultured Ruminococcus sp. | reverse complement strand
CGTTGGGAATGACTACGCTGATATCGTAGTCCATCGGCGGAAACTTGGACGGCTCGACATAGACGATGGACGCGTTTGTCACGTCGGCGAACGCCTGCATATCGACCTCGGCAAACACAACCGCCGCCTTCTTGTCGATTTTCTTGCCGACGGTGGGGTGCACAATGCCGATTTTGCCGATGGCGCTGCCGTCGAGCAGAATCGTGTTGAGATTGATGGGGTGCTCATAGCCGTGCGCGGGCGCGGCTTCCGCAAAGCTGAGCGTGCGGTGCTTGATGTCGTCGGTCAGCACGGCGAGCATGTCGCGCAGCTTGAAGTAGAGCTCCTTGACGTCCTCGGTCTTGCTGTAGAGGGTGATGGCGAGCATTTTCTTCTCCACACAGAGGTTGTCCTCGGTCATGCCGGTGACAACCCTGCCGATTTCAAAGATGCCGAAGGCAGGCGCGTAGCCCACGTTGGTCTTGATTTGGCAGAGCTGGGTGGGAATCATGGAGTTGCGGATGGTTTCGATATTGGGGTTGGTGGCGTTGAGCAGCTTGATGTTGTCCTCCACCTCGATGCCGAGCGCCTTGAGCTCGTCATAATACGCCCAGACGTAGGAGTGCAGCTCGTGCAGATTGTAGCGCTTGACAAGGATATCCTTGATTTTTTCCTCGTTGCGCTTCACCTCGTCCATGCGGACGGGATACAGCGGACTGCGCGTGGTGTGGACGGCAAAGTTGTCATAGCCGTAGATACGGGTGATTTCCTCGATGATGTCGGCGTTCATGGTGACGTCCTTGGTGGCGCGCCATGACGGCACCACCACATCAAAGGTATCGCCGCTGAGCGTGACCTTGAAGCCGAGGCTTTGCAGGGTGGCAATGATGGTATCGTTGTCGATTTCAATGCCGGTGTAGCGGTCGACAAACGCCTTGGTGAAGCTGAGCTCCACGGTGTCATAGCGGAAGGCGTACTCGTCGGTGAGGGCGGAAACAACCTCTACCTCGCTATCATATTTCTTTAAAAGATTTAAAAAGCGTGCGATAGCCACATCTGTCATTTCCGGATCCAAGCTCTTTTCATAGCGCATGGAGGCGTCGGTGCGGTGACCGAGACGAACGGTGGATTTGCGGATGGAAGCCGCGTCAAAGGTGGCGGATTCCAGCGTGAGGGTGGTGGTGTCGTCCACGATTTCGGAGTCCAGACCGCCCATGATTCCGGCGATGGCAACGGGGGTGTTGTCGTTGCAAATCATCAGGGTGTTTTCGTCCACATTGCGCTCCACGCCGTCGAGGGTTTGGAACACAAAGGGCTTGTCAAAACGCTTGATGCGGATTTTGCCCACCTTGCGCGAGTCAAACGCGTGCATGGGCTGTCCCATTTCGAGCATTAAATAGTTGGTGAGATCGGCGAGGAAGTTGATGGCGCGCATGCCGCAGTAGTACAGGCGGATGCGCATGTTCACGGGGCTGACGCTGCGCTTGATGTTCTCCACCTGCAAGCAGGAGTAGCGGTAGCAGAGCGGATCCTCGATTTTCAAGTCCACCTTGGCAAGGCTGTCAAAGGCGGTCAAGTCCTCGGTGTCGAGCGGCTTGAGCGGGCGGTTGGCAAGCGCCGCAAACTCGCGCGCGATGCCGTAGTGTCCCCACAGGTCGGGGCGGTTAGTCAGGGATTTGTTGTCCACCTCAAAGACGATATCGTCGATTTCATAGACGCTTTTGAGGTCGGTGCCGTTGGGAATGTCGTCGGTGATTTCCATAATGCCGGAGTTGTCGTCGCTGATGCCGATTTCCGCCTCGCCGCAGCACATGCCGTTGGAGGTGTAGCCTGCCAGCTTGCGCGGCGCGATGGTGATGTCGCCGATTTGAGCGCCCACCTTGGCAAAGGCGGTTTTCATGCCGACGCGCACGTTGGGCGCGCCGCACACCACGTCGGTCAGTGCGCCGTCGCCTGCGTCCACCTTGAGCAGGTGCAGCTTTTTGGAGTCGGGGTGGTTTTCCACGGACTTGATTTCCGCGACAACAATGCCGCTGATGTCCGAGCCCTTGAAGAATATTTCGTTCTCCACCTCGGCGGTGGACAGCGAAAACTGATGAATTAACGCGAGCTTGTCAAGACCGCTGAGGTCAACGAAGTCGGAAATCCAGTTCATTGATAAAAACATTGCGCTTCTCCTCCCTTATTCGTCATCCGTAAACTGCGACAGCGCCTTGAGGCTGCCGCTGTTGAGGTCGCGGATATCCTTGATTTTGTATTCCATCATCGCCAATCTGGTCAGTCCCAGGCCGAAGGCGAAGCCGGTGTATTCGTCGGGATCGATGCCGCCCTCGCGCAGCACGTTGGGGTGAATCATGCCGCAGGGACAAAGCTCCAGCCAGCCGCTGTGCTTGCAGGACGCGCAGCCCTCGCCGCCGCAGATGAGGCAATTGATGTCCAGCTCAAAGCCGGGCTCGACGAACGGGAAGAAGCCCGGGCGCAGGCGCACCTTGACATCGCGCTGAAAGACCTCGGACAGCATGGTTTTCATGAAGAAAATCAGGTTGGAGATAGAGATATCCCTGTCCACCATCATGCCCTCCATCTGGAAAAAGGTGTTTTCGTGGCTGGCGTCGGTCGCCTCGTTGCGGAAGCATCTGCCGGGGAAAATCGCCTTGATCGGCACGCCCTTTTCCTTGAGCGCCTTGCCGTATTTTTTGAGAATCGCGTTCTGCGCGGCAGAGGTCTGAGATTTCAGCAGCTCGCCGTTGGTCAGGTAGTAGGTGTCCTGCATGTCGCGCGCGGGATGGTGCTTGGGGATATTGACCGCCTCAAAGCACTCGTAGTCGGTGACGACCTCGGGATAGTCCTCCACGGTGAACCCCATCGACTTAAAGATATTTTCGCACTGGCGCTGCACCAGCGTGATGGGATGATAGGAGCCGCGGTCGAGATTGGCAGGCGCGGTGATGTCAAACTTGGGCATCATTGCAATTTCGCGCGCCACCTGAATTTCGCGGAGCTCCTCGATTTTTTCGTCAATTTTTTGTGCGGCAAAGCCCTTGAGCTTGTTGACCTCGGCGCCGAAGGTTTTCTTTTCCTCGTTGGTGAGATCCTTCATACCCTTGAGCAGCGCGGTGATGCTGCCCTTTTTGCCCAGATAGTCCACGCGCACCTTGTCAAGCGCGGTGAGATCGGCAATCTGCGCGAGCTTTTGCTCAAATTCCTGTCGCAAAGCACTGATTTTGTCCATGATTTCCTCCTGTATAATAAAAAGTCCCCATGCCAAAAGGCATAGGGACGAAAATACTTCCGCGGTACCACCCTGCTTCTTATCCGAAGATAAGCGCTCGAAGCCTGTAACGGGGCAAGCCGTCGCCCTCTACTGCTGCTTCAAGGGCGCCACTCGGGAGCGAACTTCGCACAAAGCCGTCATAACGCGCTTTCAGCCGCCGACGCGTTTCTCTGTCAAGCCGGGATTTCGTGCTACTTTCTCCGTCGCTGTGTTTACCTTGTATATGATAGCACTATCCGGCGGAATTTGCAAGTGTTTTTTTACTATATAGGAAACTTCTCCGTCACGCCGTTGATGAACAGTGCCGTCAAGCCGGATGTTTTCAAAGGCAGGCAGGAGCGTCCGCGACGCTTATTTATCCTTGCGGATATAATCGTCAAAGGCGTCTTTGTCGTAGTAGTTTTTATCCACAAAATCGTCGGGCTCGTCGAGGTTATATTCGCTGTTTTTAAACATGCCCTCGCCGATGCGATGGTTGTAGTTGAAGCCGCGGATCATGACGACAACCAACAGCACCACGACAATGCAGAACAAAAAGATAAAGAATCCCATGATAAGCTCCTTACTGCGCCTTGCTGCCGGTGACGCTGCCGATGTCGATAATGGTGCCGTCGCCGCCGGTCACCTTGGGCAGCTCGCCGTTCCATTTTTCAATCTTTTTGTTTTCGATGACCTTGTCGGTCAGCGACTCGTTGAGGGTTTTGTTCGCCTCCGCCGTACCTGCCGCCTTGATTTTTTCCGCTTCCGCTGCCGCCTGCGCATTGGTGATGGCGGTCTGCTTTTCGGTTTCCGCCTTCAAAAGCTGCTGCTGGGCAACCTGCTTTTCCTCAATGGCGGTGATGAAGGCGTCGGAGAAGTCGAAGTCGATGATGTTGACGTCGGTGACGTAGAGCCCCTGGTCGTTGAGCTTTTCGTTGAGGCCTTCCACCAGACCGTCGGAAATCAACACGCGGTTGGTAACGCTCTGCTCGGCGGTGTACTGGGCGGTAATCGCCTTGAGCACCTCGTTGACCGCCGGTACCACCAGCACGTTTTCATAGTCCGCGCCGATGTTTTTGTACAGGCTGTAGCTCTTGGCGGAATCCACGCGGTAGTTAATCGCCAGCACGGTTTTGACGCTCTGCAAGTCCTTGGAGAACGCCTCGGTGTTGACCTCGAGCTTTTGGATACGGTTGTCGATTTTAACGACGTCCTGCACAAAGGGCGCCTTGGGATGGATGCCCTCGGTCAGCACGCCCTCGTTGACGCTGCCCAGCGTGACAACCACGCCGGTGTGACCGGGAGCGACCACTGTGAAACTGTTGAACAGAATAATCAGTGCAAAAACAGCCGCCGCGCCGATGATGACAAGGCGCTTCCAGTTAAAGCTTTTGACGGTTTTGCTGCCGTTTGTTTGAATGGTCATACATTTTTCTCCTTTAATACTATTCTCTGATAGAAAAAAGTAGAAATTCTACTTTTTATGAAGATTGGTATAAATCACGGAGCCGTTTGTCGGCTTCCTGTTTATACTGCCCTGCCGTATAGGCGTACACCATCACGGTCAGCGCTTCGTTGAGCCGCTCGGCGGCGGTATCCCCTACGGGCACATAGTCCTTGGTCACCGCGCGGACGGCTTCGGGAATCTGCCCGAAGGACAGCGTGTCCGCCGCTGCCGTGGCAATCACGGCGCAGAGGTAATCGTAGAGCTGTTCCTCGGAAATGATATCATCGCCGGTGTCGTCGGCGTCGCCGTTGACCAGCCGGAGCAGCGCGCCGATGTCGTCAATGCGCATGCAGTCGCGCAGGGCGGCAATCAGCAAAATTCGCGCAAGCTGGCGTTCCCGGTACTTTTTTTTCACAGGGTGCGCCACAAAGCCGCGCTTTATCCAGTTTTGAATAGTGCTGCCCTCCAGCCCTGTCAGGGCGCATACCTGCCGCAGCGTCAGTCCGTCCGTCGCCTGAATCAGCGGACGGAAGCGCGCAAACATGCCGCTGTCGGAAATGCCCGGTGTGCCGGGTGCCAACTGCTGCATGGCTACCACCTCTTTCGTTTGAGTTTACTAGATTATATCACAGGTTCATATGACTGTCAATAGTTTTCTTGTGACTTTTTTAAAAAATATTACGCGGCCACCACACCAGAGCAGGCTGTCGCTTTGTGTCAGAGCATAGCGTTTGCCGCTATTTCATGCAGTTTTCGGTGCGTTGGCGTACTCGGACATGGCGATCGGCGTGGCCAAGATTCTCGGATTCAAGCTTCCGCGCAACTTTAATCTGCCTTACCTCGCGCACAATGTTACAGAGCTTTGGAAGCGCTGGCACATTTCGCTGTCATCGTGGCTGATGGAATATCTGTTGCAGGGTTTTTTTATTGACTTTTTTTTATTGACATGAAGCTCCTTCTTGAGCTTCGACAAACAAAAAAGTCCCAGAGAGCGATTGCTTCCACGAGGCATATTTCAACGAAGTCTGTAGCAGCGGTTTGGCGAAGAGCCGATGAACTCGGTATAAACCTTACTGATGTTGCAGACAAAACACCCGATGAGATCTACACACTCTTCTTTCCGGAGAAGTTTCAAAAAGAGACTGTGTATGCACCTGTCGACTACGGGTATGTTCACAACGAGCTGAAGAAATATGTGCCGTTGATATTATATCAGGAGATCATGGTACGGTTAAAGGAGCGGCGGCAGTGCGGTTCAAACCCCGTGCGGCTGCGGTTCTCGGAGCGGGATACACATTTGATATGTTCCATCTCGCATACACAGCTCAGTGCGAACAATAAACATTCATCGGTAGAATTGGTATGGAAATCGGTATGGAGTATTCTTATATGAATACTATAATCCGTAAGCTGTTCGACGCGAATTTTTCTTATAATCGAAAAATCCTT
This sequence comes from uncultured Ruminococcus sp., assembly GCA_902799325.1. Classification (GTDB taxonomy): domain Bacteria; phylum Bacillota; class Clostridia; order Oscillospirales; family Acutalibacteraceae; genus Ruminococcoides. The sequence goes on along the minus strand of CADCAD010000077.1, from coordinate 310 downwards.
GCTTTATGAGTTTTTATATGAACTATATAAAAGCTATATCAACGTGGTTAACCCACAAAGCTCTGTTATGGGTAGAAATACTTTCACAAGAGAGCTGAGGGCGGTGGTGTTGAATGATCCTACTCAAAAATGGATTGCTCCGCCTAACCCTCGTATTCGCGGTGATCATATGAACTGCATCGAAGATCTTATTGTGCAGTATCAACTTTATTCGTTTTGTCGAAATTGTCAGATTGCAACAAAGCCAACTTCAATCATTTCAGATCAAGAGAAGAAAAAATCATATCGTGGTTTAGTAAGAAACAAATCA
>CADCAD010000076.1 GCA_902799325.1 uncultured Ruminococcus sp. | reverse complement strand
TCATTCTTACCACCCATGACCTCGCGGACATCGAGCAGCTGTCAAAGCGCATCGTAATGATCGACAAGGGCGTAAAGGTTTTTGACGGCACGATAGCCGAATTGAAATCGAAATACGGTCAGATACGCGAGCTCTATTTTGAAACAAGCACGCAAAACGCCTCGGAAAAGCTCGGGTATGCCCGACACTTTAACCTTGGTGACGATGAGCTGACCGTCGAAGCCGAGGGCAACGCGTTAAAGGTGCGCTTCAACAGCGCCGCTGTGCCGGTCTCGGATATGCTTAGCTACACGCTGAGCAAGGTCAATGTCAGCGACATCAGCGTTAAGGACGCGGACATCGAGGAGATTATCCGCCGGCTGTACGGGCAGGGGGTGACGTCGTGAGGCGCAAGCTGAGGATATACCTGCCGTTCGTTAACGCGGGTATGCAGGAGGTAGCGACCTACCGTGTCAACTGGATCTTCTTTATGCTGGGTGAGGCGTTGTCCTGCTTTGTGACCTACTTCATCTGGTCGGCTGTCTACCGCTCGGGCGATGAAGCCTCGATGAACGGCTTCACGTTTCCGCAGATGATCGTCTATCTCGTCCTGATGTTCCTTACGGGCACCATCATTGCCAGCGACGGAGCGTATGTGGTGGGCGAGGAGATCCGCGACGGCTCCATCGTTATGCGAATGATCAAGCCTGTAAGCTACAACGCGACCTTTTTATTTCAGGAGCTGGGCAACAAGCTGCCCACCGAAATCGCGATCGCGGCGCCGATGATCATCGCGGTCGAGATCATCCGAACAGTTATGAGCGGTGTTTTTGAGTTCAACGCGCTGCGCCTGCTGCTCTACCTGTTCAGCTGCGCGATGGCATATTTGATCAACTTCTATTTCAATATTTGCTTCGGCTTCATCGCCTTTGTCATCAAGTATCTGTGGGGAGCGAATATGATGAAAAACGTGATCGTCGGCTTTTTGTCCGGAACGGTGATCCCGCTTTCGTTTTTGCCTACAGCGCTTGAAAAGGTACTTTTGTTTTTACCGTTTTCCTCGCTCAACTACACTCCTGTTATGATCTATATGGGAAAATACAGCGGCTTAGAGCTTTGCGGCTATATCTGCTTGCAGCTGTTTTGGGTGCTGTTCTTCTTTGTGCTTTCAAAGCTTCTTTGGAAAGCCTCTGTCAAGCGGCTCTCGTCGCAGGGAGGGTGAAGCTATGAAAACTATCAAACGTGCGCTGCGCATCCACCGTATATTTATTTCGCAGGAGTTCAAGCGTATGATGGAATACAAGGGCGATTTTATCGTGGGCGTCATCGGCTTTTTGCTTGTGCAGCTTTCCAACCTGCTCTTTTTATGGATCATCTTTGGTCAGATCCCCGATCTTGTCGGCTGGAGCGTCAACGAGGTCGTGTTCATCTACGGTATGTCGCTTATCCCGAAGGGCATCGATCATTTTTTCTTTGACAACCTTTGGTCGATCGGATACTTCATCGTTCGCAAGGGCGATTTCGACAAATACCTTACGCGCCCTGTCAACACACTTTTTCATGTGCTTGTTGAAAAAATCCAGATCGATGCGCTCGGCGAGCTGATAATGGGTATCGCGCTGGTCTGCGCTTCCGTTCCGGGAATACAGGCTGAATGGGATTTGTGGCGGATAATCGCTATGATAGCGATAATGCCCTTCATCACGCTTATTTTCACGGGCGTAAAAACCATCACGGCTTCTGTCGCGTTCTGGGTAAAGCGGAGCGGCAATGTCATTTATTTGTTCTACACGTTCAGCGATTTCGCGCGCTACCCGGCAAAGGTCTATAACCGCCTGGTGCAGAACGTAATAACCTATATCATTCCGTTCGCGCTGACAAGCTACTTTCCGGCTCTGTTCATCCTCAAGGGTGAAAACCCGCTGTTCAATTTGGGAATGCCCGTTTTGGCTGCGGCGGTTCTGATGACCGCAGGCGTGCTGGTATGGCACCGCGGCATCCGCGCTTACGAAAGCGCAGGAAGTTGATACTGAACCGAAATATAATCAAAAGAATTCGCTGTGAAGAAGTAAGCTCTCGGCTTTTTCTTCACAGCGATTTTTAGTTATATAAATAGAATATCTACAGCGAGTCAAATTTTCCGATGTCGCACAGCAGAATCTCATGACAGCCGAGCCGCGTGCTCAGCGGCGCCAGCTCCATATAGTCGCCGTACAAAAATGTCAGATATTCGTCATACCGCTTCGGCACCGGCAGGGGATAACCCTCGAAATCCTTATAGATGACCTCGTCCAGAATCGACGCGTCAAAGCTGCCGTTATACACATTTCTGCCCATGCCGTCATATAGATAGCGGGCGTTCTTTTTTCTTTTAAAGAAACTAATCGTGTGGTTCATCAAAAAGTAGCTGAACCGCAGGGGAAACACCTTCGCGCAAAAATTCGTGACCGCCGACTGAATCCGGCTGCCGTTGTCCGCCTTGCGGTGGTTCCACTTGTTGAGCACCAGCGCACGCGTAAACAGCGTGGCGGCGAGGTGGATTTTTCTGCCGAGGGCGGAGTTGGCGGTTTTGTCGTGGCAAAAAATGTCAAACGCAATACCCACGTTGATGTCGGTGTGGTTTTTGGCAAGCTCCGTCGCAAACACAGTGCCCTCCACGCGCAGCTTGTTGAACTCATAAAAGCAGTTGCGGTCGGTCTTGCCCGACTGGAAGGTCATGCCGGCAGGCAGCTCGCTCTGCGCAATCGCGGCAAATCTATCATAATCCTCGCGCAGCATCATAATGTCGGAGTCGTCGTCCCACGGAATGAAGCCGTTGTGACGGATGGCGCCCAGCAGGGTGCCGCCGCCGAGGAAATATTTAATATGGTGCTTTTTGCAAATGCGGTCAACCTCCAGCAGGTAGGCGAGCTGCATTTTTTGAATCGCGTCCAGTCTGCCGTCGTGGGTGTTGGGAAGCTGCAAATCAGCGGCGTCCTTGCGGTAGGACATCATGCACAGCTCCAGTGCCGTGTCCAAGCCAATGGCAGGCGCACAGCCGCCGTTGATGATTTTTCCGTTGGACAGCGCACAGGCATTGGGATTGTCGCCGCCCGTCAAGCTTAGCTGCGCCGTATCGCCGTAAACGTCGTGCAGTATCGCCGCAACAGTGCCTGCCGAGGCAGTGCTGCTTTTGCCGGTGACATTGTAAACCGCCGGCTCAACAGCGCCGCACAGGGCATAGACAATCGCGCGGAACACGTCGGTGATGTAGACATACGACACCTTTTTGCTGTTGACAAGCGCATACGGCTTGCCCTCGGCAACGGCGCGCAGCGCGTCGTCGATAAACGTGCGCAGTCCGCTGCAGGCGCCCAGCACAACGCCGGTGCGCAGCACGGTGAGGGAGAAGCTCTCCACCCGGTTATGGCACTGCCACAGGCACTCTATCGAGCGCAGCAGCTGATTGACCGCATACGGCGCCGCGGTGTTTTCCACAGGCGCGTATTCATTTTCGGCATACACGCGGTTCGGCTTGCCCTCGCCGTAAACGCGGCTGTCGCTGAGCAGAACGACCTTCGCCTTTTGCTGTTCGGCAAATGCCGCCAGCAGGTTGACGCGGCGCACCTCCTCAGCAAAGTCGCGCGGAAAGCAGTCGCTTTCTTCGCCGCAAAAGCCGGTGTGCACGACATAATCAACATGCTTTAATTCTCCGAGAGAATTAAAATCGAGCGCCGTAAAGAATTGGCTTTCGGTACATTCGGGATAAAATCCGCTGCAATCCCCGGCGTACACCACCCGGATATCGCGGTTTTGCTGCTCGCTTTGATAAACCAGCGCATAGCAAAGACAGCGGGCAAGTGAATGTCCGCTGACGAGAATGGTTTTATGCTGCAGCTGATTCAGCTTTTCCTTTTCCACCTGGGGCATCGCCGCCCAATCAGCCTCAAATTCGTTTAATCTGTTTTTAATCATTTCTTTTTCTTTGCCTTTTGGGCTTCCTTGTAGTCGTTATAAACCTGCAGAGCCTCGTCGGTGGGACCGTCAAAAATCACGGTGCCCTTTCTCAGATAAATGGCGCGCGGACAAATTTCCTTCACGGACGGTGCGCTGTGGCTGACGTAGAGCACGGTGGTGCCTGCGTTGATGATGTCCCTGATTTTGTCCTTGCACTTCTTTTTAAAGCTCGCATCGCCGACCGCCAGCGCCTCGTCAACCACGAGCACGTCCGGCTCAATATTGACGTTGATGGCAAAGCCGAGACGCAGCTTCATACCGCTGGAGTAGGTGCGCACCGGCTGGTCGATGTAGTCGCCCAGCTCTGCGAACTCAATGATGTTTTCCTCAATTTCCTTGATATAGGAGTCCTCCAAGCCGAGGATATAGCCCTTGAGGTAGATGTTTTCTCTGCCGGTCATTTCGGGCGAAAAGCCTGCCGTCAGCTCCAGCAGCGCGGCAACCTTGCCGTCCACATAAATGTCGCCCTCGTCGGGGAACGCAACGCCCGTAATCATTTTCAGCAGCGTGGACTTGCCGGCGCCGTTGTCGCCGATGACGCCCACGGACTCGCCGCGCTTGATTTCAAACGAAACCTTGTTGAGTGCCTTGTTGGTTTTGGGATTCTTGGGCTTGATGAACAGCGCCTTAAAACGCGCCTGGTCGTTTTTGTAAAGGATATAGGTTTTGCTGACGTCCTTAAAGGAAATAATGGTATCCGGTGACATATTTTGCCCTCCTTACAGCACGTCAGGAAGCGTTTTCCTGAGTCGGTTATAGTTGAAAATGCCCAGCAGGGTAATGCCGATCAGCTCCGCAAGGAAAATCACCAGCTCGGTTTTGTACACCCAAAAGCCGCGGTTATAGAGGAACGCGTTGCGGTAGCCGTTGGCAAAGAAGTTAATCGGGTTGAGCAGCATCGCCCACTTCAGCGGTCCCGTGAAGCTGTAGGAGTCGTACATAATGCCCGACAGCCAGAAAATACCGCTCATGACGGACACAATCAGGCTTTCAAAGTCCTTGGAAAACGCCGACATCGGCGCGGTTGACCACGAAAGCGCCAGGAAGAAGAAGAACATCAGCGGACAGTAGAAGAAGAACTGCAAATCATACCAGCTGACGGGGAACATGCCGTTTGACACGCGGAAAAAGATGATGTACGCATACATAATGACGAACAAAAACAGGTGCACAAACAGCCTCGACAGTCCCGTGTAGGTCAAAATGGTCGAAACGGGGAACTTTACCTTGGTGATAAACTGCCGGTTGGTGCGCAGGGTTTTGGAGCCCTGAATGATTTGCTCCTGAATGAAGAACCACGGCACAATGCCCACAAACATAAAGGTGAAGAAGTTGATGGAAAACGCCTCGTGCTCCATGCCGTTGAGGTGGACGTTGACCGAACGCAGCGCCTTGATACCCACGGAAAACGCGAACCAGTATACAAACACCGTAAACGCAGGTTTCACAACCGCCCAAAACGGACCGATGACGGCGCCCTTATAGGTTTTTATCAGCTCATTTTTCGCCAAAAGAAAAATCTGCTTGCCGAAGCCCTTGTGTTCTTTCCAAATTGAAGTGAACAAACAAACACATCCTTGCTTAAATTACTTGCAGAACAGCGGCAAAAAGCGCCGCAGTCCGCCCATAAACTCTCAATTATACATTATAGCTGTTTTGCGGCGTTTGTCAATCTGCCAATACCCCAATAAAACGGGGCGCTGCGCCGAAATAATTGTGAATTTTTGGTTGACAAAACGATTTTTCGTGCTATAATATACCTGTTGCATTGTGTAATGCAGCAAATCCTTGCGGAGAAATCCGCCATTATGTCCAGAAGGAGGTGCAAAGAAATGGCAGTAACAGCAAATTATGAGGCAGTCATGGTTGTCTCCCTGAAGAAGGGCGAGGAAGCCGTTCAGACCGTTGTGGAGAGATTCAAGGCGCTCATCGAGCAGAACGCCACTTTGAAAAATGTTGACGAATGGGGCAAGAGAAAGCTTGCTTATCTCATCAACAAGGAGAGCGAAGGCTACTATGTTCTGTTTGATTTTGAATCCGAGGCTCCGTTCCCTGCGGAACTTGACCGTAAATTCAGAATCAACGAGGATGTCATCCGCTCCATGATTATCAAGAAGGAAGACGAATAAGCAGTAGGTAGGGGAAACCCGAACGTGAAAGGATCCAAGTATGTTAAACAGAGTGATTTAGTTGTACTTACAAGGACTGATATTGAAACTTTGTTTACTGCTACACCTAATACTTAAAAGAGATAAAAGGAGTAAATAATGTCATATATCATAAATGTTTTTGATCCAAAGGAATGGGATTTAAAATTTGATTCAACCTTCTATCCCACGAAACCAAAGAAATGTCAGACGCTTAAGAAATGGTCGGAGGACAACGGCGCAGACCTAACTGCTAATCTTTGTTTCTTTAATTTCATGTGGCTCACAGCCTAAAGCTGAAGAACCTAAGCCAGAAGAAAAAAAAGAAA
>CADCAD010000075.1 GCA_902799325.1 uncultured Ruminococcus sp. | reverse complement strand
TTCAAAAAGCTCTTTTCCGATGACGCCGAAGCTTTTGTGGTTGTCACGCTGGAAAAGAACCGCCAAACGGTGGAAATCACCATCCGTGACAACAGAATGGTCTATCGCGCCGAAAGCACCATGAACGAAATGAACGACGCGCTCGACCGTGTGGTTGACATCCTTATGCGCCAAATCCGCAAGAACAAAACGCGCCTCGAAAAGCGCATCAAGTCCGGCGCGACACTCGACGAAATCACCGCTGAGCTGCCGGCTGAGGAGGAGCCCGAGGATGAGTATCAGGTTGTCCGCAAGAAGCAAATCCTCGTCAAGCCCATCAGCGTTGAGGAGGCAATTCTGGAGATGAACATGGTCAACCACGATTTCTTCATGTTTATCAATGCCGAAACCGACGAGATGAACGTTGTTTATAAGCGCGCCGACGGCAACTACGGTGTGCTGGAGCCCACCACAGACTAAGCTTTTACAGGGTATCGGTTATCCGATACCCTTTTTATACGGAGGTTTTATGAAAATGACTTTTTGCGCCCCCTGCATTTTCGGCTTGGAGGGACTTTGCGCCAATGAGCTGCGCTTTCTCGGATTGGAAAACGTCCGCGCCGAAAACGGCAGGGTGCTGTTTGACGGCGATTTTTCCGCGATGGCGCGCGCCAACATCAACGCGCGCTACGCCGAGCGCATTTTGATTTTGCTCGGCGAGTTCCGCGCGACCACCTTTGACCGGCTTTTCAACGGCGTCAAGCGCCTGCCGTGGGCGGATTTTATCGGCATGAGCGACGCCTTTCCCGTCAAGGGCAGCTGCCTGAATTCCAAGCTGATGAGCGTGCCCGACTGCCAAAAAATCATCAAAAAAGCGGTGGTGGACAGCCTGTCCGCGCGCTACATGCTCTCATGGTTCGAGGAAACCGGCGCGCCGCGTCAAATTCAGTTTCTCATCATGAACGACCGCGTCAGCGTGATGCTTGACACCTCCGGTGCCGGTCTGCACAAGCGCGGCTACCGCGCACAGGCGAACGATGCACCAATCAAGGAAACCCTTGCCGCTGCGATGGCGGAGCTCGCCGGCGTGCGTCCCGGTCATTTTGTCGTCGATCCGATGTGCGGCAGCGGCACCATTTTGATTGAAGCCGCCATGAAGGCGCTGAAAATCGCGCCCGGGCTGAACCGCTATTTTGCATCGGAACAGTGGAGCTGTGTGCCCAAGGGCACCTTTGAAGCTGAACGCGAGGCGGCGCGCGCCAACATCAACCGCGACTGCGCCTTTCACGCCGAGGGCTATGACATTGACGAAACGGCACTGGAAACCGCCAAGCACAACGCGGAGCAGGCAGGCGTGGGGGACAGAATTACCTTTCAAATGCGCGACGTCAAGGATTTCGTTTTGCCCGAGGGCTACTGCACCGTCATCACCAATCCGCCTTACGGCGAGCGCCTGCTCGACATTCCGTCCGCCGAAGCGCTCTACAAGGTCATGGGCGAGCGCTTTGCGCGCATGCCCGGCAAGCGCTATGTTGTCATCACGCCCGATGATGATTTTGAAAAGCTGTTCGGGCGCAAGGCGGACAAGCGCCGCAAAACCTACAACGGCACCCTCAAATGCCAGATTTATCAGTTTTTCAAATAAACCCCTTGACATTTTTTCCGTCAGGATGTAAACTAAATAGCGAAGCAGGGGCGTCCGCGTAAGCGGGCTGAGAGTAGGCTGTGTCGCCTTAACCCTTTAACCTGATGCGGTTCATACCGACGTAGGAAGCTTTTATGTTTGCTGATAAAAGCACTGCGTCTTTGCAGTGCTTTTTATTTTTAATCAAAGGAGTCATCAATTATGAACGCAAGTGTCGCAATTCAAACGCTGCCCGAAGCGAAAAACGACGAAGAGCTCATCCGCATTGTGGACGAGGTCATCGCCTACATCAAAAGCACGGGCTTGAAATGCTATGTAGGTCCCTTCGAAACCGCTATCGAGGGCGATTATGACGAGCTGATGGACATCGTCAAGGAGTGCCAGCATATCGCCATCCGCGCCGGCGCACCCTCGGTTTTGGCGTATATCAAGGTGGATTATCGCCCGGAGGGAGATGTGCTGACCATTGAACGGAAAGTTACGAAGCACCATCAGTAATGTTCTGCTGCCGCTTGCCGCGCTGGTTTTGCTTGTCTTTATCTGGTTTGCGGCGTGCGAATGGGGAAGCGTCCCCAAGTTCATGCTGCCGTCGCCGCAGGCGGTGTGGCAGGCGTTTGTCAAGGATTGGGAGCTAATGCTCAGCCACGCGCGCGTCACGCTGACAGAAACCTTTATCGGCTTGTTTTTCGGTATTCTGACGGGCTTTTTCATGGCTGTGGTCATGGATCGCTTTCGCATTGTCCAAAAGCTGCTCTATCCGCTGATTATCGTCAGTCAAACCATTCCCACCGTCGCCATCGCGCCGCTGCTGGTGCTGTGGATGGGCTACAAGATGCTGCCGAAAATCGTGCTGATCATTTTGATTGTGTTCTTTCCCATCTCCATCAGCCTGCTCGAGGGCTTCGGCTCGGTTGACCGCGACACGGTCAATCTTATGCGCTCCATGGGCGCCAACCGCCTGCAAATCTTCCGCTATGTCAAGATGCCGAGCGCGCTGGGACATTTCTTCTCCAGCCTGAAAATCTCCGTTTCCTACGCCGTTGTCGGCGCCGTGCTGGCGGAGTGGCTGGGCGGCACCGAAGGACTCGGCTGTTACATGACGCGCGTGCGCAAGGCGTATGCCTATGACAAGATGTTCGCGGTCATCATTCTGATATCCGTCATCAGCTTATTGCTGATTTGGCTCACGGGCTTCATCCAAAAGCGATGTATGCCGTGGGAAAAAATAAATAAAACAAGGAGTTAATCAACATGAAGAAAAGAATTTTATCCATCCTGCTCGCTGCAGCATTGGTAATTGCTGTTGCGGCAGGCTGCGCTGCCAAGAACGAGTCCTCCAAGGACGACGCCAAAAGCACCTCCGACAGCGCCGCCGCTAAGACAAAGGTGACCTTTGTGCTCGACTGGGCGCCCAACACCAACCACACCGGCTTGTATGTGGCGCAGGAAAAGGGCTACTTTGAGGAAGCCGGTCTGGATGTGGAAATCATTCAGCCCGGCGAGGATACCGCCGAAATGATGGTCGGCACCAACCGGGCGCAGTTCGGCATTTCTTTCCAGGACAGCATGCTGCCCACCGTTGCCGGTGACAGTAAAATGCCCGTCACCGCTGTTGCCGCGGTTGTGCAGCACAACACCTCCGGCATCATTTCGCTGAAGGGCAAGGGCATGGATACCCCTAAGGGTATGGAAGGACATAAATATGCCACATGGGATTTGCCGATTGAAAAGGCAACCCTGAAGCAGGTGGTCGAGGACGACGGCGGCGATTTCAGCAAGGTGGAGCTGATTCCCTCCACCGTCACCGACGAGGTTTCCGCTTTGCAGGCAGGTCAGGTGGACGCCATCTGGATTTTCTACGGCTGGGCAGGCGTTGCCGCCGAGGTGGCAGGTCTTGAAACCGACTACTTCGCTTTCAAGGATATCAACCCCGTGTTTGACTACTACACACCTGTCATCATCGGCAACACCGATTGGCTCAGCGCCAATCCGGACGCTGCAAAAGCCTTCCTTGCTGCGGCGAAGAAAGGCTATGAATTCGCCGTGGACAACCCCGATGACGCTGCCGATATCCTCCTCAAGGCAGTGCCCGAGCTGGACAACGGCGAGCTGGTCAAGGAGAGCCAGCGCTGGCTTTCCAAGGAATACAAGGCGGAGGTAAGCCGCTGGGGCTATATAGATCCCGCAAGATGGAACGGTTTCTATCAGTGGATTAACGACAACGGGCTCTTTGACGTCACCATTCCCGACAACACCGGCTTTACCAACGAATATCTTCCCGAATAATGGCGGTGCTGGAGGTTCAGGGCGTCACTTTTTCCTATGACAACACAACGCCCGTTATCGAAAATGTCAATCTCACCCTGCAAAAGGGCGAGCTGGTCTGCCTGCTCGGCGTCAGCGGCGGCGGCAAAACTACGCTGTTCAACATCATTTCCGGGTTGCACACGCCGCAGCAGGGCAGGGTACTGCTCAACGGCGAGGACGTCACCGGCAAAACCGGCAGAATCAGCTATATGCTGCAAAAGGACATGCTCCTGCCGTTCCGCACGGTGGTGGACAACGTCGCTCTGCCGCTGATTTTAAAGGGCATGCCCAAGCGCAGGGCGCGCGAAAAGGCGTCGGCGCTGTTTGAACAGTTCGGCATCGAGGGCACGCAAAAGCAATATCCCGCCGCGCTTTCGGGCGGCATGCGCCAGCGTGCGGCACTGCTGAGAACCTATATGTTCTCGGGCGAGGCGGCGCTGCTCGACGAGCCGTTCAGCGCGTTGGACACCATCACCAAAAGCGAAATGCACCGCTGGTATTTGGACGTGATGGACACCATCAAGCTGTCCACCATCTTTATCACCCATGATATCGACGAGGCAATTCTGCTGTCCGACCGCATTTATCTTCTCGGCGGCAAGCCGGGCACCATCACGGATGAAATCGTCATCAAGGAACCCAAGCCGCGCCAAAGGGCTTTCAATCTCACCGAAGCTTTTTTGCAGTATAAGCGCGAAATTATTTCCAAAATTCATACGTCATAAAGAAAAAACAGGAGCCGGTTCACAGCGAACCGGCTCCTTTGTTGCCTCAAGATATTACATTCTCACGCGCGTTTGTCTGTCTCGCCGCACCTTGGCGGTTTCCATGTCGTCCATGTTGTGTCCGCGCACGCTCTGCACCAAGCCGATACACAGCAGCGTGCTCAGTGCCGAGGTGCCGCCCGAGCTGAACAGGGGAAGGGTGATGCCGATAACCGGGAAAAAGCCCAGCACCATGCCGATGTTGATAATCGTCTGCGTCATCAGCGACGCAAACACACCGGCGCACAGCAGCTTGCCGTCCGTTTCGCCTGCGTTGGCGGCGTTCATCATCACCTTGATGATAATGCCGAACAGAATCACAATCAGCAGCAAACACCCGATAAAGCCCAGCTCCTCGCCGGCGACGGTCATAATAAAGTCGTTTTCCTGCTCCGGAACAATGCCGTAGGCAACGCGCGAGCCGCGGAACAGTCCGCTGCCGCCCACGCCGCCGCTTGCAATTGAAACCTTGCCCTGATACTGCTGCCAGCCGTAGTTGTTCATGGCGTTGCCGTCTAAGTCGAACAACGCCAAAATGCGGTTGCGGTGCTCGTCGTTCATCACAAAGTTCCAAATGACGGGAATCCCCACCGTCAGCAGTCCGCCCAGTATGGCGAAGTAGCGCAGCTGTACGCCTGCCACAAAGGACATCATCAAAAACATCAGAACGAAAATCAGCACCGTGCCGTCGTCGCCCTGCATGTGAATGACAATCATCGGCAGCAGCGCGTGCGCGCCGAGCGTCAGCACACCGGGCAGCGTATGCAGCCACTTTTTTTCTGTCAAATAGGAAAGGTGCTTGGAAAAAGTGATAATGAAGCAAATCTTAATAAACTCCGATGGCTGAAAGGTGTAGCCGCCCGGCAGCTCAATCCACGCGGTGTCGTCGGTGCCGCTGACCTTGATGCCGAACAAAAACACCAGCGCAGCTAAAATAATGCCGACAAGCATGGCAAGGTACCATTTTTTGATGATAAAGCGGTAGTCGGCAACGGAGATAACCACTGCCGCCGCAAAGCCGATAATCACCGCCGCCAGCTGCGGACGCAGGTAATTATAGCTTCCCGAGCGCTGCATGCTGGAAATCAGCAGCAGGCTGTAGACAACCGCCGCGATTGTCAGCAGCCACAGCACCACATCGGTTTTGCGAAAAAAGTCCGAAAAGGACTGCGAAAACTTGTTCAAGGGAACACTCCTTCAAGCGTAGAATGTCAGTCTATTATCATTATAGTAAATTCCGGCGATAATATCAAGCTATTTTTTGAAAATAGAATAATAGTCCGCCCAACCTTTGCTATAATATTCTTAATTATGAAATCATCGCGGAGGTGCGAATTTATGTTATCTGATATCGAAATCGCCCAGCAGGCGAAGCTTCTACCCATCAAGGACGTAGCCGCGCAAATCGGCATCGCCGAGGACGAGCTGGAATTCTACGGCAAGTACAAGGCAAAGCTTTCCGACGAGCTCAGTCAGCGCGTACAGAGCAATCCCGACGGCAAGCTGATTCTGGTGACCGCCATCAATCCCACACCGGCAGGTGAGGGCAAAACCACCACCACAGCAGGTCTCGGTCAGGCGATGGCAAAAATCGGCAAAAAAGCCATCATCGCTTTGCGCGAGCCCTCGCTCGGTCCCGTGTTCGGCATCAAGGGCGGCGCCGCAGGCGGCGGCTATGCGCAGGTGCTCCCGATGGAGGACATCAACCTGCACTTTACCGGCGACATGCACGCCATCACCTCAGCCAATAACCTTTGCTGCGCCATGCTCGACAACCATATCCAGCAGGGCAACGC
>CADCAD010000074.1 GCA_902799325.1 uncultured Ruminococcus sp. | reverse complement strand
ACCGCGACGCAGGCTATGTTTGGAAAATGGGCGGTCTGCTCGTTTTGCTCGCCTTGATGGGGTGGTCGAGCGCGATGTTTACGCAGTATTTCGCGTCGAAAGCCTCGCAGGGCGCCGGCACCAAAATCCGCCGCGCGCTGTTTGCGCACATCAACACGCTCTCGCATGCGGAGCTGGACAGGCTGGGCACGCCCTCGCTGATTACGCGCATCACCAACGACACCAACGCGGTGCAGCAGGCTATTGCCATGATGATTCGCCTGCTCACGCGCGCGCCGTTCATCATTCTCGGCTCGCTGGTGATGGCGATGATGATTAACCTGCCGCTTTCGCTCATTTTCTTCGGTGCGGCGGTGCTGATTGCCCTGACGCTCTATTTTGTGATGACAAAAAGCGTGCCGGTGTTTGCGCTCATGCAGAAAAAGCTCGACAAAATCGGCTTGATTGCGCGCGAAAACCTCACGGGCAACCGCGTTATCCGCGCGTTTTCCAAGCAGCAGACCGAGTGCGCGCGCGTGAATGAAGCCACCGACGATTTGGCAAAAACCTCTATCCGCGTCAGCCGCCTGTCGGCGCTGCTCAGCCCCGTGACCTACGCGGTGACGGATATTGCCATCATTCTGATTGTCTGGTTCGGCGCGGTCAACGTCAACATCGGCGGCATGAAAACCGGCGATATCGTGGCGCTCGTGAGTTATATGACGCAGATTTTGCTGGCGATGATTGTCGTGGCGAATCTCGTCACGCTGATGACGCGCGCCTCGGCGTCGGCAAAGCGCATTAACGAGGTGTTCGAAACGCAGCCGAGCGTTACCGAGCGGCGGACAAAGCCTGTGGCAATAGACAAGGGCGCGCCGAAAATCGCCTTTGAGCACGTCGGCTTCAACTATAACAGCGACGGCGACGAGGAGCTCAGCGACATCAGCTTTGCGGTGCCGCGCGGCGCGACCGTTGGCATTATCGGAGGAACGGGCAGCGGCAAGAGTACGCTTATCAATTTGATTCCGCGCTTTTACGACGTGACCGCCGGGTGCGTGCGCGTGGACGGTGCGGACGTGCGCGACTATCCGTTTGCGCAGCTCCGCGGTCAAATCGGTATCGTGCCGCAGCAGAGTGTGCTGTTCGGCGGCACCATCCGCCAGAATATGCAGTGGCAGGACAAAAACGCCGCGGACGAGGATATCATCCGCGCGCTCAAAATCGCGCAGGCGTGGGAGTTTGTGCAAAAGCTGCCCGACGGGCTGGACAGCCGCGTGGAGCAGGGCGGCAAGAACTTCAGCGGCGGTCAGCGCCAGCGGCTTTGTATCGCGCGAGCGCTGGTGAAAAGTCCGCAAATTCTGATTTTGGACGACAGTTTTTCGGCGCTCGACTTGGCGACCGACGCCGCGCTGCGCAAGGCGCTGAAGGAGAACACGAGCGGCATGACCGTGCTGATTGTCACCCAGCGCAGCACCACCGTCAAAAGCGCCGATTTGATTTTGGTGGTGCACGACGGCATGCTGGCAGGGCAGGGCACGCACGAGGCGCTGTTTGAAACCTGCGAAATCTACCGCGACATCTGCCTGTCGCAGCAGCGAGAGGAGGCGGCGGTATGAAACAATCTCCCGTAAAAAAGGTGCTGCGGCAGCTAAAGCCCTACCGCTTGCAGCTCGGCTTGGCGGTGCTGTTCGCGCTCATCAGCGTATCGCTGACGCTCTATGTGCCCGTGCTGGTCGGTCACGCGATTGACCGCATTGTCGGCAGGGGCGAGGTCGCCTTTGATGAGGTGGCGCGGATTCTCGGCTGCATCGGCGCCGCTGTTGTCGGCGTGACGGTCTGCCAATGGCTGATGACCTATTTTGTGAACGCCGTCAGCTTTAAGACGGTGCGCGATCTGCGCCGTCAGGTGTTCCGCAAGCTCAATTCAGTGCCGCTTTCCTATATCGACACCCACGCGCACGGCGACTTAATCAGCCGCGTCATCAACGATGTGGACGCCGTGGGCGACGGCTTAACCCAGATGTTTCTACAGCTTTTGTCCGGCGTTGTCACCATCGTCGGAACGCTGATATTTATGCTGATGACCGACTGGCGCATTGCGCTGGCGGTGTTTTTCCTGACGCCGCTGTCGCTGTTTGTGGCAGGCTTCATCGGCAAGCTCACGGCGAAGCGCTTCCGCGAGCAGCAGCTTTTGCAGGGCGAAATCTCGTCCTATGTGGAAGAATATGTCGGCAACCAGCGGCTTGTCAAGGCGTTTGCGTATGAACAGCGCGCGTTTGAGGACTTTGACCGCTACAATACCGAATTGTACGATGTTGGCTTCAAGGCGCAGTATGCCGGCGCGCTCGCCAATCCCACCACGCGGCTCGTCAACGCGATTGTGTATGCCGCCGTGGGTATCATCGGTGCGCTGACGGTGCTGTCCGGCTCGCTGACAGTCGGCGGCTTGTCATGCTTTTTGACCTACGCCAACCAGTATACCAAGCCCTTCAACGAGGTCACGGGCGTGCTGACGCAGCTGCAAACCGGCATCGCTGCGGCAAGGCGCGTGTTTGAGGTGCTCGAGGCAGAGGACGAAAGTCCCGAAGCCGACGGCGCACCGTCGCCCGCGCACAGGGGAGAGGTGGTGCTCCGCGACGTCAGCTTTTCCTATGTGCCCGAAAAACCGCTGATTCAGCATTTTTCTTTAAACGTAAAAAGCGGCACGCATGTGGCGATTGTCGGTCCTACCGGCTGCGGCAAAACCACGCTGATTAACCTGCTGATGCGCTTTTACGACGTCAACAGCGGCAGCATATTGGTGGACGGCACCGATATCCGCGAGATGAAGCGCAACGATTTGCGCGCGCGTTACGGTATGGTGCTGCAGGACAGCTGGCTGTTTAAGGGCACAATCCGTGAAAACCTGCGCTACGGCAACGAAAACGCCACCGACGAGGAAATCACGGCGGCGGCGAAGGCGGCGTATGCCCACGGCTTCATCCGCCGCATGCCCAAGGGCTATGACAGCGAAATCAGCGAGGGCGGCGGCAACCTGAGTCAGGGGCAAAAGCAGCTGCTCTGTATTGCGCGCGCCATGCTGACCAATCCGGAAATTCTGATTTTGGATGAGGCGACGTCCTCGATTGATACCCTCACGGAAATTCGCGTACAAAAGGCGTTTGCCAAAATGATGAAGGGGCGCACCGCGTTTGTGGTGGCGCACCGTCTGTCTACGATAATGGAGAGCGACGTGATTCTGGTGATGCGTGACGGCAATATCGTGGAGCAGGGCAGCCACAGGGAGCTTTTGAAGCAAAAGGGCTTCTACTATGAGCTGTACCACGCGGCACAATAAGCCCTTCGACGGGGCTCGGCAGATTTTCCTTACAAGTTTGTCATATTCCGCTTTAATTCTAATAAGTGATTGAAAAGTTAAGTAATATTGGCTATAATGGATAGGCGGTCGAAATTTGACGACGGCAAAAAGTTTCAGGAGGGAAAATCTTTGGAAAAACTATTCAAACTTAAACAGAATGGTACCAACGTCAGAACAGAGGTAGTCGCGGGTATTACAACGTTTCTGGCAATGGCGTACATTCTGGCGGTAAACCCCAACATCCTTTCTGCTGCGGGTATGCCTTCCGACGCTATTTTTGCGGCAACAGCTATCTCGGCAGCTTTCGCTACCCTGATTATGGCGTTCTATGCCAACTATCCTGTTGTGCTTGCGTCCGGTATGGGACTCAATGCCTACTTCGCCTTTACGGTAGTTCCGCAGCTTGCCTCTCAGGGTATTACCGATCCGTGGAAGGTTGCGCTGACTGCTATTCTGTTTGAAGGCGTCATCTTCATCATTCTTTCTATTTTTAAATTCAGAGAAACGCTTGTTAACAAGGTTCCCCAAAACCTTAAGCTCGGTATTTCCGCCGGTATCGGTCTGTTTGTCACTATCGTAGGCTTAAAGGGAGCCGGTATTGTTGACACTGACGCTATGACAGCTATGAAGGATGGCTCAATGCCGGGTATCAAAGATATGGTTGCCTTCGGCGACGTCGGCGTTTCTTCGTCTACTCTGGTTAAGCTCGGCGGCGTTGGTTCTGCTCCGGTTGTGCTTGCGTTTGTCGGCATTCTCATTATTGCGGCTCTGTGGCATTTTAAGGTTAAGGGCTCTATTCTGATTGGCATCATCGCAACCTGGGTGTTGGGCATTGTAGCACAGCTCACCGGTTGGTATCAGGGAGTTTCACTGATTCCTGACTTCTCCAACTATGCGGTGTTTGCTCCTGTGCAGTCCATGGCGACAACAACCGCATTTCAATTTGACTTTACCTATGTTGCCGGCAATTTAGTTAATTTCCTGGTAATTGTGTTTGCATTCCTCTTTGTTGACTTGTTTGATACCGTCGGCACCTTGATTGGTGTTGCACAGGAGGGCGGCTTGCTCGACAAAAAAGGCGAGCTTCCCAGAGTTGGCAGAGCATTGATGGCGGACGCTATCGGTACTGTCGGCGGCGCTTGCCTCGGCACCTCCACCGTTACCTCATATGTTGAGTCCACCACCGGCGTTGCAGCAGGCGGAAAAACCGGCTTGACTGCAATGACCTCTGCAATCATGTTCCTTTTGGCGCTTCCGCTTTATCCTGTATTTCTTGCAATTCCGTCGTTTGCAACAACACCCGCGTTGGTGTTCGTCGGTCTGCTTATGCTCAAAAATGTTACAAAAATGAATTTTGACGCGGATATTGCAGACACCATCGGCGGCTTCTTCGCTATTATCATGATGCCCTTTACATATTCTATCGCAAACGGCATCATGTTCGGTATAATCTCTTGGGTAATCCTCAAGGTTATCACCGGTAAGATTAAGGATATTCACCCTGTTATGTGGATATCGTTTGGCTTGTTTATCCTGCGAATAGTCACGATTATCATGGGAGTTTCCTCATAATAAGCAACAAAAACCTCTCAGGCTTCAAAACCTGAGAGGCATTTTTTTACTATTCAGCAATTTCTACCTTTGCGTCGGGAGCGTTTTTGCCGATACTCTGAATACCGTTGAGCGCGCTTGCCTTTGCCTTGTAGCCCTCGGAGGTGGCGATAATCTCGCCGTTCTTCGCCTTTAAGCGGAAGCGGAATTCGCCTGCCTTGTCGGTGTAAACCTCATATTTGGGATGCTTGAGAACCTCAAAGTTCTCCACGGTCTGATCCTCCACAGCGGCGGTGCAGTTGTTTCTGACGCTCTCGATGCCGGCTTTGCAGGAAGCCTCGGACTTATACGTCCGCGAGGACGCGATAATCTCGCCGTTGCCTGCCTTTAAGTCGAATTTAAAGCCGCCGCTAGCGGTGCTTTTCATCACAAATTTACCCATTGTACATCCTCCTTGAACGATAACATTGATTTAATCGTACAGCTATGCTATACTATCACAATAGTATCATAAATAAGGCAAAATGTCAATGAAAATTATACAAATTGCTACGATTGATGCTTTGCGCGCAGGACTTTGTACCACGACGGGCGCAGCAGCAGCTGACCGCCGAAAACCAGGAACGACGCAAAAATAAAGCCGAGCGTGTAAATCAGCAAAAATACGGGGTGGGGAACGTTGGGATAAATCGCGTTCAAAATCACCAGCTGGCAAGGGAAGTACGGTCCGATGTAGAACATGTTGAACACCTTGTCGGTCACCAGCGGCGCGGCGAGGTTCATCAATAGCGCAATCAGCACCAGCCCGGCAAATACCGCAGCTGCCTTGCCGAACAGCGGCAGCTTCATTTTGCCCTCGCGCAGCAGCCTTCCGCCCAAAAATACGCCGAACATCACCATCGTGCCGTGGTGCACCATTGTCTGAATACTGATGCCGATAAACGAGGAGAAGGCGCCTTCGGGATAGAACATGACCGCCAAGCCTGCAAACAGCGAAAACGTGGCGAAGAACATACGGAACACATCGCGCACGCGCTCGCTTTTCGGCAGCGCCGCCAGCGGAAAAAGAAAGAGCGGGGACGAGCAAAACTGAAACGGAAAGGCGTTCCAGTCATAGTCCCAGTAAACGGGATTGTCAAAATGCACGGCATATAACAGCTGGCGGTAGGTTTCCATCAGCACCAGCACCGCCCAGGCAATCATCAGCATGCGCTTTTCCGTTTGCTGCGAAGCATTGCGGAAAAACCAACACATTGCCGCCGTCAGCAGCAGGACAACGGCAAGGCTGACAAGATGAAATGTGCCGTAGCCGGACGGCATTTCCATGGTGCCGGACAGCGCGTATAGGATTTGTTCCAAAAAATTCATAGCGGCTCCCTTCTGTGTGAACGAATGAACGGTCTTTTTGTCATTATAGTAGCATTTTTCAATGCGACGGTCAATAGGGGAGAGCCGTCGGAGCGCCAAAAGTGTTGCGGAGGGTGCTTTTGTATTGTCCTATCCGTAAAAAAAGATTTTTTTCTAAGGGTTTGCGTCAGGGACTTGAACGCACGAAAACAAATTTGAAAACACAGCAACAAAAGCAAGAAAGCCAAAGTGTTCCGAACTATCATTATTAAACAGTTTTTCAGTTTTAAGTTTTCAGTATTCATTTAGAAAATCCTGTCAGCAGGACTGAAAATTTAAGACTTAAAACTTAAAAATGAA
>CADCAD010000073.1 GCA_902799325.1 uncultured Ruminococcus sp. | reverse complement strand
GCCGCCGAAGGGTTCGATTTCGGTGGGGTGGTTGTGGGTTTCGTTCTTAAACTGCACCAGCCACTTTTCGGTTTTGCCGTCGATGGTGACGGGCACCTCGATGGAGCAGGCGTTGATTTCCTCGCTCTCGTCCAAATCGGGAATCATGCCCTTCTTTTTGAGCGACTTCATGCCCATCAGCGCCATATCCATCAGCGACACAATGCGGTCGGTGTCCTTGCCGTAGACCTCGTCGCGGGTGGCGTAGTATTCCTTGAGGGCGTCCTCGATGACGCTGCCGAGAGCGGCTTTTTCTATTTCAATTTCGCTGAGTCTTGTCAGGAAGGTAGTGTGGCGGCAGTGGTCCGACCAGTAGGTGTCAATCACGCGCAGCTCCGTTACGCTGGGGTCGCGGTGCTCGGTGTCGCGGAAGTAGTCGCGGCAGAATTGAAGGTCGGCAAGCGTCATGGCAAAGCCCATGGTGCCGTAGTACTGCGCCATTTCCTCGTCATTCCATTGAATGAAGCCCTCTACCCTTTTGACGTTTTCGGGCACGGGCGTTTCCATATCGAGTGTCTCGGGCTTATCAAGTGAAGCGAGGCGACTTTCGACGGGGTTGATAAGGTATTCCTCAATCTTCTTTTGCTCCTCGTCGGTGATGTCTCCCTTCAGGCAAATCACGCGCGCGGTCAACACCTTGCAGCGCTCGCCCTGCGTCAAAAGCTGCACGCACTGCTCGGCAGAGTCGCCGCGCTGGTCGTACTGGCCGGGCAGGTATTCCATGGCAAACACACGCCAGCCGTCCTCCACGGGAAGGGTTTCCTCGTAGATAACGTCGGCGTTCGGCTCGCTGAGCACAATGCCCTTGGCGCGGTCATATTCCTCCGCGGTCAAGCCCTCGATATCATAGCGCACGATATATCTGAGGTCGGTAACGGACATCATGCGCAGGTTGTGACGGATATCCCACAGGGTTTGCTTTGCCACAACGTTGAAACCGTCGCGTTTTTCTACAAAAATTCTGATTACATCTGACATTTCATCAGCCTCCGTTAATCATATTCATTTTATTTTATCACAATTCGGCTTTCTTTTATTTCACTATAAGCAAAATTGTCTAAAAATATAGTGTGTGCGTGCGGATAATAAAAATAAACGTTGACTATTGGGCAAAAATGGCGTAAAATAAACGGAGAATAGGATGATGATAATGAACCGAGTTGAAGCAATAAAATTACAGCTTTCATCCCTCAGCATCTTCCGCGGTATTCTCAGCCGCAGCGTGCCGCAGGCGTTCTATCGGCTGCTGTGTGCGCTGGATAGCAAGCCCGACGAGTTTTTGCGCCTGTACGGCGAGTTTTTCTCCCTCATCAGCGAGCGCGGCTGCAGCGACAGCCTTGCCTACGCCTTCACCGAGGCGGCGCTGTTTGACGAAAACTGCTTCACGCGCGCTGCCGCCGCAGGCGAAGCCGACGGGCTTTCCGAGGGCGTTTTGCAGGCGACCGCACGCGATTGCGAGACGATTCTCGCCGCCGCCCGGTTGCAGAGCGGCGAGGTGCTGCAGGCATACAGCCGCTATGAGGAAATAAAAGAAATTGCGGCGTCCTTGCCGCGTTGGCAAAGCGGCAGCGCTGCCGAGGGCTTTGCCGCGTGCGGCGGCGATACGGCGCAGCTTGCCCGGTATTACCGCGAAAACGGCTGCGGTATTTTTGCGCGCTACAAGGCGTTCATCTGGCGCGGCGGCGACATCCGCCCGGTGCTCAACTACGACACCGTCAGCATGGACGACTTCACGGGCTATGAGCGGCAGCGCGAAACCGTGGCGGCTAACACGAGGGCGTTTTTGGAGGGCAAATCCTGCAACAACTGCCTGCTGTACGGCGACATGGGCACCGGCAAAAGCTCCACCGTCAAGGCGATGGCAAACGAGTTTCGCCGTCAGGGGCTGCGGATTGTGGAAATGCCCAAGGAGCGGCTGATAGATTTTCCGCTGCTGGTGGACAAAATCGCCCATCTGCCGATGAAATTTATCATCTTCATCGACGATCTTTCCTTCCAACACCAGGATCAAAGCTACACCACGCTGAAGGCGGTGCTGGAGGGCGGCTTGGCGGCGCGCCCCAAAAACGCGCTGATTTACGCCACATCCAACCGCCGCCACATTGTCAAGGAAAAGCTGTCCGACCGCTCGTTTGAAATTGACGACGTCAACACGCGCGACAACATGCAGGAAACCCTGTCGCTGTCCGACCGCTTCGGTCTTGCCGTGTGTTACACGATTCCCTCCAAGAAGGAATTTTTGGAGATTGTACGCGCGATGGCGCAACAGCGCGGCGTGGCTGTCAGCGATGACGAGCTGTGCGCAGGCGCCGAGCGCTTTGCGCTGGCGCGCGGCGGACGCTCACCGCGGTGCGCAAAGCAATATGTAGAATCACTTTTTTGCAATATAGGCAATTCCTCCCCCGACCGGTAATGAACGGTATCGGAAAGACGGAATGATCTATAGGCGGGCAAGCGCGTCCGCGACGCTTTGTTGAGAAATAGGAGGTCTTTATGAAAAATAAGTTTGTTTCGCTGCTGCTGGCAGGCGCCGTGGCAGTCAGCGCCGCTGCCCTTTTGACCGGCTGCGGCGGCAAGGATTTCCCCGTTGAAATCGCCAACTACACCATTAAAGAGGAGCCGAAAAACGTGGTAGTGCTCGACGCCGCCACCGCGGACATCATGTCCTACATCGGCTATGACCGCAAGTTCTCCGGCAGAAGCAGCGAGGTTACACAGCAGGCGCTCAGCGCAGCGCCGATTGTGGGCGCCGCCGCCGCGCCGGATGTGGATAAAATATCCGACGTCGGCGCCGATTTGGTGTTTGCCAACGACACGCTTGTACAGGACGCGCAAACCAAATTGGATCAGCGCAAGATTCTCACTATTAAGTTACAGGAAGCCAACAGCCTTGCAGAGGTAAAGACCAACTACGAAACCATCGGCAAAATCCTCGGCGGCAAGGATGCCGGCTTGAAGGAAGCTACCGACGCTTACAACAGCTTTGCGGAGGAGCTCGACAAGCAAAAGCGCGGCGTTTCCGCAGGCGAAGGCGCCGCCAAACCCACGATTTGCTATCTGTATACCAAAAACGGCAAGCTTGCTCCCATGACCGCCGGTCACTTCGGCAACGTGCTGATGGAATACACCGACTGCGTGATTACCGCCAACAGCACCGAATGGGACATCAACGAGGACAAGGGCTTTCAGGGCGTGAACCCCAACTTTATTTTTTACGCAGACGACGACACGCTGGAACTGATCAAGAAAGACGCCGACCTTTCCAAAAGCCTTGCGTTTAAGGAAAGCAAGATGATGCAGCTGCCCCTTGACAGCCTTTGCCGTCCCGGTCAAACCGCCATTGACACGCTGAAAACCATGAACGGCTTCATCTATGGCAATGTGTCCGCTCCTGCGGCAACCGAAGCCGCAACCGGCGCCACACAGCCTGCCACGCAAGCGGCAAGCCAGCCTGCCACACAGCCTGCTACCCAAGCGGCAAGCCAGCCGGCAACTCAACCTGCCACGCAAGCGGCTACCGAAGCGGCTAAGGATGTCTCCGGCGACTACGGCATTGAGCTGGACGGTCTCAGCCTCGAAAAAGAGGACGACAACGAAGACGTGATGGCAATGCAGCAGCGTTTGGAAGATTTGGGCTACCTTAAGAAAGCAGACGAAAACGTCACCGGCTACTACGGTGAGGTGTCCGAGAAGGCAGTGGCCGCCTTCCAAAAGAAGAACGGCATCAAGGAAACCGGCAAGGCGGACAACGCAACGCTGAAGGCGCTGTTTATGTCCGACGCGAAGAAGGCATAAAGCTTTTTATTGCGTTTTGTGTGAAAACAAAAGGAAAGACCGACGCGCCTGCGCCGGTCTTTTTGCTTATTCCTTTATGATTTGCCATGCTTTTTGCAGCCGCTCCATCGACCATGCGGCGTTTGCCGGGCTGGTGGACGGGAGCTGCGCTGCGTGCAGCTTGGTCTGCGGATAGATATATTTTTGATACAGCTTATACGACGCCGCACCGTTGCAAAAAACGCGGTCAACGCGGCTGTTGCTAAGTATAACGCTCAAATCATTGGGCACCACGTCTCGGATGGAGCTGTCGGACGAGCCGGTGATGGTACAGGAGTGAATGGTGTCCCACAGCGCAAGCCGGTGCGTCAGCACCAAATGCGTCTTTTCCTCCACCGTTAGGGGCACCTCCGCCTCAAACAGCAGCGCCATCAGCCGCCAAAAGCGGTTTTGCGGATGACCGTAAAAGAACATCGCCTCGCGCGATTTTACCGACGGAAAGCTGCCGAGAATCAGCGTTTTTGACGCTTCGTTGAACAGCGGCGGAATCGGATGAACAATTTTTGCGGTGTCAGCCATGGCGTTTCTCCTTGCGCAGTCGGCGGATGTAGGCAAAGGTTTTTTCCTCGCCCTCGTCGCGCAGCATTTCCAACAGCTCGTTGAGCAGCGCTTCGGTGTTTTCGTGCATGCGGTGCTTGCCCTTGACGCGCAGAAAATAGGTATAGGGATCGGTGTCGGTGTAGCTGTCGCCGTTGTAGGTTTTGCTTGCGGCAACGCGGTCGCAGAACATCTCAATGACATAGCGCAGCGGCATCTCCACCGGCTCGGGGCGCTTGGTCTTGGGATTGTAGTCCGTCCAATATTCATAGTGATGGCGGTTTCTGCCCTTGTGATGCAGCCACGCCATCGAACAGCCGTAGAGCTCGCGCTCTTTTTCGTTCGGGCTGCGGTCGCCCTGATAGAACCGCGCACCGGGAATAAACTCGGTGGGGCTGTATTTGGACAAATCGTGCCGCAGTCCCTGCCACAAAATGCCTGCCTTGGCGCAGTGCGCAATCACCTTGTGTCTGTGTTTGGTTATCGTTTTAAAATGCTTCAGCGGATGTGCCATTTTCATCACCTGAGGCTATTGTAGCATATTTTTTCTTTTTTTACAATTTGTAGGCGAAAAATTTTGTAAATCACTTGCACAAAAAGTATTTTTCCGTTATAATAGAAAAGGTTAAGAGTTTGTAATTTTTGTTATTATTTGTAAGAAATAGAAGGAGGTGTTTTATGCGCAAGGTTTATGTCGCCGTCATAGCCCTGTCGGTGGTGCTGTGCGGCGTCTTTGGGTTTATGTTTGCCAAGGACTATTTCTTCTCCGCGCACAACGCTTCCTCTGACAGCGCGGACAAGCCGCGCGAGAACCGGCAGGAGGAGCTGACGCTTGCCGCAGGAAGCGCCGCGGTGATAGAGCTCAGCGACGCCGATGAAGCCGCGCTGACAAAATGGATGGTTGGCAACACCGAAATCGCGGTTGTGGACAGCGGCGGCAGAATCGACGCGCGCAAGGAAGGCACCACCGACGTCACCGCCGCCTTTTCGGACGGTCACGCCTACACCTACCGCCTGACGGTCACGGCGCCGCAGGAAGAACCTGCCGTGGACAGATTCACCAGCGCCTTTACCGCCAATCAGGATATTCTGAAAAAAAATCTTAGCAGCGACAGCGAAAAGCACCCCTATGAAATCCACGTCAACCGCAAACAAAACTGCGTCACGGTCTACACCTATGATGAAACAGGCGCCTATACGGTGCCGGTGCGTGCCATGATTTGCTCCTGCGGCGTGGAAAACCGCACGCATTTGGGCACGTTCAGCCTGTATTTCAGCACGAAATGGCATCCGCTGGTCAATGATGTATTCGGTCAGTACGCGAGCTCCTTTGATGATGACCTGCTATTCCACAGCGTCCCCTACTACCACCTGAGCAAGGACAGCCTGGAAACCGAGGAATTCAACAAGCTCGGCACCTTTGCCTCGCGCGGTTGTGTGCGCATGACGGTTGCCGACTGTCAATGGATTTGTGAAAACTGTGCGCCCGACACAGGCGTTATCATCTACGATGACGATAATCCGGGACCGCTCGGTAAGCCGGAGATGGTGCGTATTACCGACCACACCTGCGGCTGGGATCCCACCGACCGCGACATGGATAATCCCTACCGCACCATGCACCCAAAGATTTCCGGCGCACAAAGCATCACGCTGCAAAAAGGCAGCGATTATGACATGGCGCAAAACATCACCGCAGCTGACACCTGCGGCAACGATATTACCGACAAAATCACCATTACCGGTAACGTAAGGACAGACCGCCCGGGCACCTACCGTGTTACCTATCGCGTCACCGACGCCATCAACCGCACCGCGCAGGAGGACATCACCGTGACGGTGAAGGAATGATAATTTTAAAATAGTATAGCATCTTAAAAGCGCAAGCCGTATCAGTCGGCTTGCGCTTTTTCTTGCATATCATTCATTCCGTCAACTAGCGGATAGAAGCATTTCTCATAAAAAATAGAGGCGGAAAAACCGCCTCTATCTTTTAATGTTAATTATTCCGCATACTCAATCTCGAGCTTGTATTTTGCGCCTTCCTTGGTGGAGAAGTCAAAGTTGCTCAGGTCGAGCTGTGCCTTGACGGTGCAGATGTCGTCGGTGTCAAAGGTGATGTTATCGCCGTTGTAAACCGCATCCTGCCATTCGCCTGCAAGCGTATCATCATATGCGCCGCCGAAGTTGTGCGTCCATGCGCCGTCGATGGCGAACTTGATCTGACGCTCGAAGCCGTCGGGAACGTTGGTGAACTCGATTTCCCAGATGT
>CADCAD010000072.1 GCA_902799325.1 uncultured Ruminococcus sp. | reverse complement strand
GAGGTCGGTCAGCGGCTTGTCAGCACATAATATTTCTATTTTGGAATTATGTTTTGCGCAAAGCGCTTTGATTTTTTCAAAATCGGGATGCCGTGTGATATCACCAAAGCAATAAACCGTGTCGCCGTCGCAAAAGCCGGCGCCGCCGATAAAGCCGCAGTCAAAGCCCGGCAGCGTCACATGTCCGGGCGCAATCAGCAAGACCTCTGCCCCGTCCTTTTGCAGCGCGTCGGCTATTCCCCTGTCCGCCGTCACCGCAGCACGGTTGCCGATAAGGAGCACAGAACAGCGCGTGTAGCCCTGTTTAACGTTGACGGTTTGGATGTTGTTTTTGCGGCAAAAATCCAGCACAGATGCGTCTGCGGCGCTCAGCTTGCCGTAGAGCGTTCCGCGAAAGTATAAGCAGTTCAGCCGCACGTTTTCGGGGTAGCTGCCGCTGATGCGGTC
Source organism: uncultured Ruminococcus sp. (assembly GCA_902799325.1). Taxonomy (GTDB): domain Bacteria; phylum Bacillota; class Clostridia; order Oscillospirales; family Acutalibacteraceae; genus Ruminococcoides. The sequence continues at coordinate 6,400 of CADCAD010000072.1, read as the reverse complement.
ACGGCAGTCATCAAGCGTAAAGCATGTATTATCGACCACCAACAGCTGCATATCGGCGTGACGCTGTTCAGGCGGCAAAAAGCAAGCTATTTTCTTTGTAGGAATTATTTTATATCCTCTCACCTGCAATGCTTCGCAAAACCAAGGGTACTCGTCACTCATCACCAGCGGCTTCATGCGCCGACCGCCTCAAACGCCTCGCGGATATTCTTCACGCCGATCAGCTGTGCGTGTTCGCAGCTGACGCCCTTTAAGTTATGGTACGGCAGCACGATTTTTTCAAAGCCCAGCCGCTCGGCTTCATTAATGCGCAACTGTGCCTGCGATACTGCGCGGATTTCACCTGCCAAACCGATTTCGCCGAACACGACCGCTTTTTCGTCCACGGGCGTGTCCTTCAGACTGCTGATGAGCGCCACGGCGATAGACAAATCAATCGCGGGCTCGTCCACGCGCAGTCCGCCGACAATGTTGATATAGGTGTCGCTGTTCGAAAAATAGTACCCGGCGCGCTTTTCGAGCACGGCAAGCAGCATGGACAGGCGGTTGTAGTCATAGCCCGTCGCCATGCGGCGCGCGTTGCCGTAGCCGCTCTGCGTGGCAAGCCCCTGCGTTTCCGCGAGAATCGGGCGCGAGCCTTCGATGGTGCAGGTGACGCAGGTGCCCGAAACATTGGTAGGTCTGCCCGAAAGCAGCATAACAGAGGGGTTTTCCACCTCCTGCAAGCCCTTGTCGGTCATTTCAAATACACCGATTTCGTTGGTGGAGCCGTAGCGGTTCTTCACGGCGCGCAGGATACGGCATGCCATCTGCTTGTCGCCCTCAAAGTGCAAAACCGTGTCCACGATATGCTCGAGCACCTTCGGGCCCGCAATCGAGCCCTCCTTGTTGACATGGCCGACCACAAACATCGGAATATCCAAGCCCTTGGCGGTGCGCATGAGATAGTTGGTGCACTCCCTGACCTGCGTCACGCTGCCGGGCGACGAGCTGAGCTCGGTTAAGTTCATCGTCTGAATCGAGTCAATCATCACCAAATCGGGCTTGACGTTTTTTATCTGCTCGCACACAACCTCGACGTCGGTTTCGGTCATCACGAATAAATTGGGCGAATTCACGCCCAGGCGGATGGCACGCAGCTTGAGTTGGCGTTTGCTCTCCTCGCCCGACACATACAAAATTTTGAGCGTGTCGCCCATGAACTGGCAAATCTGCATGAGCACGGTCGATTTGCCGATGCCCGGGTCGCCGCCGAGCAGAATCAGGCTGCCCTTGACAATGCCGCCGCCGAGCACGCGGTTGAGCTCCTTGCAGCCGGTGTCATAGCGATGCTCGTCCTCGGTGGAGATTTCGTCAATCGAAAACGGCTTGGTGTAGCTTGCAAACGACCTTGTTTTTGCCGCAGGCGCGGCTTTGGAGGTGTCCTTGATTTCTTCATTCATCGTGTTCCATTCGCCGCAGGACGGGCATTTTCCATACCATTTGGGCGATTCGTGGCCGCACTCGGAACAGATGTATACGCTTTTTATTTTTGCCATTATATGTCACTTCCGTTATGCTTGATAATAGTTTAAAAAACCCTCGGCAATCGCGGTTGCCATCTGCTTTTGGTAGCTTGCGTCCATCAGCTTTTGCCGCTCGGCACTGTTGGACAAAAAGCCGCACTCCACCAGCACCGCAGGGTTTTGGGTATTTTTGAGAAGATAAATCTCCTTGCCTGCCGCCTTGGTTTCGCGCTCGTTGTCGGGCTGCAAAGCGGCTTTCACCGCGCTTTTGATGCAGTCTGCCAGAAACGCGCTGTCGGGGTGGTTCGGCGAATAAAACACCTGTGTGCCGCAGCTTTGCGCGCTGCTGAATTTGTTTTGGTGCACGCTGATAATCACGTTGCGCTCCGATTCGTTAAACAGCTCCAGCCGCCGCTTCATGTCGTTATATTTGCGCTGCCGCACGTCCTCTCCCTCACTGCTCAGGGCGGTATCGCTGCCGCGCGTCATCACGGCTTCAAAGCCGCAGAGCGTCAGCAAATCGGCAAGGTCACATGCGACGGCAAGGTTGATGTCCTTCTCGAGCACCTTCCCCACCACGGCGCCGCCGTCCTCGCCGCCGTGACCGGCGTCAATCACCACGCGCGGCAGCGACTTTGACTGCCCTGCACCGGTCGGCACGGCAAGCTGTTGCACCGGGCGCAGCATTAACACCGCAAAAGTGATTAGGCACAGCAGAGCAGCCGATACCGTAAAAAACTGTTTTCGCTTCATCCAAACACCTCTGCCTAAGCGTATGCAGGCGTTTAAAATGATTATACATCATTTCGGAAAGCTTGACAATAAAAATAAAAAATCTCTTGTAGTTATTTCCCCAAAGTGTTATAATAGACGAAGATAAAATTTTTTAAGGAGCGGTTAGCATGAGGAAACCGGGCAGAAACGACGCCTGCTGGTGCGGCAGCGGCAAGAAATATAAAAAGTGTCACATCGACTTTGACGAGCGCATAGAGGAGATTGAAGCGGAAGGTCACATTGTTCCCGACCACAGCCTGCTGAAAACCCCGGCGCAGATTGAGAAAATCAAGGAGAGCGCCAAAATCAACATCGCGGTGCTCGATTATGTCGCCGCGCACATCAAGGCAGGCATTTCCACAGCGGAAATAGACCGCTGGGTGTATGACGTCACCACCAAGATGGGCGGCATTCCGGCGCCGCTTAATTATGAGGGCTTTCCCAAGAGCGTGTGCACCTCGATTAACAACGAGGTCTGCCACGGCATTCCCTCCGAGGACATCATCTTAAAGGACGGCGACATCGTCAATGTGGACGTGTCCACCATTCTCGACGGCTATTTTTCCGATTCCTCGCGCATGTTCTGCATCGGCGAGGTCAGCGAGGACAAGCGCCGCTTGGTGGAGGTCGCCAAGCAAGCGCTGCAGGACGGCTTAAAGGAGGTCAAGCCATGGGGCTTCCTCGGCGATATGGCGCAGGCGATTAACGATTATGTCAAGTCAAACGGCTACTCGGTGGTGCGCGAGGTCGGCGGTCACGGTATCGGACTGGAATTCCATGAGGATCCGTGGGTGAGCTACGTCACCGAAAGAGGCACCGAAATGCTGATGGCGCCGGGACTGTGCTTCACGATTGAGCCGATGATTAACATGGGCAAGCCCGACATTTTCACCGACGAGGACAACGGCTGGACGATTTACACCAAGGACGGCTCGCCCTCGGCGCAGTGGGAAATTCAGGTGCTCGTCACCGAGGACGGCTATGAAATCATCAGCTATTAAGCATTTTTGATAAAACGCAAACCGGTTCAGGTGCTTCCTGAACCGGTTTGTTTTTGCGCCTGAGAAAGGCCGTATTTGATTTGCACGCGGCTGAGCTTGTCGAGCATGGGCTCGGCAAAGAAGAATAAAAATGCCACGGTGGAAAACGCATGAATGATATCATAGGGCAAGCCCTGCGCATAGAACATGAGCAGCGAGGAGACGTTCAGCTCCACATGCGAGAGCAGCAGCGAGGAAAAGTTCATCACGCCGCCGTACAGCACCACAGTTGCCGCAAAGCCGAATACGCACAAAATCCCTCTGCCGGGGCGCAACACCCCATGGCGGAACACAATGCCTGCCAAAAAGCCGATAATGCCGGCGGCGAACATCTGCCACGGCGTCCACGCGCCCTGACCGAAAAAGATGTTGGACACCAGCATACTGACTGCGCCGATCATAAAGCCCGACTCCGCGCCGAAGGCGACGCCACCGAGTATCACCAGCGCCAGCACGGGCTTAATCTGCGGCAAAGCGGCAAACGCCGCCCTGCCTGCGACGGCTAAGGCGCACATCACGGCAATCAGCACCAGCTCGCGCGCCTGCGGCCGTCTGCCCTCGAACATCAAAAAGAACGGGAGCATGCACTCCAGCAACACCAACAGCGAAATGAACAGGTATTTTTGGTCATAAAACACCGCGTTGCCAACATACACCGTGGCAGGAATCAGCCCCAACACCACCGCAACGGACACCACTGTCCGCCAACCGGGCGCTTGTCTTTCAAAGGCAGGCGCCTTTTTTCCTTTGGATAATGTGCCGAGGGAAAACATCAGCAGTACAACCGGCGCCGCGATAAAACAAAAGTTTGCCCACAGCGGCAACGCTTGCGTCGGCAAAAGCGGCAGCTTGCCGAGGTTTTGCAGCACCCCGAGCACCAGCAGCACCGCGCCCGTCACACCGCAAAGGCGCTTGCCGGAGGATAGCTTCGGCTTGCTTTTTTGGGGAGGAAAATCCGCAAAATCAAACGGCTCCGCCCTGTTTTCGGGCGGCTTAGGCGTCTGCCCGGTGCAGGCAAAAATGAGCTCGTCGGCGGTGACGGCGTTCTCCGCAACGCCGCGCGCCATGCGCGACGCGGAGGTGACATAAAAGCTGTTGTTTGTAAAGAATCGGCGCGGCGTGCCCTCGGCAACCGCTTCGCCGTGGAACAGCAACACACAGCGGTGGCTGCAAGACGCGCAGAATTCCACGTCATGGCTGACCATCAGCACAGCCGTCCCCTGCCCCGCCAATGTCTTTAGCAATGCGGCAAACGACGCCTTAAACTGCGCGTCCAGCCCCTTTGTCGGTTCGTCCAGCAGCAAAATCTGCGGCTTTAGAAGCAATAATTTGGCGAGCGCCGCCTTTTGCATTTCGCCGCCCGACAAATCAAACGGATGACGGCGGAGCAAGTCCTTTAGCTCGCACAGCGCAATCACCTGCGAGAGCCTTGCCTGCCGCTCCATTTCGGAAAGTCCCCTGCCCTCGAGCACCTCGTCCAGCGTTTCGGCAACGCTGTTGCCGCTGAGGAGTGATTGCGGATTTTGCGGCAGGGTGACACATAATTCTTTATTAGAAACAACCTTGCCCCGATATGGCTTATTTTCCCCGTTAATCAGCGAGAGCAGCGTGCTTTTGCCGGCGCCGTTGCCGCCGAGTATCGTCACTATTTCGCCGTGATGCACAGAAAGCGACAGTCCTTGCAGCACGTCGGGCGCTTGCTTTTCATAGCGGAACCACACGTTTTGCAGCGTGACGGCACTGTCCTGCCTGTCGGGGATTTCCTCGGGCGGCAGAGCGCGCAAGGAGTGCGACTGCGCAAATGAATGTAACCACGCTCTGCCCTGCGCCACCGTAACGGGGCAGGCGCCCTCCCCCTGTGCGGCGTCCCACACGCGCATGGGCGTGGGCATGGACAAAAAGCAGCCGCTGTGCCGCAGCTTTAGATTTGCCCCGGTGTTTTGCGGCGTGTCATCGGAAATCAGCTCGCCGTTTTCCAATACGAGCACTCTGTCGCTCAGCGGCAGCACATCCTCAAGGCGGTGCTCAATCATCAAAACCGTCACGCCCAGCTCGCGGTTGACGCGGTGCAGACAGCTCAAAAAATCCATCGCCGCAATCGGATCCAGCTGGGAGGTCGGCTCGTCAAGCAGCAGCAGCGAGGGCTGCATAACCATGACAGACGCAAGGTTTAAGAGCTGCTTTTGCCCGCCGGAGAGCGTGGAAACGTCCGCTTCAAAGATTTTTTCCAAGCCGAAAAAGGCGGCGGTTTCCGCCACCCTGCGGCGCATGTCGCTCTGCGGCGTGCCGAGGCTTTCCAAGCCGAACGCCAGCTCGTGCCACACCTTGTCGGTGACAAGCTGGTTGTCGGGCGACTGCTGCACAAAGCCGATTTGGGCGCTTTGCTCGCGCAGGGAAAGCGACGTCACTTCCGCACCGCCGAGCAGCACCTCCCCTGTCAACGCGCCGTGAGGGCGCAGCGCAGGCTTTAGCTGCCGCAGCAGAGTGGTTTTGCCGCTGCCGGAGAGTCCGCACAGCGTGGCAAAGGCGCCGCTTTGCAGGCGGAAACTGATATTCTTCAGCGTGAGAGCTGCCGCGCCCGGATAGCTAAAGGTTAAATTTTTGACCGTGAGCGCGTCCATCGGATTCCCTCCCAAGCGTTGTATAACAGCGGCGCTGTCAGCAGCGCCGCATAAAGCACATAAAACAGCACGCTGACTGCGGCGGAAAAGTTGCCGTGCAGCAGCGGATAATAGCGGTACGTGACCGCCCGAAAGCTCAGCAGCAAAATAACCACTGCCGACAGCGCCGCGCAGTACAGGCACATCAGCGCATCCTGACGGTGAAAGCGAAACAGCGCAAAGGCGGTTCTGCCCTTTAAGCCGTAGCCACGGCTTTTCATGGCGTCGGCGGTGTCCACCGAGTTTTCGAGCGCACGGCTGACCAGCACCGAAAACACACGCAAGCCGCCCTTAAAACGCGATACAAGCGTGCGCCTGCCCGTTGCCGTCACCTGCCGCCGGGCACTGCGGATTTCCCGGAGCTGCTCCAAAAAGCGCGGCACAAAGCGCAGCGCCATGGCGAGCACCAAGCTTAGTGAGG
>CADCAD010000071.1 GCA_902799325.1 uncultured Ruminococcus sp. | reverse complement strand
CGGTAATAATTCAGAAAATCGTCCTTCAGCTTGTTGTAGACAAAGCGGTTTTCGTAGTTGACGCGCACCTCGGTTTCGCCCTCGCCGCGGCTGAACAGCCCGATGGGCAAGAACTCGCAGAGGATGACAACGTCGCCGGTTTGCCGGTCAAAGCCGAGATAGCGGGTGCTTTCGCCGTTGGTGTCAATGCCGGCGCCTGCAATATAGCGGTTGGCAAGAACGGTGCCGTAGGGCAAAAACGGCGCCTGTTGTTTTTCACTGTTATCAAAGCCGCAAAACGGGCAGATGGTGCTGTTGCCGATTTCCTGCATACATCCCATACATAATGGCATAGTTGTTTCACTCCAAAATCAGGTATTTCAAACTTTTCCTATTAACACATATTTACACATAAAGAATTATAGCACAGATGTATATTTCTTTTCAAGATTATACGGTGTCATTTAGATTACAGTTTTGTTTCCTTTGCCGTGAAAGGCAGCAGTAAGATGACAGTTGTTTTGAGAACTGCTGCCAAGCTGCTACCAAAGCCGCCAATGAAAAAGGCCGGCTCCGACACTCCTTTCGGAGGGGAACCGGCATGATGGGTATGATAGCTTTATACGCTGAACAGCAGCTCGCTGTAGGACGGGTACGGCCAGAAATCGGACGCGGTTTCCGTTTCCATGCTGTCACCCACGGCGCGCAGCTCCTGCATGCGCGAGAACACCTCGTTGCGGAAATAGAACGCGCGGTCGAGGATGTCATCCTGATGGCTGTCGGCGCCCATGACGGCTTCCTCCAGCTCACCGGTTTTCTTGACAAAGCAGACGAGCTTGTTGGACAGGCTGATTGCCAAATCCTGCTCATAGGACACGGGAATCAGGTCGCTGAGCGCTTTCTTTGCCAGCGCGGTTTCCGTTATCTCGCGCACAAACTCGCTGACGGCAGGCGCGATTTTCTTCTTTGCCATGTCAATCATGGTCAGCGCTTCGATGTTAATCTGCTTGCAGTAGGTCTCCAGCTCGATATCGCGGCGCGCGCGGTACTCCGCCTCGGTCACGATTTTGTTTTTGACAAACAAATCAACGTTCTTTCTGTCGAGGAAGTGGCTGTACGCCTCGGGCATGGATTTGAGGTTGTACAGTCCCCTGCGCTTGGCTTCCTCCACCCATTCGTCGGTGTAGTTGTCGCCGTTGAAGATAATGCGCTTGTGGTCGGTCAGGACGCTTTTGACGAGCGATTTCACCGCCGGAATGAAGTCCTTCTCGTTTTTCAGCTCGACATAGAACTGACTGAGCTGCTCGGCAACCATGGTGTTAAGCATATAGTTGGGGCAGCCGATGTTGAGCGCCGAGCCGAGTGCGCGGAACTCAAACTTGTTGCCCGTGAAGGCAAACGGCGAGGTGCGGTTGCGGTCGGAAGTGTCCTTTTTGAAGTCGGCGAGCACGTCCACGCCGGTCTGCATTTTTTCCTTGCCGTGGCTGATGTACTCCTCGCCGTTGATGATGGAGTCCACCAGCGCGCCCAAATCGTCGCCCAGATACATCGAAATGATGGCAGGCGGCGCTTCATGCGCACCCAAGCGGTGGTCGTTGCCGGCGGTGGCAACCGTGGCGCGGAGCAAATCCTGGTATTCGTCCACCGCCTTGACAACGGCGGAGAGGAACAGCTGGAACTGATAGTTGGTTTCGGGGTGCTTGCCCGGAGAAAGCAGGTTTTCGCCGGTGTTGGTGGAAAGCGACCAGTTGTTATGCTTGCCCGAGCCGTTGACGCCCGCAAAGGGCTTTTCGTGCAGCAGGCAGACAAGACCGTGCTTTTCGGCGGTTCTTCTCATGATTTCCATCGTCAGCTCGTTGTGGTCGTTGGCGATGTTGGAGGTGGTGAAAATCGGCGCCAGCTCATGCTGGGACGGTGCGACCTCGTTGTGCTTGGTCTTGGCGAGCACGCCGAGCTTCCACAGCTCGTCGTCGAGATCCTTCATATATGCCGCCACGCGGGTTTTTATCGCGCCGAAGTAGTGGTCGTCGAGCTCCTGTCCCTTGGGCGCCTTGGCGCCGAACAGCGTTCTGCCGCAGAGCTTCAAGTCCTCGCGCTGCTCATACAGCTCGCGGTCAATCAGGAAATACTCCTGCTCGGGACCGACGGTGGTGATGACGCGGCTGACGTCGGTTTTGCCGAAAAGGTGCAGAATTTTGACCGCCTCGCTGCTGATGCGCTCCATCGAGCGGAGCAGGGGCGTCTTTTTGTCGAGCACCTCGCCCGTGTAGGAACAGAACGCGGTGGGAATATACAACGAGCCGTCCTTGACAAACGCCGGAGAGGTGGGGTCCCATGTCGTGTAGCCGCGCGCTTCAAAGGTGGCGCGGATGCCGCCGGACGGGAATGAGGACGCGTCGGGCTCGCCCTTAATCAGCTCCTTGCCGGAAAATTCCATAATCACGCCGTCGCCGTTGGGCTGGATGAAGCTGTCGTGCTTTTCGGCAGTGACGCCGGTCATCGGCTGGAACCAGTGGGTGTAGTGGGTGCAGCCCATCTCGATTGCCCAGTCCTTCATCGCCGCAGCTACCACATTGGCGACGCTGATATCCAGCGGCTCGCCGTCGCTGATGGTTTTTTTCAGCGCCTTGTAGGTAGCTTTGGGCAGTCTTTCCTGCATTTTTTTGTCGTTGAATACATTACAGCCGAACATTTCGGGTACCTTAGACATACAATAACCTCTCCTGTGTCGAAATACTCATTTAAATGAAACAGAGGCACTGCGGGTGCCCGCAGCGCCTTTGCTGTCTTTATATCCAGTATATTCGATTTTTCTCCGTTTGTCAATTCTGCCGGGCGTAGAACTTTGCGCGGTTTCGCACAGGAATTATATGCAGTTTTTTTGATTTCCGCCGACGCAAAACAACCCAAAACAACCCAACGGTTGTTTTTTACAACCGAAATCAAGCCAAACAACCGAAGAAAAAGAGAAAGAAAAAGAAGAAGAAAAAGAAGAAGAGAAAGAAGAAGAAAAGGAGAAAGAAGAAGAGAAAGAGAAAGCGTATCGTTGACGCTGCCGCCGCCTACTCCCTGTCGAAGCGCTTCAATCTCGGCAGCAAAAGCTGCGCGCAGAGTCCCGTAAAGAGTCCTGCCAAGCAGCCGGACACTATCAGAAACGGAAAATACAGCAGCAGCGAGGGCGTTTGCGTCACCAGCAGCGCAGCCGCCATCTGTCCCGTATTATGCAGCAGTGCGCCGCACACGCTGCCTATCCACAGGTGGCGCTCGTCAATCAGGCGCCTGAGCAGCAGCATGCCGAGCAGGCACAAAAAGCTGCCGCACGCGCTGTAGAGCAGCGCCATCCAATTGCCGCTGAACACGCTGCCCAGCACAATGCGCACACCGACCATCATCGCCACCTCGGGGGCGCGGTAGCGGTAGACGGCATAGACGGTGATGATATTGGCAAGTCCCAGCTTGACGCCGGGCACCGGGAACGGATTGGGAACTTGCAGCTCCACAATAAAAATAATCAGGGCGACGGCGGTCAGCAGCGACAGCCGCGCCAAACGCTTTACACTCATAGGCTCACTCCGCTATGGCGTCCACGCCGCCGTCACTGTCAACAAACTCAATCACCAAGCGGTGCGGCAGGCATACAATCGGCATCGCCGCGCTGTGCAGCCAGCCCATGCGCACACAGGTTTTGTCGGGGCAATCGGCGGACTGTACGCGGATTTTGCCGTCCTTGATTTCGACGAGGTTGGTGCCGCTGTCGGTTTGCACCGCAAAGGTGCGGTCGGCTTCGCGGTTGAGGTCGAGGGTATAGAGCACCTCTTCCCCACATTTTATCCGCACCAAATTTTTCTTCGGCGCGCTGAGCACCAGCACGCTGCCGATGACGCCCGCGGCAAAAATCACGGCGAGGATAGCGATGATAATTTTGTACTTCATGCCGCACCTCCGTTCGCTATTATTTGTATTATACCGCAACGGACAGGAAAAAGCAAATACAGCTTGTGCAGCCTGCAAAAAAATGCTATAATAGTAATAGAACAGTCAGTGAGGTGCGGTATGTCACAGACGAAAAATCATATTCAAAACGGAAGCTGTCCCGTCTATAAAAAATGCGGCGGCTGTCAGCTGCAAAATTTAAGCTATCCCGAACAGCTGCGCTTTAAGCAGAGCAAGGTCATTAAGCTGCTCAAGGGCTTTGGCAGGGTGCAGCCGATTATCGGCATGGACAACCCCTACCACTACCGCAACAAGGTGCAGGCGGCGTTTTTTACGAACCGTCAGGGCAGGATTGTTTCGGGCGTCTACCAGTCGGGCACGCACCATATTGTCGGCATTGACAGCTGTCAGATTGAGGACGTGCTCGCCGACAAAATCATTGTGGCGGTGCGAAAGCTGCTGCCGTCGTTCCGCCTGACGACCTACAACGAGGACACCGGCAAGGGCTTTTTGCGGCATGTGCTGGTCAAGCGCGGCTTTGCCACCAATGAAGTGATGCTGGTGCTGGTGACGGGCAGCGCTATATTTCCTTCAAAGAATCATTTTGTTAAAGAAATCGTGAAGCAGTTTCCGCAGATTACCACCGTGGTGCAGAACGTCAATCCCTACCGCACCAATCTGGTGCTCGGCGACAAGCAGACCGTGCTGTACGGCAGCGGCACGATTGAGGATATTTTATGCGGCTGCCGATTCCGCATTTCGCCCAAGAGCTTCTATCAAATCAACCCGGTGCAGACCGAGATTCTCTATAACAAGGCGATGGAATATGCGGATTTAAAGGGAAACGAAACCGTGCTGGACGCCTACTGCGGCATCGGCACCATTGGCATTGTTGCCGCCAAGCGCGGCGCCGGGCAGGTGATTGGCGTGGAGCTCAACGGCGACGCGGTGCGCGACGCGAAGCAGAACGCCAAAGCAAACGGTTTGCAGAATATCCGCTTTTACAAGGGCGATGCAGGCGCATTTATGCAGGCGGTCGCCGAGGAAGGCGAGCACTTGGACGTGGTGATGATGGACCCGCCGCGCGCCGGCAGCAGCGTGCCGTTTTTGAACGCGCTGATACAGCTCTCGCCCGAGACTGTCGTGTACATCTCCTGCAATCCCGAAACGCTCGCGCGCGATTTGCACTACCTGCAGCGGCACAGCAACTACCGCGTGCGCAGCATCCAACCCGTAGATATGTTTCCCCACACCGCGCATGTGGAATCAGTAGTCTTGATGTCTCGAGTCGGGTCGAGGCAATAGGACTATTGTCAAAGAAAATCATGAATTATTAATACAACAAAATGGAGGGACAGAAATGAATGAATTATTAAAGAGATATTTATATGTTGACCCAGACGCATATTATATTTCAAACAATGGAAAAGAGTATGCGCAATCAGTACATGGCAGAAGTTATTTGCGATATAACAAAGCTGTTAAGCAATCTAAAATGGCACCGGTCCCGGTTGAAGAAATAATAGAGATTATCAAAGAATTCTTGTCTGATATTGGAATTACTACCTCAGAGAACCCTGTAATGAATAATCCATTGAGTATAAATTACCGAAAGATAAAAGAGCAATATCAATTAGAGGATCAAAGGGATATTGTTTGGTTGAAATTTACTCAAGATGGATATTTGGGTGTTGTTGCGACATCAGATGATATTAATTTTGATATTCCGAATAGTAAGGAGGATTATGATAAAAAACATAAAGTATATAATACATACACTCAGAAATATGAAGAACAGTGGATTTTTAATACATCGGGAATATTAGTGCATAAACTTAACAAGAGTTGGGATGAATCATTCGTTTTGTTATTTCCGTTAAAGGAAATAACACACGGATTTAAAAGGGGAGATATTGAACACGCTATAGGAAATCTTCTGATTGAAAATAATGTTCCGATTTTAGATTATTATTCACATATGTACTGACCGGCTTGTTAATGATATTTGGGTACTTTTTAAACAAAGATGATAGATTTGTTTTGCCATACTTACTGAACTATGACAAGTTTAGTAGGAGCCCTGACATTTCAGTTCCCTGTCGTGGTTGACGGCGGAGGATTTGCTCTATTCGATGGAGCGCTACGGCATTGACTTTTCACTGTTCAGCAATATTGAGGGCGCGGAAAACGACCATCAGGGCACCCCCGTGCCCGACGAATGGCAAACACCGCAGAACGAGCTGCTGCGCAAAACACTGGCGGTGGCAAAGCAGGCGCCCGGCAAACTGGGCGTGCTGCCGTGGCTGAGAATCCGTCAGGAGCTGCCCGACGCGGAATTTGTGCGGCTGACAGAGGACAACCGCGACCTGATCTATGGCTTGAAGCTGCACCCGTTTCACTCGCGCACCGCGCCCGATGACGAACGGCTGGAGCCTGTGTACCGACTGGCGGCGGAGCTGAAGCTGCCCGTTGTGTCGCACACCGGCGGCTGTGAGGAAGCGATGTCGCCGCATCTGTACAACGCCGCCAAGCGCCACCCCGACATTGACTTTGTGATGGTGCATATGGATTTGGGCACCGACAACAAAACCGCGCTGGATTTATTGGGCAAGCTGCCGAACCTTTACGGCGACACCACCTGGGTGCCGGTGGCAACCACCGTGGAAGCCATCCGCCGCTACGGCAGCGAAAAAATGCTGTTTGGCACCGACAACCCCATCGACGGCAGGGACACCCTGCTGCACAACAAAACCGGCGACCGCTCGCTGTATCAGCAGTATTTTCACGAGCTGCGCGAGATCTTGGCGCCGGAGGATTACGAGAATTTGATGTGGCGCAACGCCGCGCGGATTTTTCACATCCGGCTCGGATAGGTATTGCCCGTCCCGATACAAGCGCATAACGCAAAGAAGGCTCCCTCACCGCGAGGGAGCCTTTCATGGTTTAGGCATATGTATAGATAGCCGCCCTAAAAGAAAACGTTGTACTCCGCGAGCTTGCGCTGCAGCGCCGTTACGTCGTTGATGTCGCGCACCTTGTCACGGTTGACGTCGCTGAGGTAAGCGACGCTCTCTCCCTGACCGTTCAGCTGCCAGCCGTCCGCCGCAACGCCGTCCGCTGCCGGATAGTCGCAATACTCCGCCAAGCAGCGCTGCAGCTGGCTGGCGTCGCTGACGTTGAGCTTGCCGTCGCCGGTGACGTCGCCGATTTTTTCGCCGAGATTCAGGCAGTCAAGCGCCTTTGGCAAGCCGGGCGCCACAAGTGCGCCGCTGAGCGGATAAAAGCGGTCGAGCGCCGGGAAATACACCGCGTAGGGACTGCCGAACGGCTGACAAATGCCCACGGTGCGGAACACGCGGTCGCCGGCCACCTGATAAGTGCTGCCCTCCGGCAGCTTGAAAAAGGTTTCGCCCTGCACCAGCGCCCAGTCAGTTTCGCCGTCCAATGTATGATAATACAGCTCGTCATACACTTTTACGCTGCTCTCGCCCTGCGCATATTTTGCTTTAAAAGAATCATAATAGCGCAGGTTGTCGCCGAGCTGCGGCGCGGAGATGCGCTCGCCCACGCCAAAGCGGTCTAACACCGCCTGCAAATCGGGATAGTCGTCCTCACTTTGCAGCTCGTGCAAATCGAAAAAGCGCTGCTTGGCGACGTCATAGACGCCGTAGGTAAACTCAAACGGATAGGCTTGGTCGTTGGCGGCAATCGCTCTGCCGAAGAAGACGCGCTGTATCTCTATCTCGGAACGCACACCGAAATCCGCGCGCACCAGCGCCCAGTCGGCGGCGCCGTTGGATTGGTGCACATACAGCTCCTCATAGGAAAAACTGCCAGACCACCAATGCTCAAACGGCTCGACGCCCTCCTCGGAGTACTGCGCCTACGCAAAGGCAGGCACGGCTTTGATGGGAAAAATGAACAGACAGCTGAGTAAAACGGTTGTCAATAACAGAGAAATACACTTTTTCATATCATCATCTCCTTTGATTAAATATATACTATCAATGGATTAACGTCCTGCACCACCAGCGCCCGCGATGCAGAAACGCCCTTGGAGCCGGTGATTTGCAGGGTGTACACCTTGCCGCAGGTCAGCGTGATGTTTTGCAGGTACGGCTGCAGTGTGGCGGTTTTTACGCCCTCCTCCGTCAAGGCAGGGCGAAACGACTTCGGTGTGCAGACGGGTGCTCCGTTATCGTAAAAGAAGGAGACACGGATGGAATTGCTGCTGAAAAACGGCGAGCTGTCGATGATTCGGAATTGCAGGCTCCCGTAAAACGGCTCGCCCGGTCGCTCCGGCGCGGTGACGGGTTGGGGCGCTGTGGGGTTATCGCCCCCCTCGATGCAGGGCGTGGTGAGCGCTTCCGTGGCAGACGGAGGATATGGTTCAGTGAGCGGCTGCGTTTCCGTCGGCACAGGCTTTGCGGCAGGCGGCGCGGTTGTCACGGCAGCAATTGCAGGAGACGCGGCGGCTTCCGTTGATTTTTCCGGTGCAGCCGCGCTGCTATCCGGCGCAGCGGTGACGGACGGTTGGCTGCCGGAGGCGGTGGTTTCCGCCGGCTTGGGCTTCTGCGTCGGCACTGCCGCTTCCGTCGCGGAGGGCTCGGACGGCGCGGAGGCGAACAAAACACTGTTGACAGCAGGCGGCTGCGGCGTGCCGAACGAAAGGCGGAGCGTCAGGAGCACCGTGACAACAACGACCAGCGCCGCCGCAGATCCGATAAAAGAAGGACGGAGGAGGAACGGGAGCGGCTTATTTTTCCTATTTGGAATATGCAACGCGGTTTCGATCCATGCTTCGGGGGCTGTGAGCGTTTTAAGCTGCTTGAAGTCAAACTTATTCATCTGTCTCACCTCCGTAGATGGCTTTCAGGATTTCTCTGCCGCGCTTGAGCAGGGATTTGACGGTGTTTTCTTTCTTTTTAAGAATAATAGCAATCTCCTTTATTTTGTACTGCTCGCAGTAATAGAGGTAGAGCACCTCGCGGTATTTGGGAGGGGTTTTGAACAGCGCCCACGACATGTCGGAGCGGTCAAAATTGAAGGGAGCGCTTTCCTCCCGGTGCGGCTGAGAGAGCAGCACGCGGCGGTTTTTGCGCAGGTAGGACACACATTCGTGCATGGCGACGCGAATCAGCCACGCCTTGAGGTGCTCCTCGCTGTCAAAGGCAGGCGCCTTAAAATACAGCTTGGAAAAGGTGTTTTGGAAACAGTCCTCGGCGTCGGCATAGTTTTGCAAACGCATGACGCACACGCCCGTCACGGTGTCGGCATAGCGGCGCACAGCTTCTTCAAAGCTGAGCCCTGCGAATTGTTTGTCGCCGCCCACTTGTCTCCCTCCTTTGACAATAATACGCTCCCGGGCACGAAAAAGGTTGCAATGTAATAAATCGTTTTTTGTGATAGCGAAAAAGAGCGCCTGCTCTCGGCAAACGCTCTCATGACAGATTATTTTGAATGACGGATTTTATCCCAGTATGCCTTAAACGCCTGCTCGTTTTTGTTGTCGCCGTAGCGGTAGTAAACGCTGTCCTTGATGGCGTCGGGCAGGTATTGCTGGCGGACATAGTGGTTGGGAAAGTCGTGAGGATAGAGGTAGTGCTGTCCCTTGTTGGGGTTGTCCTCGCCGTCATAGTGCTTATTTTGCAGCTGACGCGGAATGGGACCGAGCTTGCCGCGGCGGATGTCGGACAGCGCGCGGTCAATTGCCTGCTCGCCGGAATTAGACTTCGGCGCGGTGGCAACCAAAATCACGGCGTCGGCAAGCGGAATCCGCGCCTCGGGCAGTCCCACTGCCTGCGCAATGTCCACGCACGACTTGACAATCGGGATAATCTGCGGATAGGCAAGCCCCACGTCCTCGCAGGCGCAGACCATCAGGCGGCGGCACGCGCCGGGCAAATCGCCTGCCTCCAGCAGTCTGCCGAGGTAATGCAGCGCCGCGTCGGGATCGCTGCCGCGCATGCTTTTTTGGAACGCGGAAAAAATGTCGTAGTGCTCGTCGCCATCGCGGTCGTAGCGCATGGCGCTGCGCTGCGCCAAGTCCTCCACGATGGCAGGCGTGACAATGCGCCTGTCCCCTGCGCGATTGGCGGCTAAGACGGATAGTTCCAGCGCGTTGAGCGCCTTGCGCACATCGCCGCCGCAGGCAAAGGCTATCTTGCGCGCACAGCCCTCCTGCAATTCAATCGTGATGTTCTGCTCTTCCTCGAGCAGCTTTGCCGCGCGCGTGAGCGCCTTTTCGATTTCCTCGGGCTCGACGCTTTTGAACTCAAACACCGTAGAGCGGCTTAAAATGGCGTTATAGACATAAAAATACGGGTTCTCGGTGGTGGAGGCAATCAGCGTAATGCTGCCGTTTTCGATGTACTCCAGCAGGGTTTGCTGCTGTTTTTTGTTAAAATACTGAATCTCGTCGAGATAGAGCAGGATGCCGTTGAGCCCCGAAAAGGTGTTGAGCTGCGACACAATTTCCTTGATGTCCGCTGTGGAGGCGGTGGTGCCGTTGAGCTTGCGCAGGGTTTTGTTCGTCTTGTTGGCGATGTAGGTGGCAAGCGTGGTTTTGCCCACGCCCGACGGACCGTAGAAGATTAAATTCGGAATTTCGCCGCTTTCAATAATGCGCCGCAGCGCCTTGCCCTCGGCGAGCAGGTGCTTTTGCCCGACGATATCGTCGAGCGTTTGCGGACGGAAGCGGTCGGCAAGTGGTTGGTTCATATCATCACCACGCTGTCATGAAAGAAACGGGCTGCCGCGCGGGCAGCCCTGTGTTGCTTATTCGTATAAGGGATATTTTTGGCAGAGGGCTTCCACGCCGGCTCTTACCTTTTGCCGTCGTAGTCGTTGAGCACCAAGGTGATATACTCGGCGATGAGGTCCATGTCCGCCTCGTTCAGACCGCGCGTGGTGACAGCCGCGGTGCCGATACGCACGCCGCTGGTGACAAACGGAGAGCGCGGCTCGCCGGGAATGGTGTTCTTGTTGACGGTGATGTAGCAGTCGTCCAAACGCGCCTCAAGCTCCTTGCCGGTGACGTCGGAATCGCGCAGGTCAATCAGCAGCACATGGTTGTCGGTGCCGCCGGAAACGAGCTTTACGCCGCGCTTGAGCAGACCGTCCGCCAGTGCCTTGCAGTTGGAAACAATCTTGGCGCCGTATTCCTTGAACTCGGGCTTCAAGGCTTCGCCGAAGCAAACCGCCTTTGCGGCGATGGTGTGCATCAAAGGACCGCCCTGCGTGCCGGGGAAAATTGCCTTGTCAATCGCCTTGGCAAACTCCTCGCGGCAGAGAATCATGCCGCCGCGCGGTCCGCGCAGGGTTTTGTGGGTGGTGGTGGTGACAAACTCGCAGTACGGCACGGGGTTGGGATGAACGCCCGCGGCAACCAAGCCTGCGATATGCGCCATGTCTACCATCAGATACGCGCCGACCTCGTCCGCGATTTCTCTCAGACGCGCAAAGTCGATGATGCGCGGATAGGCGGAAGCGCCTGCCACAATCAGCTTGGGCTTGCACTCCTTGGCGATTTCGAGCACCTTGTCGTAGTCAATGCGGTGGGTAACGCTGTCAACGCCGTAGGGCACAAAGTTGAAATATTTGCCGGACATGTTGACGGGCGAGCCGTGCGTGAGGTGTCCGCCCTCGTTGAGGTTCATGCCCATAACGGTGTCGCCGGGGTTGAGCATAGCGAAATAAACCGCCATGTTCGCCTGTGCGCCGGAGTGGGGCTGCACGTTGGCATGCTCGGCGCCGAACAGCTCGCAGGCGCGCTGACGCGCGATTTCCTCCACGATGTCCACACACTCGCAGCCGCCGTAGTAGCGCTTGCCGGGATAGCCCTCGGCGTATTTGTTGGTCAGATGGCTGCCCATCGCCGCCATCACGGCAGGCGTGACGATGTTTTCGCTGGCAATCAGCTCCAGGTTTCTGCGCTGACGCTTCAGCTCCTTGTCCATAGCCTCGCCGACGGCGGGATCGTATTCCTTGAGATACTCAAGGGCAGCGATGTTTGTCAATTCACTCATGTTAAAATTCCCCTTCTTTGTACTTGATTTTATATCTGTGCTTGCAATGCTTTATTCCTTAAACGAATTAAATCGTCCATGGTCTCTATTGTTCCGGCTTCGTTGCGCAGTGAAGCCGCGCCGCGAACGCCCTTAAAGTAGCCCATCACCAGCTTGCGCGCCTGTCGCAGGGCGATGTATTCGCCCTTGTACGCGACCATTTTCGCCACATGCGCGACCATGGTGTCGAGCTTTTCCTCCGGCGTGGGGGTGTAAAGCGGCATGTCCGGGTTGTCAAGATAGCTGTTGATTTGGCGAAAAATCCACGGATTGCCGAGCGTCGCCCTGCCAACCATCACAAAGTCCGCGCCCGTGAAGTCGAGCACTTCCTTTGCCCTTTGCGCGCTGTTGACGTCGCCGTTGGCGATAACGGGTATGCGCACGCGCTGCTTGATTTGGCGGATGATATCGTAGTCAACCGGCGGCTTGTAGTATTGCTGACGGGTTCTGCCGTGCACGGTGATGGCGGCAGCGCCTGCCTGCTCGCAGATTTCGGCGACTTCGAGGGCGTTTGGCATGCTGTCGTCCCAGCCCTTGCGGATTTTGACGGTGACGGGCACGCTGACGGTCTTAACCACCGCGGCGGTGATTTTGCCGCACAGCTCCGGGTTTTTCATCAGCGCCGCGCCGCTGCCGCTGCCGCTGATTTTCGGCGCGGGACAGCCCATGTTGATATCAATGATGTCGGGCGCGTGGCGCATGGCAGCCTCGGCAGCCTCCGCCATACAGCGCGGATCGTCGCCGAAAATCTGAATACCGCACGGCCGCTCCTGCGCGGAGATGTCCATCAGCTCCTCGCTTTTTTTACTGCCGAAGGACAGCGCCTTGGAGCTGACCATTTCGCTGACGCAGTAGCCTGCGCCCATCTGCATGCACAGCTCGCGGTAAGCGCGGTCGCTGACGCCTGCCATCGGCGCCAACAAAGCGCGCGAGGGCAGCGCAACGCTGCCGATGAAGCCGCTCATAGGTTCCGCCGCGACGCGCGGCTGCCGGAAATCTTGGTGGAAATAATCATCACCAAAATCACCACAACGCCCACGCCGACGCAAATCCACGAAACCACGCCCGCGGTGTAGTCGGTGGAATAGGTTTTGTCGCTGACGGACTTGTCCACCTTGACGGAGTTGATGCTCTTTGCCGCCTTGGCGGAAACCTCGTTGTCGAGATAGGGATCCTGCGCCGACTGGTTATTGGAAGGGCTGTCGTCGCCGTAGCCGCCGTCGTCCGGCACCACAACGGGCGCCGCCGCCTCGGTTTTGGGCTCATAGACAGGCTCGGTGGCAGGCTCCTCCCAAGGATTGGTTTCGGGCTCATAGTAAGGCTCGGTCACCGGCTCCTCGGTCTCGCTCTGCTGCTCCGGGTAGGAGGATTCCTCCGACACGGTTTCCTGCTGAATGGGTTCAAACGGATCCGGAAGGTCCTCGGCGCCGACTGCCGCCAAGCCGAGGGACAGCAAAAGCGCAGCTGTCATCAAAAACGATAACATATGTTTTGCTGTTTTCTGAAGCATTTCATCGACCTCCGGTTCACATATTTATACTATTATAGCAAAGTTTATCCCCCATTGCAAGTCTTTTTTATGATATAGCCGTTTTCCAGAGGCGTGCTAACGCGCCGCCACTACCCTGCTGATGACCTCCGCCAGCAGATTGGCGGTGTATTCCGCCTCGTCAATGGAGTTGGCGTCGGTGCCGATTTCGATTAGCAGCGAGCCGCTGCAGATGTATTCGTTGTAGGCAAAGCAGCCGAAATTGAGCGGCCGCGTCATGCCCGGATACAGGCTTTCGGCGGTGGATTGCAGCTTGAGCGCAAAGCTGAGGTTCTGCTCCCAGTTGTCAAAGCCGCGCTCGTTGTCGGGATCGCAGCCGGCGAGAATCATCATCTGCGCACCCTTTTTGCCGTTGTGTTCAAACACGGTCTTGACCTTGCAGTCGTCGGTGCCGAGCGCGTCGCGGTGGAGGTCGAGCACCACCTGAATCGAGGGATTTTTTTCCATGTCGTTCTGCACGGTGTCGGCGCTGCGGTCGTAGGAGCCGTTGTAGGTGGAATCGTGCACGGTGGTGTCGTGCAGAACGCTGACGCCGCGCTGCTCCAGCGCTTCGGTCAGCACGTTGCCGACGGCAACGACGTTGAAATCGTTATTGTTGGTGCGCGAGTAAAAGCTCTCGTAGAAATGGTCGGCGTCCTCGTCCATGTAGGCTTCGCCCGTATGGGTGTGATAAACCAGCACCTGCGGCGTTTTGGCGTTCGGCTGCACGGTGAAGGGCAAGGGTGCATCGAGCAGCGCCTGAAAATCGACGTCAACGCCGGTGCTGTTTTTGACGTAACCGCCGCCGATTTTGACGCCGTCCGCGCCGATGGTGCGCTCCTCGATATCATACATTTCCTCGCCGCTGTGGTCGGCGTTGGTATCGTAATAGCCGCTTTTGTCGCGCGCGCCGGGCTTGACCTCCGCGATGGCAGCGGGCGCAGGCGCTGTTTCCGCTGTCGCAGGCGCGGCGGTGGTATCGGGCGCGGTGCCGGTTTCCAGTAAGTATTTGCCGTCCGTCAGGGTGAACGCCGCCGCCGTGAGCGCGGTGTCGCGGTTGCCGAGCGTCTCGGGCAGCCGCCTGACAAGACAAAACAGCGCCGTCAGCACCAACAGACATGCCGCTGTCGCCCTGAGCGCTCTCCATAATTTTCCTTTCAGCTTCAAGTCATCACCTGTTTCGCAGTTCCTTTTGGGAAAGTATATGCAAAAAAAGTGAAAAACATGATTTATATCCGCTACATCAGGGATACCAAGTCTTTCAGGTCAAAGGCGTTTTGCATGGCGGCGTTGAGTGAAAAGCCGAGGAGACGCGAGGCGCGCTCGGTCAGCAAGTCGATTTCGCGCGGAATGACAATCAGGCGGCGGTTGTCGTCGGCGGACAGCTCTCTGCCAAAGGGCAGGCTGTCGCCGAGCAGGTCGTTGGCAAAGGTTTGCGCGTCTACGACGGTGGGCACGCCGATGGCAATCACCGGCACGCCGACGGTGTCGCGGTTGATTTTGGTGCGGTGATTGCCCACACCGGCGCCCGGCGCAATCCCGGCGCTGCTGATTTGCAGCGTCCTTCCCAGCCGCTCCACACGGCGCGAGGCGAGCGCGTCGATGGCGATTACGGCGGTCGGGCGGATGCGCCGGACAACGCTGAGGATATACTCCCCCGTTTCAATGCCTGTCTGTCCGGTGACGCCGGTGTTCATCACCGCCACCGGACGCAGCTTGTCCAAGCCCGTCGCGCGCGCAATTTCGCCGGTGATGTGGCGTGTGGCAAGCACCCTCTGCCCCGTTTTGGGACCGAGGGAATCGGGGGTGATAGCTTCGTTGCCCAAGCCTGCCACCAGCAGCAGTCCGTTGACGGGCAGCAGGCGGCGGATTTCTCTGCCGATGGTTTTGATGCGCCCGTCGGTTTCGCTGAAATTGTCCGTCAGCGAGGGCAGCTCAATCGTGATGTAGGTGCCGATTTCCTTGCCGAGCGCCTGCTTGGCGCGCTGATCCGTCACGGTCAGGCGCGAGATTTTCATGCCGTTTTCGCGGTACTCGTGATACTCCGTTCCGGCTACCCTGTCGCCTGCCATCTCGCGCGCTTCAATTGCCAAATCCGTTCTAAGCTGCATGCCATCACTCCAAAGGGAAATATTACAGGAGTATTATGCAGTTTTTGCGCAGGTTTATACTTTACAGCCGCCGATTCTTTTGCTATAATAATTGAAAGAATAAACAAAGGAAGGTTTATGATGAAAAGAAAAGCTTTTAAGCGCGCGCTGTGCGCTTCGCTCGCCGCTGTGTTGGCGGCAGGCGGCAGCATCGGCGCGTCGGCGGCTGCGCTCGACAGCGAGCCCGTGGCGGAGGACAGCGCCGCAGCGAGCAGCAACGGACTGCCTGCCTTTTACAGCTCGCGCGATTTGGGGTACGTCACCACGGTAAAATCGCAGTTCGCCAACTCCTGTTGGGCATTCGCGGCAATGGCTACGCTGGAATCCTTTTTGCTGCGTCACGGCGAGGCTGTCGGCGACATGTCCACCACACAGCTGAATATGTGGGCAACCGAGCGCTCCAACGGCAAGGGCTGGATACGCGATATTGCTTCCTACGGCTACCCCTCGATTGCGCCGGGGTACCTGACCTCGTGGCAGGGCGGCGTGCTGCAAGCCGATTTGGAAAACGACACGCTTGACTATGACACCCCCGGCGACGCGGTGCCGATTGATTTGGCGCGTTACGGCGTGACCGCCGTGCGCTACCTGACGAAAAGCAATCCCGCCGACATCAAGCGCGCCATTATAGACAACGGCGGCGTGTATACCTCCTACGCCATGGCGGTCAATTACCTCAGCGACGACGGCTTATCCTACTATATGCCGCCCGGCACCGTCGGCGGCTTAGGTCATTCCATTGAGGTAGTCGGCTGGGACAATGATTATCCGCGTGAGAGCTTTAACGCGGTGGACGGCGTGCTGCCCGATGCTGACGGCGCATGGCTGATTAAGAACAGCCACGGCGAAAACAACGCGCTCGGCGGCTACTTTTGGATGTCCTATGAGGACGCAAACGTGTTCGGCACCCGGTTTAACCCGAGCTACAGCTTAGAGAGCTATGAACGGCTGGACGGCAGCGTCAAGCTGATTCAAAATGAAATTTACGGCGCGACCTATGAATTTGACTATGTGGAGCAGGACAGCGTGACCTATATGAACCGCCTGCATTTTGATGCGGATTTTAACGTGATTGACAAGGTGATGTTCAAAACCGACGCGGTGGGCGCGGCGTATTCTATCTATTACGTGCCCGACAGCGACAGCGAAACCCCGGACGCCGACACCGCCCACTGGACGCAGCTCGGCGAAGGCACGGTGGACTACCAGGGCTATATCTGTGCCGACATTGATGACTTTGCCTACCCCGAAAACACCGGCACCATCGCCGTCACGATTGACGCGGCAAGCACTGACCGCTACAGCACCATCGGCGTCGGCGAATGGCTGACCTCGCAGGGCAATTATGTGTTTCTCAACGAAAGCGAGCGCGGTCAAAGCTACATTATGACCGACGGCAGCGTGCAGGATTTGATGGACTGGTACCTCGAAAACAACAACGATTCCCTCGGCGGCACCTTTGTGATTAAGGCTGTCACCAAGCAGCACTACCCCGTTTCCCTTTTGGGCGACGTCGATTTGGACGGCAAGGTCAACATCAACGACGTCACCGAGCTGCAGCGCCACCTCGCCGAATATCTCACATTGACAAAAACGGCGCTTGCCAATGCCGACTTCAACCAAGACGGCAAGGTGACCATTGACGACGCCACCTCGCTGCAAAAAATGCTGGCGGAGCTGCCGTATTGATGTATCTAATACTATTCTCTGATAGAAAGTATAAGCAATATAACAGCAAACATAAAAAATCCCGGAACCCAATCGGATTCCGGGATTATTCGTTGTTCATTAATCATTAAAAATCAGATAGCGCTGCAGGGAGGTTACGTCATTGACGGAAACTCTGCCGTTGAAGTCAAAGTCGCAGCACATAATCTGTTCCTTTTTCAGGGTGATGACGTCCGCCAAATATTTCTGAATAAGGGTGGCGTCCAGAATAGTTACTCTGCCGTCGCCGTTCACATCGCCGATCAGCTTGTCCTGCGCGTAGGGAACCTCGGTGGTGTCCTGACGCTCAAACGTAGGCGCTACGGTTGTCGGCGGTACGGTGGTGGGCTCTACGGTTGTGGGCGCCGCCGTTGTGGGCGCCGCGGTAGTCGCTACCGTAGGCTCGGGAATGGCAGAAACATAAATGCAGTATTT
>CADCAD010000070.1 GCA_902799325.1 uncultured Ruminococcus sp. | reverse complement strand
GTAATTTTAATGGGCAGACTCGTCGCCGATCCCGAGCTGAAAACCACCGGCTCCGGCATCAGCGTCACCAGCTTCCGCATCGCTGTTGACAGAAGCTATGTCAAGCAGGGCGAGGAGCGCAAGGCGGATTTTATCGACATCGTATGCTGGAGACAGACCGCTGAATTTGTCTGCCGCTATTTTGGCAAAGGATCTATGATTGCCCTGGAAGGTCAGCTGCAAACCAGAACCTACCAGGCAA
The DNA here is from genome assembly GCA_902799325.1 of uncultured Ruminococcus sp. Taxonomy (GTDB): domain Bacteria; phylum Bacillota; class Clostridia; order Oscillospirales; family Acutalibacteraceae; genus Ruminococcoides. The sequence goes on along the minus strand of CADCAD010000070.1, from coordinate 12,896 downwards.
AGGACGGCTCCAACCGTTACGTCACCGAGGTTGTTGCGGACAACGTTTCCTTTACAGGCGAGCGCCGCGACCAAAACCGTGACAACAGCTACGGCGGTCAAAGCTACGGCGGCTACGGCAGCCAAGGCTACAGCGCACCGTCCTACGGCAACCAGGGCTTTGCGGCTCCGGCTCAGCCGAGCTATCAGGCGCCTGCGGCTCCTGCGCCCGCCCAGCCCTCCTATCAGAGCGGCTCTGCGGCAGATTTTCAGGACATGCCCTTAGACGACGATTTGCCGTTTTAATGAATGATTAAACCTTTTTTACAATATTCTCACGAAAGGAGAAACCACAATGGCTGAAAGACCCAACAACCGCGGCAGAAAGTCCCGCAAGAAGGTTTGCGGCTTCTGCGTTGATAAGGTAGAGCACATTGATTACAAGGACATCGCCCGTCTGCGCCGCTTTATGTCTGAGAGAGGCAAGATTCTTCCTCGCCGTGTAACCGGCACCTGCGCAAGACATCAGCGTGACCTCACCACAGCAATCAAGCGCGCACGTCATCTGGCGCTGCTTCCCTATACTGCTGACTAATCAGTGATTTTCGCACCGTGCTTTGGCACGGTGCTTTTTTCTTTGCATGCCATTTTCCCCGTTTGCTACTGACAGTAACAAAAAATGTTAAGCAAGATTGGTTGAAAGCCCATGTCAGCTGTGTTATACTGGTAGCAGAAAATGAAAAAACATGAAAAGGCAGGCTGGTGTGCATGTTCGCTTCCAATATTCATTATCTGCGCAAAAAAGAAAATCTCAGTCAAGAGGAATTTGCCGAGCGCTTTGGCGTATCGCGGCAAAGCGTAGCAAAGTGGGAAAACGGCGACAGCACGCCCGACGTCGGAAAATGCGTGGAGATTGCCGATTATTACGAGCTTTCCATGGACGTGCTGCTGCGGATTCCGCTGGAGGAACACGACTTCGGCAAGGAAACCGGCGAGGGAAAATACATTTTCGGCATGGCAAAGGTCGGCGAGCGCGGACAGGTTGTCATTCCCAAATACGCGCGCGAGGTGTTTGACATTCACTCCGGCGACCGGCTGATGGTCATGGGCGACGTGGCAAAGGGCGGCTTGGCGCTTGCCAAAATCTCCTTTGGCAGCTTTTTCGGAAGGGGTAACAAATGAGAGCAGAAGCGATTAAAGCAATTGGACTGACCAAGCGCTATAAAGATAAAACGGCGGTGAATCATCTGGATTTAACCGTGTATCAGGGCGAGCTTTACGGCTTGCTGGGCGTCAACGGCGCCGGAAAATCCACCACCATCAAAATGCTTTCCTGCCTGACAAAGCCGACCGAGGGCGACGCGGTCGTCATGGGCAACAGCGTCACAGCCAACCCCGGAGAGGTGAAAAAAATTCTCAACGTTTCGCCGCAGGAAACTGCCGTGGCGCCGAAGCTGAGCGTCCGGGAAAACCTTATATTTATCGCCGAAGTCTACGGCTTCGGCAGAGCGCAGGCGCGCCAAAAAGCCGATGAAATGATTGACGCCTTCGGCATGCAGGAAGTCGCCAAGCAAAGGGCAGGCACGCTGTCGGGCGGCTGGCAAAGAAGGCTGAGCATCGCTATGGCGCTGATTTCCGAGCCGCAGGTGCTGTTCTTGGACGAGCCGACGCTGGGGCTTGACGTGCTGGCGCGGCGCGAGCTGTGGAAAACCATCCGGCAGCTCAAGGGCAAGGTCACCATCATTTTGACCACGCATTATCTGGAGGAAGCCGAGGCGCTTTCCGACAGAATCGGCATTATGGCAAAGGGTAGGCTGCGTGCGGAGGGCACCGCCGCCGCATTAATGCAGCCGCTGGGAGTGGATAATTTTGAAGAAGCGTTTATTCTTTTGTCGGGGGAGGGAACGGAATGAGAACCGCAGCATTTGCTTCACGCAACACAAAGGAGATTTTGCGCGATCCGCTCACGCTGTTTTTCGGCGTCGGCTTTCCGCTTGTGCTGATGGTTTTGCTTTCGGCGATTAACGCCGGTATTCCTCAGCACGCGGCGATGACCATGTTTCATATCGAAAAGCTCGCGCCCGGCATTTCTGTTTTCGGACTCAGCTTTTTGGCGCTGTTTTCCTCTATGCTGATTGCCAAGGACAGAAGCACCAGCTTCATGCTCCGGCTGTTCACATCCCCGATGAAGCCGTCGGATTTCATTCTCGGCTATGTGCTGCCGATACTCCCCATGGCGCTGGCGCAGTCGGCAATTTGCTATCTGTTTGCGCTGTTTTACGGCATGCCGTTCGGCGTTCCTCTGTTGGCGGCGGTTGCCGTCAATTTGCCCATCGCCATATTTTTTATTGCGCTCGGCTTGCTGTGCGGCAGTGTGCTGAATGAAAAAGCGGTCGGCGGCATCTGCGGCGCGCTGGTCACGAATGTGTCCGCATGGTTTTCCAACATTTGGTTTGACACCGCCATGGTCGGCGGCGTGTTTCAAAAGGTCGCCGATGTGCTGCCGTTTTCTCACGCGGTCAACGCCGCGCGTGCCGCAGCCGCAGGTGACTACGCCGCGATTTTCCCCGACTTGTGGTGGGTAATCGCCTACGCCGCGGCAATGCTCGCAGCCGCCGTCGCCGTGTTCTCCGTAAGGCTGAAAAGAAATTAAGATTTATCAACGCCGGATGAGGATTATTTCTCGTCCGGCTTTTGTTTACCGAATAGATATAACATTCCCGTGAAAAGCTAACAACAACAGCCGACATAGTAAACGTCGGCACCGCCGTTGCGGATTGTTTCGGGAGAGTGCTAACAACAACAGCCGACAAAACGGACGCCGGCACCGCCGTTGCAGCATTTTTCTAACGCACTATCTTTCCAAAGGCGGCAAAAGTGCCCTCGGCACCTTGACAAATACCCCGAGGGGGTATATAATGGAATCAACCGAACACAGGGAGGGCAACCTATGGCTTGCGAACATTGTTCCCATAAAACAAAAAAACGCGGCGAGGAGGAGCAGAAAAAGCTGCTCAACCGCCTGAGCCGCATTGAAGGGCAAATCCGCGGCATCCGCAAAATGGTGGAAACCGACGTGTACTGCACCGATATTTTGGTGCAGGTGTCGGCGGCGACCGCCGCGCTGAACGCGTTCAATAAGGAATTGCTTTCCAATCATATTCACACCTGTGTTGCCAATGATATTCGCAGCGGCAACGACGAGGTTATCGACGAGCTGTGCGATACCCTGCAAAAGCTGATGAGGTAAACTATGCAGCAATATAATGTAACAGGCATGTCCTGCGCGGCTTGCAGCGCGCGTGTGGAAAAGGCGGTTGCCAAGGTGGACGGCGTGTCCGCCTGCTCGGTCAGCCTGCTGACAAATTCCATGGGCGTCGAGGGCAGCGCTTCGCCGCAGGACGTCATCAAGGCGGTGGAGGATGCAGGCTACGGCGCGTCCGTCAAGGGAGCCGCCAAACAGAAGGACAATCCAACCGACGCGTTAAAGGACACCGAAACGCCGAAAATCCTTAAACGCCTGATTGCGTCGCTCGTGTTTTTGGCCGCGCTGATGACGCTGTCGATGGGGCACATGGTCGGTATTCCGCTGCCGCCGTTTTTGGCGCATAACCCGGTGGCGCAGGGACTTGCGCAGCTTTTGCTCGCGGCAATCGTGATGGTGATTAACCAAAAATTCTTTATCAGCGGCTTCAAGGGGCTTTTGCACCGCGCGCCCAATATGGACACGCTGGTCGCGCTCGGCTCGGGCACCGCCTTTGCCTATAGCACCGTATCGCTGTTTTTGATGTCGGCGGCGCAGGCAGAGGGCGACATGGCGGCGGCGCACGGCTTTTTGCACGAATTCTATTTTGAATCCGCCGCGATGATCGTAACGCTGATCACCGTCGGCAAGCTGCTGGAGGCAAAGTCCAAGGGCAGAACCACCGACGCGCTGAAAAGCCTGATGAACCTTTCGCCGAAAACGGCGGTGGTGCTGCGCGGCGGCACAGAGACAGAGGTCGGCGTTGACGAGGTGCTGCAGGGCGACGAGTTTATCGTCCGCGCAGGCGGCAGCGTTCCTGTGGACGGCGTGGTGCTGGAGGGCGGCGGCGCGGTGGATGAATCCGCGCTGACCGGCGAGAGCGTGCCTGTTGACAAGACGGTGGGCGACAGCGTTTCGGCGGCGACCATTAACCGCTCCGGCTATTTGCGCTGCCGCGCTACGCGTGTGGGCGAGGACACCACGCTGTCGCAGATTATCAAGCTTGTCAGTGACACAGCGGCAACCAAGGCGCCGATTGCCAAGGTCGCCGACAAGGTGTCGGGCATTTTTGTGCCTGCCGTTATCGGCGCGGCGTTGCTGACCGCCGTCATTTGGCTGCTGGTCGGCGAGTCCGCCGGCTTTGCGCTGGCGCGCGCCATTTCCGTGCTGGTCATCAGCTGCCCGTGTGCGCTGGGATTGGCAACGCCCGTCGCCATCATGGTCGGCAGCGGCGTCGGCGCGAGGAACGGCATCCTCTTTAAAAGCGCCGTGTCGCTGGAGGAAACCGGTAAGCTGAAAACCGTGGTGCTCGATAAAACCGGCACCATCACCACCGGTCAGCCGCGCGTCATGGACTATCTGGCGCAGGGCGGCGACAGCATCCTGTGGGAAACCGCCTACGCGCTCGAGAGCAAAAGCGAGCATCCGCTGGCAACGGCGGTCGTCAAAGAAGCCAAGGCAAAACATGTCGCATTGCATCAGGTCACAGACTTTGAAACGCATCCCGGCAACGGCTTGACCGCCCTGCGCGGCGGCAAGCGGCTGGCAGGCGGCAACCTAGCCTTTATCGAACAATTCTGCACTGTGCCCGCAGCCCTTCGCAAAACCGCCGACGGCTATGCGCAGGCGGGTCAAACGCCGCTGTACTTTGCCTATGACGGCAGCCTTGCAGGCGTCATCGGCGTGGCGGATGCCATCCGCCCGGGCAACGCGGAGGCGATTGTCGAGCTTAAAAGCATGGGCTTGCGCGTCGTTATGCTTACGGGCGACAACCCCCAAACTGCCGCCGCCATCGGCAAACAGGCAGGCGTTGACGAGGTGGTCGCAGGCGTCCTGCCCGACGGCAAGGCGGCTGAAATTCAAAAGCGCGCCCAAGACGGCAAGGTCGCCATGGTCGGCGACGGCATCAACGACGCCCCGGCGCTTACGGCGGCGGACGTCGGCGTCGCCATCGGTGCAGGCACCGATGTAGCGATAGACGCGGCTGACGTGGTGCTGATGAACAGCTCACTCGGCGGCGTTGCGGCGGCAGTCCGCCTCGGCAGAGCCACGCTGCGCAACATCCGTCAAAACTTGTTTTGGGCGTTTATCTATAACGTCATCGGCATACCGCTGGCGGCAGGCGCCTATATCGCTGCTTTCGGCTGGAAGCTCAATCCCATGTTCGGCGCGGCGGCGATGTCGCTGTCGAGCTTCTGCGTGGTCATGAATGCCCTGCGGCTTAATTTTGTGCGGCTGCACCCCAAAAAAGTCAATCAGCCGGAACCCTCCGGCAGTCATATCATCATCAAAGAAAAGGAGCAATTACCCATGACAGTAACCATGAATATCAACGGCATGATGTGCGAGCACTGCGAAGCGCGCGTCAAGAAGGCGCTCGAAGCCATTCCGCAGGTGGAAAAGGCAGAGCCCGACCACAACAAAAACCAAGCGGTCGTCACGCTCAGCGAGGAAGTGCCGTTTGCGGTGCTGAAGGAAGCAGTGGAAGCGCAGGACTACGAAGTCGTTGAATAAGCACGGCAAAATTCTTTTTAAAAAAACCCGGTGATTGCCCACGCAGTCACCGGGTTTGCCGTATCAGATTAATACTATTCTCTGATAGAAAGTAGCAGAGAGAAAACGCTTGGCGCGTTTTCCAATTGCGCAAAAGCGCAATTGCCGTCTTATACAATCTTGACGCGCCTACGGCGCTATTAAAAAGTAGAAAGGCTACTTTTTAATGAAGATTGGTATTATTATCAGAACGCCCGTCATGCTTTAATGATAACAATAAGCAACATTGAAGTTAAGTCAAAAAGAGTCCTATTCTATAGAAACAAAAACAGAAGATAAGTATTGACAAAATTTTATAACCGCCCTACAATAGAAGCAGACGCGCATATCCCAAAAAATTCAGGGAGGAATCCATATGAAGATTGCAATCCGCTACTATACCAAGTCCAAAAAGGGCAACACCGAAAAGCTCGCTCGTGAGATTTCTTCGGCGCTGCACAAGGAAGCGCTGGACGTCAGCCACGATTTGAGCGAAAGGGTAGACCGCCTGTTTTTGGTCAACGCCATGTATGCCGCCAACATCGACGGGGCGGTCAAGAGCTTTCTTGAGCGCAACAAGGACAACATCGGCGAAATCGTCAACCTCAACACCTCCGCGTCGGGCAAATCCACGCTGAAAACCGTCAAAGCGACCGCCGACAAGCTTGGCATCCCCGTCAGCGACAGGGAGTTCCACTGCGCCGCTTCGTGGATTTTCATCAACAAGGGACTGCCCTCGGCGGACGATTACGCAAACGCGCGTGCGTTTGTGCAGGAAATGGCACAATAAAATTCAATTTTATAAATAAAAGCTGCCGGACGTCGGCAGCTTTTGCTTGATACACCGTCAAACAGAAAGGAGGGGGAGCGCTGTGTCCGAAAAGCTCAGCCGCGGCAAACGCCTGCGAGCCTTGTTTTATCCCGCGTATTGTCCGTACTGCAACAACATCATTGACCGCGACGCATGGGCGTGCGAATCGTGTAAGCCCAAGCTGCCTGCCATCACCTATCACCGCTATGCCATCGGCGGCGTGCCCTGCGCGGCGGCGCTGCCCTATACGGGCATGTTTGCCCGTGCCGCCAAGCGGTACAAATTCGGCAAAAAGGGCGGCAGGGCAAGGGTGCTGGCGGTGCCGCTTTCCCATGCGGTACGCGAGCATTTCAACCCCTGCGATTTTGATTTTGTCACCTGCGTCCCTGCGCGCAGGCACTATCTGCGCCGCGGCTTTCCGCATGCGGAATATTTGGCGCGTGAGCTTGCGGCGCTGCTCGATTTGCCGTTTTGCCCGACGCTGGAGCAGTTCAAGCGCAACGAGCGCCAGCACACCCTCAAGCGCAGTCAGCGCGAACAAAATGTCCGCGGTGTGTTCCGCCTTTTGGAGAAGGACGCGGTGCGCGGAAAGCGAATTTTGCTGGTGGACGACATCATCACCACCGGGCACACCCTCGGCGAATGTGTGCGCGTGCTCAAGCGCGGCAAGGCGCAGGATGTGCGCTGCGCCGCCCTCTGCACGACTATCCTGTGAAAAAAATCTTTTCTGACGCTGCATTTCATCAGCGGAGAGGGCAGAGACGCTTCCTGCAAAAAAGTTTTGAAAAATGCTTTTACTGCGCGCCGATTTGTGGTATACTATATTTATCTGTGCGAAAACCAGTATTTATACAACGGAGATGAGTTATCATGAGCCAAATTCAACGGAGCAGGCTTTGCGACGGCGTCTATTTTACCGACGTGCGCGACAGCCGCTTTAAAACGATGAAAATTTCCGCGAATATCGTTGTGCCGCTGCGCAAGGACACCGCGTCTGCCAACGCGCTGCTGTGCAGCGTGCTTTCGCGTTCCACCAAGGCGTATCCCGACTTTACCGCTCTGAGCAAAAAGCTCAGCTCGCTTTACGGCGCGGAATTAAACGTCAGCTTCCGCAAGACAGGCGACAATCAGGTGCTCACCCTGTCCGCGTCGGGACTCGACGACCGCTACACGCTGCATGGCGAGAGCGTGGCAAAGGAGCTTTCGCTTTTGCTTTGCAACGTCATTTTTGAGCCGAATCTGCGCGACGGCGCCTTTGTGGAGCAGGAGGTGGAGCAGGAGCGCCGCCAGCTGCTCGACCTGATTGATTCCGAATTTAACGATAAGCGCATTTATGCCAACGGACAGATGATTGCCCACATGTGCAGGGACGAGATCTACGGCGTCAAGCGCTACGGCACCGCCGAAAGCATTAAAGCCGCCACGCCGCAGTCGCTCTATGCCACCTGGCAGCACCTTTTGAAAACCGCCGTGTTTGAGGTGATGTATATCGGCGACAGCTCGCCCGAGCAGGCAATCGGCGTCTTTGAGCAGGCGTTTGCGAGCGTTGACCGCGCGCCCGTCACCACGCAGACCGAAATTGTGCGCACCGCAGGCGAGGTCAAGCGCGTGACCGAGGAGATGAACGTGGCGCAGTCCAAGCTCGTCATGGGACTGCGCGCAGGCACCGCCCTTCCCGACAAAGAGGTTTACGCCACGCTGCTGATGTGCGCCATTCTCGGCGGCACCGCCAGCTCCAAGCTGTTCTGCAACGTGCGCGAAAAGCAGAGCCTGTGCTACTACTGCGCGTCGCGCTACGACAAGATGAAGGGCATCGTCGTTATCGACAGCGGCGTGGAGGGCGAGAACATCGAAAAGCTCGAAAAGGGCGTCCTCAAGGAGATTGAGGACATGCAAAACGGCGTGATTTCCGACTTTGAAATCAGCGCCACCAAGCTCGCGCTCATCAATTCCTACCACACCTCCAACGACACCGTCAGCGGCATCGAAAGCTGGTACAGCGCCCAGCTGTTTGACGGCAGCTATAAAACCATCGAGGAAATGGCGGCGATCATCAACGCCGTCACCAAGGAAGAAATTATCGCGGCGGCAAAGCGCCTGACGCTCGACACCGTGTATGTCTTAAAGAATCAGTGAGGTGATGGCATGAATACCGTAATCAAGGAAGTAAAGTCACCGCGCGCGGGCGACAGCTACTATCAAATCAAGCACAGCTCCGGGCTGAATATCTACGTCTATCCCAAGCAGGGCTACCGCTCCGCCTATGCCATCATCGGCGCCAAATACGGCAGCGTCAACACCTGCTTTTCCAAAAACGGCGGCGAAAGAATCACCGTGCCCGACGGCATCGCGCACTATCTGGAGCACAAGCTCTTTGAAAGCGCCGAGGGCGATGCGTTTACGCGCTATGCCGAAACAGGCGCCTCCGCCAACGCCTACACCAGCTTTGAGAAAACCTGCTACCTGTTTTCCTGCACCGACAAGTTTGACGAGAGCTTTGAAATCCTGCTCGACTTTGTGCAGGACCCGTACTTCACCGCCGAAACCGTCGCCAAGGAGCAGGGCATCATCGGTCAGGAAATCAAAATGTACGACGATTCTCCCGACTGGCGCGTGATGTTCAACATGCTCGGCGGCATGTATCATAACCACCCCGTCAAAATCGACATCGCCGGCACGGTGGAAACCATCGCCGACATCACCGCTGAAAAGCTCTACGACTGCTACAACACCTTCTATAATCTCAACAACATGGTGCTGTGCGTGTCGGGCAACGTCACCGTGGAGCAGGTGCTCAAAACCTGCGACAAAATGCTCAAGCCCGGCGAACCCTTCACGGGTGAGAGCTACTTTGAGGACGAGCCCTACGAAATCGTCACGCCCTATGTGGAGCAGAGCTTCCCGGTGTCCATGCCGCTGTTCAACCTCGGCTTCAAGGAGCGCGCCGACGCGCCGCTGCGCGAGCACGCGCTCGCCTGCACCGACATTCTGCTCTCTCTGCTCGCTTCTCCCACCAGCGCGCTCTACCGCGACCTGATGGACAACAACCTCATCAACAGCACCTTCTCCTATGAGCTGTTTGAGGGCCCCGGCTACTGCTCGGTGATTTTCGGGGGAGAGAGCCGCGCGCCCAAGCAGGCGGCGGAAATGATAAAGCAATATATCACAAGAATCAAGGAAAGCGGCATCGCGGACGAGGACTTCGCCATCGCGCAAAAGGCGGTCTACGGCGACATCATCTCCTCGCTCAATTCCGTAAGCGCCATTTCCAACATGATAGCCGACTACTACTTCAACGGCAACGAGCTGTTTGCTTATATCGACGCGGTTGCCGCCGTCACCAAGGCGGAGGTAGAGCAGCGCCTGTCGCAGATGCTCGATGTCTGCAACTGCACGCTGTCGGTTGTCAGAAACACGGAGGAATGATATGGTAGAAAATTTTCACGTACAGTTTCCCGGACTGGGGCTGCAGTTTGACATCAGCAACGTAGCCTTCCAGGTGGGCGACCGCAATATCTATTGGTACGGCTTGATTATCGCCGCCGGTATGCTGCTCGCCATGCTCTACGCATGGCGCACGGCGCCGCGCTACAACGTCCAAACGTCCAAGCTGTTTAACTGCGTCATTGTCGGCGTCATCACCGGCATCATCGGCGCGCGCCTGTACTACTGCGCCTTTGCGTGGGAGGAGTACGCATCCAATCCGATTTCCATTCTCTATATTCACGAGGGCGGTCTTGCCATCTACGGCGGCATCATCGGCGCGCTGGCAGGCGGCCTGTTGATTGCAAAGCTGCAAAAGATGAAATTCCTGCCGATTTTGGACATCACCATGATTTCGTTCTTAATCGGTCAGGGCATCGGTCGCTGGGGCAACTTCATGAATCAGGAAGCCTTCGGCACCGCCACCGACTTGCCGTGGCGCATGTTCAGCGAAAACACCTACATAGACGGCGCGCACGTCGCCGTGCACCCATGCTTTCTGTATGAAAGCCTGTGGTGCCTGCTCAGCTTTGTCGTTCTGCACTTCTTCGGAAAATACCGCCAGCGCTACGCCGGTCAGATTTTCTACGGCTACCTTGTGTTGTACGGCTTTGAGCGCATGATTGTCGAGGGCTTGCGCACCGACAGCTTGTACCTGCCGTTCCAAATCTTCGGCATGCAGGTGCGCGTGTCGCAGGTGCTGTCCGCGGCGCTCTTTGCCATCGGTATCATTATGCTTATCATCAATCTGAAAAAGGAGGATCCCTTCTATGCAAATTATAGACGGAAAAAAGGTATCAGCAGAAGTAAAGGAAAACGTAAAAAAGCGCACTGAGGCGCTCAAGGCAGCCCACGGTGTAACGCCGGGCTTGGCGGTGGTCATCGTCGGCGACGATCCTGCCTCGCGCGTGTATGTCAACAATAAGAAGAAAGCCTGCGAAGCGGTGGGCTTCTATTCCGAGGAGTACGCCCTGCCTGCGTCCGCCACGCAGGAGGAGCTGCTCGATTTGGTCAACACACTCAACAGCAAGGCGGACATCAACGGCATCCTGGTGCAGCTGCCGCTGCCCAAGCACCTTGACGACAAGGCGGTCATCGCTGCCATCAATCCGCAAAAGGACGTCGACGCCTTCCACGCCGTCAACGTCGGCAAAATCATGCTGTGCGAGTACGACTTTTTGCCCTGCACGCCCGCAGGTGTGATGGAAATGCTCCATTCCTACGACATTCCCGTCGAGGGCAAGGAGTGCGTTGTTATCGGCAGAAGCAACATCGTCGGCAAGCCCATGGGCATGCTGCTGCTCCACGAAAACGGCACCGTCACCATCTGCCACAGCCGCACCAAAAATCTTGCGGAGGTCTGCCGCAGAGCCGACATTCTGGTCGCCGCGGTGGGGATTCCGAAGTTTGTCAAGGCGGACATGGTCAAGGACGGCGCGGTGGTGATCGACGTCGGCATGGACAGAGACGAAAACGGCAAGCTTTGCGGCGATGTGGACTTTGAGAGCGTCAAGGACAAATGCTCCTTCATCACGCCCGTTCCCGGCGGCGTAGGTCCCATGACAATCGCCACCCTCATGAAGAACACGCTCAAGGCGTGCAAGCTCCAAAACAACATCAACGACTAAACGGTTTGGAAAACGCGGAAAACCGTCATTTTTATGCTTGACAAGCGCCTTTCTTTATGATATAGTATATAAGCCGCATACTGCGGGTAAGGCGTAGCTGCGCCCAAAAGCGGATTTTCCCACCCACGGTAGCGAGATCAAAAAAAGGAATGAAAATATGTACGCAGTGATTCAAACAGGCGGCAAGCAGTACAAGGTACAGAACGACGAAGTTATCTTCATCGAAAAGCTTGACGCGGAAGCAAACGACACCGTGACCTTTGACGTTGTAGCAGTCGGCACCGACGACGGCATCAAGGTCGGCACTCCCTTTGTTGAGGGCGCCAAGGTTACCGCAGAGGTTGTCAAGAACGGCAAAGGCAAAAAAATCAGAGTAGCTACCTATAAGCCCAAAAAGGGTGAAAAGAGAGTGATGGGACACAGACAGCCCTACACTCAGGTGAAGATTACATCTATTGAGGCCTGATGATTCAGGTGGTTTTTACGGTTGACAGCGGCGTCATCACGGGCTATTCGCTCCGCGGTCACGCGGATTTTTCCGAGCAGGGCAGCGATATTGTGTGCGCTGCGGTCAGCTCGGCGGCATACATGACGGCAAACACCATCACGGAAATTTTGTCGCTGCCGTGCCGTCAAACCGTAGATGAGGGGCTGATGGAGATCAGCCTGTCCAAGCAGGACGCGGAAGGCGCACAGGAAATCCTCAGCGGCTTTTTGCTCCACTTAAACGCTCTCTCACAAGAGTACTCAGATTTTATTCAACTAAAAATTTCGGAGGTGTAAGGTAATGCTTCAAATCAATATCCAGTTATTCGCTCATAAAAAAGGTATGGGTTCCACCAAGAACGGCCGCGACAGCGAATCCAAGCGTCTCGGCGTAAAGCGCGCAGACGGCCAGAAGGTTCTCGCGGGCAACATTCTCGTTAAGCAGAGAGGCACCCACATTCATCCCGGCGCCAACGTCGGCAAGGGCTCTGACGATACCCTGTTCGCAAAGATTGACGGCGTTCTCCGCTTTGAGCGCGTCGGCAAGGACAGAAAGCGCGCAAGCGTTTATCCTGTTGAGCAGTAATAATGCAAGGTTGGGCGGGTAGTTTTACTCGCCCTTTTTGCTATATAGGAAACTTCCATCCCGCCGTTGATGAGCAGTGTCGGCAAGATGGAATTATCTAAAGGCGGGCGAAGGCGTCCGCGATACTTTTATTGCTATATATAGGAAA
>CADCAD010000069.1 GCA_902799325.1 uncultured Ruminococcus sp. | reverse complement strand
ATATGGTTTTGGAGGGCGGCCAGTTCCACTTGTGCCACATGTACCACGCGTTCATAATGACGGCAACGGGCTCGCCGTTGTCGCTTTGAAAGGTGTCGATGGTTTCGCGGTCAATGAAGTAATCCACGTGCGGCAAAAACCGCGCCGTGGCATATGCCTGGATATCGTCGCCCACATTCATGTTGCTTTTGTTATATATGATACCGAAATTCATAGTATCCCCCATTATGCAGGATACTATTATTGTAAACGATATCAAGGCGTTTGTAAAGGACAAATCCGCGCTTTTTATGGTTATTTTTTTCGCAGACACGCCGTTTCGACGGGATTTTCGTTGACAGCGCCGCCGCACGGGAGTATAATAGGCATATCATTTCATCAGCGAAGCGCACATTCTTTGCTGGTTTTTGCAAATGAATTTGGCAAAATGCCATCAATTTGTTTACAAAATGATAATATCTCTTGATTTTTCCCTGATTTTCTGCTATTTTATGGGGGAACTAAAGGAGATGTATGAAAAGTGAAGAAAATAACAACAAAGGTTATTACGATTTTAGTTGCGGCTTTTCTGCTGCTGAGCATGGCTGTTGTGAGCATCACCGCCGCCAACGCCGCCACAGCGGAGGAAACCACCGTGGAAGCCACCACTGTTGAGGCAACCACTGTTGAGGCGACTACCGTTGCAGCGACGACCACTGACGCAATCTCTTCGACCGCGGATTCCGCTACAGGCGATTCGGCAAACGGCGCCATCGGCACCGGCGAAGGAAGCGCTATGCTCCTGATTTTTGCTGCCGCAGGCACCATGGGTGCGGCAGGCGCAGTTTGGTTTTCACGCCGCAAGGACAATCAATAAGGATTGACATGACCAAAAAGAAAATTTTGATAACCGCCGTTGTTTCCGTGCTCGTTTTGCTGATTGCGGGAAGCGGCGGTTATTTACTGTTCAAGCATCTGCATATGCAAAACGACGCCGCTGATTTTCAAGCGGCGAAAGCTTCCGCGCAGGCAAGCGGCAGCGCGGCGGACAGCACCGCCGCTGCGCCGACTGACGAAAGCGGCGTGCCGTTGGCGCCGAACCCCGTTAATTTTGCGTATTGGCAAAAGATTAACCCGGAGATTTACTCTTGGATTACCGTGCCCGGCACCGAGGTGGACTACCCCGTGCTGCAGAGCGAAACCAGCGACAGCTTCTATCTTGACCACGACTACGAAAAAAGCTACAGCTTTGCAGGCTCCATCTACTCGCAGTTTTGCAATCATAAGGATTACTCCGACCGCGTGACGGTGCTTTACGGGCACAACATGGCAAACAATTCCATGTTCGCGTCGCTGCATGCCTTTGAGGACGCCGGCTTCTTTGACGCGCACAGCGAAATGACGGTATACACGCCCGACAAGCGGCTCGATTACGAGGTGGTGTCCGCCTATATCGGCGACGACAGCCATATTATGAATTCCTTTGCTTTTTCCAAGGATGCCGTCTATCGCGCGTTTTTGGAGAACGTGCTCAGCCCCCACTCCATCAGCAGCAACGTGCGTCAGGGCGCAAAGCTCGACGTCAGCGACCGCATTTTGATTCTCAGCACCTGCCTTGACTACGGTGAGGGAAGATACTTGGTGGTCGGCAAGCTGATGAATGAAACGCCGCTGGCGCCTGCCGCGCCGTCGGATTAACGGCAAATTTACCAATCCCCGCGCTGCATTTTTGTGTATTTATTTTGTTTACTTTTTTGCGCTTTTATGATAGAATATAAACGGTTAATTATTTTTTAAAAAAAGCAAGATTGAAATATCTATCAAGGAGGATTAACCAATGAGAAAAGCACTTGCAATTGCAATCGCTGTTTTGCTGATTGCCGTTTCTGCGCTTCCTGCCTTTGCGGAGGTTGTCACCAGTCCCCATGCCACCACTGCGGATTATATCATCACCATCCCCGAGGATATCGAGGGCGGCAGCGCTGTTGCCGAAATCAAGTCCGATGTGGACGAGGACGGCAACCAGGTAGTTGTCATCAGAGGTGTTCCCGATGACGGCTACGACTTTGCCGGATGGGTTATCGAAGGTGAGTTTGTCCCCCACGGCGATTTGACCGACGCCGAGCTGGAGCTGTTGATTTCCAGCGACATCAAGGTTGTTCCTTCGTTTGTGAAAAAAGGTCAGCCTGCAAGCCCCACCACTCCCGGTGAAAAGCAAATTGACAACGGTTCCAAGTCGCCTCAGACCGGCTCCTCCGACACCGTTGCTTATGTTGTGCTCTTTACCTCCGTCGCCGCGCTGCTTGTCACCGTGGCTGTTGTAAAGCGCCGTTCTGCAAACCGTTAATCAGGTACAATTACAGAGGGATAGCTCTGGCTGTCCCTCTTTTTATGTGTCAATTTTCAGGAAAGGGGGTGACAGCCGATGTCGGAAGAAGAAGATAAGCTGCGGGCGGAATTGGAGCGATTGGAAGCCGAGGACGCCGCAAACGCCGAACAGCAAAGCGACGAGGACAGCGCCACACATCATCACCGTCACCATCATCATCACCATCACCACACCGACGGAAAGCGCAAGCGCCGCAAGCACAAAAGCAAGCGAAAAGCCCGGCGCCGCAAAAGAATCCTTATCATCCTTCTGGTGCTTTTTTTAACAGCGATTTTTGTTGCAGGCGTGTCGCTGTATACCATGTATCGCAACGGCAAAAACCAAATGCACGCCGATAACTACAACATCACTGCCCCGGCAGGCGTCACCGTCCATCAAAACGGCAGCTCTGTTGTCTACAACGGTGAGCGCTACAATTATAACAAGGATGTTATCACGATTTTGTTCCTTGGCACCGACAACAAAAACAGCGCCGAGGAAGCCCGGCAAATCGGAAAAAACCATCAGTCCGATGTGATTGTGCTGGGCGCCGTTAACCAAAAGGAAAACAAAATCACGCTGATCAACGTGCCGCGCGACGTAATGACAGACGTCAGCGTGTACTCGCCGTCGGGTGGCTATGTGGGCAGACAGCAGATGCAGATTGCGCTTGCCTACGCCTACGGCGACGGCGCCGTCAAAAGCTGTCTGAACTCCTCCGAGGCGGTTTCGCGGCTGTTCTATAATCTGCCGATTCAAACGTATATCTCGCTGAATCTGGACGGCGTCGCAGAGCTCAACGACAGCGTCGGCGGCGTGGATGTGGTTTCTCCCGAAACGATTGAGGAATTTGTCAAGGGTGAAACCTACCATCTGGAAGGTGAACAGGCAAGCCGGTTTGTCAACCTGCGTGTGACCGACCGCGCGGACGCCAATCTTTTGCGCAATCAGCGGCAAAAGGAATACATCAATCAATTCCTGCAAAAGTTCTTTTCGGCAACGCGCAAAAACATCGCCGTGCCGGTGGATTTATACAACGTTTCCAAGCCATACTGCTGCACCAACCTCAATCCCGACCGCATCACCTATTTGGCGACGGAATTTGTGGTGAACAGACACATCACCCCGGAATACATAAACGTGCCGGTTGATGTGGCGCAGGAGGACGGCGCCGCGAAAAACTACGTCAAAGAAAAAGAATTCTACGAAATGTTCCTCGACGTTTTCTACACAAAAGCATAGCGACATAAAAAGGGTTGGCAAGCTGCCAACCCTTTGTTTGTATCTGTTTTTTAAGAGAGCACCGCGCCCTGTGCGCCGGAGGAAACGAGCTTGGCATAGCGGGCAAGATAGCCGGTGGTGATTTTCGGCTCTCTGGGCTTCCACTGCGCTCTGCGCTTGGCAAGCTCCTCGTCGCTGACGTTGAGGGTAATCTTGTTGTTGGGAATGTCGATTTCGATGATATCGCCTTCCTCCACCAGCGCGATGGGGCCGCCCACCGCCGCTTCGGGGCTGACGTGACCGATGCACGCGCCGCGCGTTGCGCCGGAGAAGCGTCCGTCGGTAATCAGCGCTACGCTGCTGCCGAGTCCGCGTCCCATGATAGCGGAGGTCGGATTGAGCATTTCGCGCATGCCGGGGCCGCCCTTGGGACCTTCATAGCGGATGACCACCACGTCGCCGGCGACGATGAAGCCGTCGTTGATTGCCTGCATCGCTTCTTCCTCGCTGTCAAAGACCTTGGCAGGACCGGAGTGCTTGAGCATTTCGGGCGCAACAGCCGAGCGCTTGACAACGCCGCTGTCGGGCGCCAGATTGCCGCGCAGCACGGCGATGCCGCCGGTGGTGCTGTAGGGATTGTCCACGGGACGAATGATGTCGGTGTTCTTGTTGACAACACCCTCGATGTTTTCGGCAACGGTTTTGCCTGTGCAGGTAATCAAATCGGTCTTGAGCAAGCCGAGCTTGTTGATTTCATTCATGACCGCATAGATGCCGCCTGCCTCGTTGAGATCCTCCATGTAGGTTCTGCCCGCAGGTGCGAGGTGGCAGAGGTTCGGCGTCTTGGCGGAGATTTCGTTGGCGATGTCGAGATTGAGGTCGATGCCGCACTCGTGCGCAATCGCAGGCAGGTGCAGCATGGAGTTGGTGGAGCAGCCGAGCGCCATGTCCATCGTGAGCGCGTTGCGGAACGCGTCCTCAGTCATGATGTCACGCGGCTTGATGTCCTTTTCGAGCAGCTCCATAATCTTCATGCCGGCGCGCTTGGCAAGCTGGATACGCTCGGAATACACAGCAGGAATGGTGCCGTTGCCGCGCAGTCCCATGCCCAGCACCTCGGTGAGGCAGTTCATGGAGTTGGCGGTGTACATGCCGGAGCAACTGCCGCAGCTGGGGCAGGCTTTGTTTTCGTATTCGTTGAGCTCGTCAAGCGTGAGCTTGCCGGAGTTGTAGGAGCCAACCGCCTCAAACATACTGGAAAGGCTGGTCTTGTGACCGGCAAAACGACCTGCCAGCATCGGACCGCCGCTGACGAAGATGGTGGGAATATTCAGACGCGCCGCCGCCATCAGCAGACCGGGCACGTTCTTGTCGCAGTTGGGCACCATTACCAGCGCGTCAAACGCGTGGGCAATTGCCATCGCTTCGGTGGAATCGGCAATCAAATCACGGGTGACGAGGGAATATTTCATACCCTTGTGTCCCATGGCAATGCCGTCGCAGACCGCAATCGCAGGGAAAACAATCGGGTTGCCGCCTGCCATGGCGACGCCGGTTTTGACAGCGTTGACGATTTTGTCGATGTTCATGTGACCGGGCACGATTTCGTTGTAGGAGCTGACAATGCCGATTAACGGCTTTTGCATTTCCTCGTCGGTCATGCCCAGCGCGTGCAGCAGCGAGCGCTGCGGGGCGCATTTTATCGGGGTTCTTACGGAATCACTAATCATGTGTGTCATCCTCTCCATTGATTTATTTTCTATATTGTACCACTAATTGTCGATTTGTCAACCTTTGGCTGCGGCGGTCTGTTCCTGCTCCGCCCTGTAGTCATCCACAATCTTCTGTACGTCCTTGGGCAGCCTTTGCGAGTGCGTCAGCACCTTGAAAATCGTCCAAAAAATACAGCCGAGGTCGCTCCAAAAGCCGTGGTGATAACGGTAATAGAGCTGCAGCCGCAGCTTGAGCGGCCGCACCTGCTCCAAATAAAAGACATCGGGATCCTCGGAATCGGTAAAGCCCTTGAACTGCTCAAAATTCGCCATGCTTGCCCAGTCGGTAATGCCGGGCTTGAGGTCGAGAATCGGCATTTCCTTTTCGGTGTACATATCAATGTAATAACGCAGCTCGGGGCGGTAGCCGACAAAGGACATTTCGCCCTTGAGAACGTTAATCAACTGCGGCAGCTCGTCCAGCTTGGACTTGCGCAAAAAGTGTCCGACGCGCGTGATGCGGTCGTCCTTGTCCCCCACATTCCATTTGCCCTTTCCCTCACAGTCGGGCACCATGCTGCGGAACTTGAAAATGCGGAAGCTTTTATTGTGCTGCCCCACGCGCTCGCCGCGAAAGAACACGCCGCCCCGGGAGTCGATGACTATCATCAGTGACACTACCAAAAACACCGGTGACAGCACAATCAGCCCCAAAAGGCTGGCGACAATATCAAATAAGCGTTTCATTACATGTTGGCTCCGTCCACGGGAATATTGGTGCCGGGCATAAAGGTGGCTTTTTCGCTCGCCAAAAACAGCACCATATCGGCAACCTCCTCAGGCGTGCCGAAGCGGTTGATTGCCTGATGATGGCGCAGGAAATCCTCCACGCGGGGATGCCCTTCCTTGATAAACTTGTCCCAATAGCTGCCCTCAAACGCAACCGCGCCGGGCATAACCGAACAGAGCGTTACGCCGGTGGGCGCCAACTGTCTGCCGACGGTGGTGACATAGGCGTTCAAAAACGCCTTTGCGGAAGCGTACAGCGGATTGCCGCGCAGCATGACGGCGGAAATGGAAGAAATATGAATCACCTTGCCATAGCCGCGATTTACCATGGGCGGAATCAGAACGCTGTTCATATCAATCGCCGCGGTGGCGTTGAACTTCAGCGCATGGTTCCATTCCTCGGCGCCGCCGAGGTGGTTGCGGCTGACGAGCGAACCGCCGACGTTGTGGACAACGACGTCGAATTCGCCGTATTTTTCCATCAGCTCACGCGCCAGCGCCTTGGTGTCGCAATCCATGATATCCCTGACCTCATAGTCAAAGGAAACCGCGCCCTTTTGCAGCGCCTCCTGCTTGACCTCCGCAAGCAGCTCCGCGGTGCGCGCGAGCGCCACAATGCGGCAGTGCTCCGAAGCAAAGCCGACAGCGATTCCCCTGCCGATGCCCTTGCTGGCGCCGACGATTAATATCTTCTTATTCTCTAAGCCTAAATCCATGAAAACCGATCCATTCTTTCATAATCACGGGAGCCGCATAGTGCTCCATCATACATACTATCCTATTATAGTATGAAAAAGCCGTTTCGTCAATAGATAACATGATTTGGCAGGAAAAGAGTGTCGGCTGCAAAAAACGCTGCGGACGCCCTTGCTCGCTGTTACCTTAAAAACGAAAAGCAGCCCCTTCGGACTGCTTTCATATTTTTCTTATACATCCTCTTTTGTCAGAACTTTTTTCTGCCAGCTCCACTGTCCGCACCGCGGACACTTCATGTATCGTGTTCTGCCGATGTGCATGGCGAGATTGGTCTGCCGGTAGGTCGGCACATGCCGGTCATGACATTTCTTGCATTCATAATAGCCTGCCTTCTGTTCGATGGCGACGGCAAAAAACGAAACTGCCAAAATCATTAAAAGCGCAAAGATAATCAACCCGATTCTCAGCGCCACAGGCATTTCCACATACGCAGCCACCACGCAAAGAAGCAGACCGGCAATCACGGCAGGACCTCCGATCAGATACTCTGTTCGCAAGAGCTGCCTGTTTTTCTCCTCTACCTCACGTCTCATAGCCAGCAGGTTTTCTTCCGCACGCTTATCAAATGATTCCGCCATGATTCTCTCGCCCGACAAAAGCTCGTTGACGCTGATGTTCAAAAGCTGACACACT
>CADCAD010000068.1:9451-11526 GCA_902799325.1 uncultured Ruminococcus sp. | reverse complement strand
CTTTCCTTGGGGATTTCCTCCGTGTTGGAGGACAAGAGCGAGCAGTCGGAGCCCTCGAAAATCTTCGCCAAATCAAGCTCCATGCGCTTGACGTGATAGTAATCGCAGACCGCCTTTGCCGCCTGCAGCTCCTTGGTGTGCTTTTGTCCGTAGCTGACGGAGAGCGCCAGCGTGTTTTCACTTCCGTATTTTTCAACAGCCAGCGCCAGACAGGTTGTGCTGTCCAGACCGCCGCTGCATAAAACCAATGCTTTCATGATACACCTTCCGTTAATCAAATTTTACCAGCGCCTTCAGGTCGGCGTCCTCGCGGAACCTGCCGCGGAAGGTGGTGGTGACGGTCTGCGCGTTGACGTTGCGGATACCGCGCGCGGTCATGCAGCTGTGGCTGCCGACGATGGCAACGCCGACGTCGGGCGTGTCCGCGGCTTCGGCAATAATTTCGGCGATGTCGCTGCCCAGCCGCTCCTGCAGTTGCAGGCGCTTTGCCGCCATGTCGCAAATGCGCGCAATCTTGCTGAGCCCGAGCACCTTGCCGCGCGGAATGTAGGCGACGTTGACCTTCATGTCGTACATCAGTGCAAAATGGTGCTCGCAGAAGCTGAACACCGTGATATCTTTCATGACAACGGCGGTGTCGACGTCTTGGCTGCCGACGCTTTCAAAGGTTTTGCCGAACATCTGCGCAATATCGTGATTGCTGTAGGCGATTCCCTCGAGCACCTCCTCCAGCATTTTGGCGACGCGGCGGGGCGTTTCGCGCAAGCCCTCGCGCTCCGGGTTTTCACCGATTGCCGCAAGGATTCCGGCTACGTGTTCTTCAATTGCTTGTATATCCATGTTAAACTCCTCTTTTGTCGGGGTGCCAAATAAACTTGTGAAGCTGCAATTGCAGCCGCACGCGGCTCAGCCGGTGCTGTTCCATATAGCTGACGATGGCGGCGGGCTCAATCGCGCCGAACACCGGGCTGAAATAGACGTGGCATTTGCGGCACAAATCATAGCGGCGGACAATTTCCTCCGCGCGGCGCAAATCCTGTTCGCTGCCGATGACGAATTTTACCGTGTCGTGCTGCTGCAAGAGCGCCATGTTGTCAAGGCACATGTTTGGTTCCATGCCGCTCGAGGGCAGCTTGTAGTCCATCGTGAACACGGGGCGCTGCGGCAGGCTTGCCAAAGCGTGCAGCGGCACACTGCCGTTGGTTTCGATTTCCACGCGGAGATTTTGCTGTAATAACAAAGCAACCAGCGCCACCAACTCCTGTTGCAGCAGCGGCTCGCCGCCCGTGAGGGTGACGTTGCATACCCCTTGCGCCGCCGCCCAGTCCGCAAGCGACTGCGGTGAAGCCTCGTCATAGGGCACGTCGGCTTCGTTTGCCCAGCGTGTGTCGCAGTAGGAGCAGCGAAGGTTGCAGCCCTTAAAGCGCAGAAACGCCGCCAGCTCGCCTGCGTGGGCGCCCTCGCCGTTGATGCTGACGAATTTTTCAACTAGCTGCATGGGGCGTCCTCCGTGTAGCTTGCGCAGTTGTCGGGCGTTTCATAAACCGTGACGCGCGACACGGGCAGCGTGTTTTTCAGGCTGTCAAAAAACAGCTTGGCAAAGTTTTCCGCCGTGGGGCGGCAGGGTATTTCTATCACGCGGAAGCCTTCGCCTTGCAGCGCCGCAAGCGTCGCCGGGCGCAGCGAGTCCTTTTCGATGATCAGCGCGTGGTCAAAGCTGTCGGCGAGCGCGCGGACTTCCCTTTTGCAGTCGCCGAAATCGAGCAGCATGCCGCGCTTCTCCCCTGCTGCTTGCAGGCTGTCGCCTGCGATTTCCGCTTCAATCTGCCAGCGGTGACCGTGAAGGTTGGCGCATTTGCCGTTGTAGTCCTTTAGAAAATGCGCGCTGTCAAACGCGGCTGTGGTTTTCAAATAATACATAGCTACCTGCTTACTAAATAAAAAATAAAGCGCCCGCAGCGCGGACGCATCCTTTTGGCATAACAAAGCAAGCGCTTTTCGCGCTTGGGATGCCCTGGTTTTGTTTATAGACAGGATGGCGCAAACGAACTGTCTTTTTCTATTATAGCACAGAA
>CADCAD010000068.1:0-9393 GCA_902799325.1 uncultured Ruminococcus sp. | reverse complement strand
GGCTTCTATGATGAAAGGAGCATGAAAGTGAAATTAACGGAATATGCTGAAGAACAGTACGGAATTGCAAAGCTGCCCGAGGACGCCGCCTATGCGATGGCGTATGTGCCGTTTCAGCAGGAGGACTTTAAGGCGTTTTCGCCGGAGCAGGGCTATATGCTGGGCACCATGTTTCAGGAGCTGAACAAACCGTTCTGCGGCAGTGGGTGCGGTGATGCCGATGACTAAGCGCGAGGCGATGCTCAAGCAGCTGTCCACCTATCAGTTTGCCGCGCTGGACTTGCAGCTCTATTTGGATACCCATGCCGACGACGGCAGGGCGACAGAGCAAATGCAGCGCTACAAGCAGCAGGCGCGGACGCTGCGGCAGCAGTATGAAAAGCTGTACGGACCGCTGACCAAAAGCAGTGATGACGGCAACCAATGGAGCTGGATAAACGGTCCGTGGCCGTGGGAAAGCGAGGCTGACAACTGATGTTTGTATATGAAAAAAAGCTGCAATACCCCGTCAAAATCAAAACGCCGAATGCAAGGCTTGCCAAGGCGATCATGAGCCAGCTCGGAGGTCCCGACGGCGAGTTGGGCGCTGCGCTGCGGTATTTGAACCAGCGCTACACCATGCCGGCGCCCGAGCTCAAGGCGGTGCTGACCGACATCGGCACGGAGGAGCTTAACCATGTCGAGATGATCGGCGCCATCCTGTATCAGCTGACAAAGGACTTGACGGTTGACCAAATCAAGGCGCAGGGCTTTGACGATTACTTTGTCGATCACACCACGGGTGTGTATCCGCAGTCCGCGTCGGGCGTGCCGTTCACCACCGCGTATATCCAATCGAAGGGCGACGCCATCACCGACCTGCACGAGAATCTCGCCGCCGAACAGAAGGCGCGCGTGACCTATGACAATATTCTGCGCTTAGCGGATGACCATGATGTGAAGGACGCCATCCGCTTTCTGCGCGCCAGAGAGGTTGTGCATTACCAGCGCTTCGGCGAGGCGCTGCGGCTGCTGACCGACAAGATGGACGCCAAAAACTTCTATGCGTTCAACCCCGAGTTTGACAAGTCCTGCCTTGTGAAAAACAAGCGAAACAGAAAAGCGTAACAGGACAGCACAACAAAAAGCCCGCAAGATGATTTGCGGGCTTATGGCTGTTTTTCGTTCTGCTGTGATAGCAGGTTGGGAACAAAACGTTGTATCTTTATCCGCGGTAAGGGCAAGCCCTTACCCTTAAATAGTGATATTAACCCTGCAAAAGCTTTTTGGCGCAGGTGCAGGCGATGTCGCAGATGGAGTGGTAGGTGTACCCCACCTTTGCCTGCTCCATCGCTTTCTTTTGCTTGTCGGTGACGACGGTGTAGGGATAGATGCCGTAGATAAACGGGAAGAACGAATAGAGAAAGTCCTGACGGGCGCTTTCGTCCATGTCCGCGGCGTTATCTTCTGCCGCCGCGTCTGCGGTCGTTGTTGCCGCGCGGTCTGCGCGGGCGCTGGGGCTTGTCGTCGCCGTCGTCCTCGGGCGTAAGACCGTCAACCTTGATCAGCACCTCGCGGCGGCTGAGGTTGAGTCTGCCCTTGTCGTCGATGTCGGTAACCATGACGCGGATGATGTCGCCGACATTGACAACGTCGGTCACGTTCTCGGTGCGCTTGACGTCGAGCTGGGAAACGTGCACCAGACCTTCCTTGCCGGGAGCGATTTCAACAAACGCGCCGAAATCCATAATTCTGGTAACCTTGCCCAGATACATAGCGCCGGGCTCGGGATCGGTGGCGATGGTCTGGATGATGTCGATGGCGCGCTGGCACTTTTCAGCGTCAAGACCGGCGACGAATACCTGACCGATTTCGCCCTCTTCCTCGATGTCAATCTTGACCTCGCACTCCGCCTGGATCTCCTTGATGACCTTGCCGCTCTTGCCGATAACCTCGCTGATTTTATCAGCAGGAATCGTGGTGGTGTACATCTTGGGCGCATAGGGAGAGAGCTCGGGACGCGGCTCGGCAATTGCCTTGAGCATGACCTCGTCGAGGATATACAGTCTTGCCTTGTGCGTCTTTTCCAGCGCTTCCTTCACCATTTCGGGCGTCAAGCCGCTGATTTTGAGGTCCATCTGGATGGCGGTGATACCCTCGTGGGTACCGGCTACCTTGAAGTCCATGTCGCCGAAGAAGTCCTCGAGTCCCTGGATATCGACCATGGTCATCCAGCGCTCGCCCTCGGTGATCAAGCCGCAGGAAATACCGGCTACGGGCGCCTTAATCGGCACACCGGCGTCCATGAGCGCAAGCGTGGAGCCGCAGATGGAGCCCTGAGAGGTGGAGCCGTTGGAGGACAGCACCTCGGACACCAGACGCAGCGCATACGGAAATTCCTCCACCGAAGGAATCACGGGCAGCAGCGCTCTTTCGGCAAGCGCGCCGTGACCGATTTCACGTCTGCCGGGACCGCGGCTGGGCTTGGTTTCGCCGACGGAATAGCTGGGGAAATTGTAGTGATGAATATAGCGCTTCTCGGTTTCGCCGTCAATGCCGTCCAGCAGCTGCTTGTCGCCGATGGAACCGAGGGTGGCAACGGTCAGCACCTGCGTCTGACCTCTGGTGAACAGACCCGAGCCGTGCACTCTGGGCAGAACGGCAACCTCGGAAGCCAGCGGACGGATGTCGTCCATGCCTCTGCCGTCAACGCGCTTCTGCTCGTCGAGCAGCCAGCGGCGCACGATGAACTTCTGTGTCTTGTACAGGCACTCGTCAATCATGGCTTCCTGCTCGGGATAGATTTCGTCAAATTTTGCGTGAACAGCCTCATAGATGGGCTTGAGTCTTTCGTCGCGGACGGTCTTGTCGTCGGTGTCGAGCGCCGCCTTGACGTCCTCCTCGGCAAACGCCTTGACAGCCTCGAACATCTCGTGGTCGGGCTCCAAGGAGGTAAACTCAAACTTGGGCTTGCCGATTTCGGCTTTGATTTCGTTGATGAAGCTGATAATCTTCTGGTTCGCCTCGTGACCGAACATGATGGCGTTGTACATATCCTCATCGGACACGCAGTCTGCGCCGGCTTCAATCATGGCGATGCGCTCGCTGGTGGAGGCGACGGTGGTAGCCATCTTGCTGACCTTGCGCTGCTCCTCGGTGGGGTTAATCACAAACTCGCCGTCAACCATGCCGACAGAGCAGCCGGAGATGGGACCGTTCCACGGAATGTCGGAGATGGAGATAGCGATGGAAGCGCCGATCATGGCGATGACCTCGGGCTGGCAGTCGGGATCCACGCTCATGACGGTGCAGACGATGGAAACGTCGTTGCGCATGCTCTTGTCAAACAGCGGACGGATTGGGCGGTCAATCACGCGGCTGGTGAGGATGGCGTGCTCGGTCGGTCTGCCCTCTCTCTTGAGATAGGAGCCGGGGATTCTGCCGACGGCATACATCTTCTCCTCATAGTCAACGGACAGCGGGAAGAAGTCAACGCCCTCTCTGGGCTTGGCGGACGCGGTGACCGCGCAGTGGACGGTGGTTTCACCGTAGGTGACCAGGCAAGCGCCGTTGGCGAGCTGTGTCATTTTGCCGGTTTCCACCTTCAGAGGTCTGCCCGCAAACTCGGTTTCAAACACTCTGTACTTGTCGAATGTCATTAATCTGTTCATTGTAAAATCCTTTCTGAAAATGTGTTGACGGGATTTTACGCCGATTTAGCAATAACACCAAAGGTTTAGCAAAGAAACATCTCGTGTTACCGCTAAAATACAGCGGACAATCCCGTAATTGAATGGAGGGCAAGCGGACAATAGCCCACTTGCCCTGAATTGTTGATGATTACTTACGGATACCCAGTCTGGCGATGATAGAACGATATCTTTCGATGTCAACCTTTTTGAGGTAGCCGAGAAGGCTTCTTCTCTGACCGACCATCATCAAAAGACCGCGTCTGCTGTGGTGATCCTTTTTGTGAATCTTGAGGTGCTCGGTGAGGTCATTGATTCTTCTGGTGAGAAGCGCAATCTGAACCTCGGGAGAACCGGTGTCGCCCTCGTGGGTAGCGTACTCCGCCATGATGGCTTGCTTTTCTTCTTTTAACATGTTTATTCCACCTTTGTAAGATATTCGCCTGCGTCTCAGAATAGGGCTGTGAAACTCCGCGCTGCGGCTTAACCCCTAATCCGTGGCGTAGGTCAACTGTTAGATTATAGCACATCGGCGCGCGTTTGTAAAGGGTTTTGCGCTAAATTTTCATGTTCAGCTCGTTGAGCAGCTTGTTGACCTCTTCCCTGTCCTCGCGCGATAATGCGTTGTATTTTCGCAATACGTTACGCTGTTCGGCGTCCAGCGGCAGTTCCTCCTCGGAGTCGGCAAACGGAGCTAAGTCCTCGTTGGCTTCAAACAGCGTGGCGATGTCAACTTTGAGCAGTTCGGCAATCCGCTTGAGGTTCCCGACGCTCGGCTCGGAATCGCCTGTTTCATATTTGGTGTAGGTTGTGCGGTGAATGTTAAGCATTTCCGACATCTGCTGCTGCGTAAAGCCGGCAAGCTTTCTGTAATACATAAGATTTGCGCCCAAGCTGCTTTTCTGCGATTCGCTGTACATCCGCTCAACCTCCTCACCTGAAACTGATATCTATTATATCATTTTTTTGGCGTTCGAAAGGATATGTGAATTTTCTTCACATATTATCGTTGTTCCCCGGGGAGGAGAGGTTATGCACGGAATTACGCATTAAAAATTAAAAATTCACCTCTCTCACCTGCCGGCATAGGCTGATAACAGGAATTGGGAGATGATAGCATGAAGCAAACGGAACAAAAGCCGCTGCACGCGCTGGCGCTGAACGAAAGCGGCGTGGTGAGCGAGATTGCGCCGGAGTGCCGGCTGCGGTCGCGGCTGCGGAGCTTGGGGCTGTGCGAGGGCGTGCGCGTGACGGCGGTGCTGCGCAGCCCGTTCGGCGACCCGGTCGCCTATGAAGCCGACGGCGTGCTGCTGGCGCTGAGAAAGCGCGACTGCGAGGGCATCACGGTGCAAACGGAGGGTGGGCTGTGACGGAGATGACGGAGAAGGCAGACTACACCATCGCGCTCGCCGGGAACCCCAATGTCGGCAAGAGCACGCTGTTTAACGCCCTGACGGGGCTGAAGCAGCACACCGGCAACTGGACGGGCAAAACCGTGGAGGGCTGCCGCGGCAGCTTTTGTCATCAAGGCTACCGGGTGCTCGCCGAGGACTTGCCGGGCGCCTATTCCCTGTCCGCGTTTTCGCGCGAGGAGGCGCTCACGCGGCAAAGCCTGCTGGAAAATCACTACGACTGCGCGGTGCTGGTGCTGGACGCCGGGCTGCTGCAAAGGAGCCTTTGCTTTGCGCTGGAGGTGCTGTCGGTCTGCGACAGGGCGGTGGTGTGCCTGAACTTGGCGGACGAAGCGCGGCGCAAGGGCATTACCGTGGACGAGAAGGCGCTGCAAGAGCGGCTTGGTGTGCCGGTGGTGCAAAGCTGTGCCCTGAAAAAACAGGGCTTGGCGGCGCTAAAGGACGCTGTTCTGGCGGTGTGCGCAGGCGACTTTGTATGCTGCCCCAAGCGGTGTTTGAACGGTGAGGAGCAGCAGCGCGCGGCGCAGCTGGCGGCAGCCTGCACCACCGTGACGCGCGGCAAAAAGCAGGCTCGCGACCGCAGGCTTGACCGCGTGCTGACCTCTAAGCTATTCGGCTTGCCGCTGATGGCGCTGCTGACGGCGGCGCTGTTTTGGCTGACCGCCGTGGGCGCGAATGTGCCGAGCCAATGGCTGGCGGCGCTGTTCGGCGTGATGAAGCAAAATCTTTCCACATTTTTCACATGGTGCCATGCGCCGAAATTCCTGTCGGGAATATTCATCGACGGCGTGTTCACAACGCTGAGCTGGGTGGTGGCGGTCATGCTGCCGCCGATGGCGATATTCTTTCCGCTGTTCTCGCTGCTGGAGGACGCAGGGCTGCTGCCGCGCATCGCGTTCAATCTGGACAGGGGCTTTGCCGCCTGCGGCGCGCACGGCAAGCAGAGCCTGTGCATGATGATGGGGCTGGGCTGCAACGCCTGCGGCGTGACGGGCTGCCGCATTATCGAGAGCGACAGGGCGCGCAATATCGCGGTAGTGACCAATAATTTCATGCCCTGCAACGGGCGGCTGCCGATTTTGATCGCGCTGCTGACGCTGTATTTTACCGGCGCAGGGGTTTTCGGCACGCTGGCGGCGGCGCTGCTGATGGCGGCGGTGCTGACGGGCTGCGTGGGGCTGACGCTGCTGTGCTCGCTGCTGCTGTCCAAAATTTGGCACA
This sequence comes from uncultured Ruminococcus sp., assembly GCA_902799325.1. Lineage (GTDB taxonomy): Bacteria > Bacillota > Clostridia > Oscillospirales > Acutalibacteraceae > Ruminococcoides. The sequence goes on along the minus strand of CADCAD010000068.1, from coordinate 3,092 downwards.
AGGACGGCGCGGCAGGCTTTGCGCTGGAGCTGCCGCCCTACCGCGTGCCGCCCCTCGGCAAAACGCTGGTGCGCTCCTTTTTGGACAGGACGCTGCGCGTGCTGGGCAGAGCGGCGGCGGTGGCGGCGCCTGCCGGGGCGCTGATTTGGCTGTGCGCGAATGTGCGCGCGGGCGGCGATACGGTTTTGCAGCACTGTGTGCGCTTTTTGGAGCCGTTCGGACAGTTCATCGGGCTGGACGGCGCGGTGGTGACGGCGCTGATTTTGGGCTTTCCGGCGAATGAAACCGTGCTGCCGGTGCTGCTGATGACCTATACGGGCGGCGGCGTTATGCAGGATTTCAGCGGCTATGCGGAGCTTTCGGCGATACTCGGCGCACACGGCTGGACGGCGGCGACGGCGGCGTGCATGATCGTCATGACCGTGTGCCGGTTCCCGTGCTCGACCGCCTGTTTGACCATTAAAAAGGAAACGGGCAGCCTGCGGCTCACCCTGCTGAGCATGGCACTTCCGACAGCGCTCGGCGTTATTATCTGCGCTGTTCTCAGCATGTTGCACAAACTTCAACTTTTTTTCTGAAAGGTTACAAAAAATTGCATAGTTGTATGCAATTTTATCCCCCTGTTCGAGTTTATATAGAGGAGGTTTTTGTGTGTAATGGAAAATGGAAATTTGAAAATGGAAAATGATGGGAGGAGAGGTTGGATAGAGCCCATCGCCCCCTGCGTAAAGGGAACTTTTTCTAAATCATAGAAGAACGGTAATCTGTAGGGTAAGGGCTTGCCCTTACCGCAGGTTGGGAATAAAACGTAGCGGCATTACTACCGGTAAGGGCAAGCCCTTACCCTACAATATAATGTGTCTATGTATATTACAAAGTTCTATAGATATCCGTAGGGGCGGCGCTCGCCGCCGCCCGTTTGCCGCAGAGCGGCAAAATGACAGCCGCAAGGGCTGTCACTACAATGTTAAAGAGAGGTTGAGGGATTGTAGGAAAGTTGGGATTAATCACAATGCTTCTTATATTTCGTAGGGGCGCACCCATGTGTGCGCCCTCAGAAAAGCACGAACGTCGCCCGGGCGCACACGCGGGTGCGCCCCTACGGAGTTAAGCGCGGGTGCGCCCCTACGGAGTTAAGGTCAGGTTCGGTTTATTTGCAAGGTTGCAGGTGCGCAGAACGGTTTGGATTAACCGCATTTTTCAGTGTGACCACAATTTTCCACTTTTCACTTTTCACTTTCAACTTTCCATTCACACAAAACCTCCTCTGCAAACTCAAATCAAATTTTAAGGGGGATTTAGTATGACAAAAAATCATTGGCACAAAATCCATAACGTGCCCTTTCGGGAGATGGCGGCGCTGTGCGACCTGCCGGAAAACGCGGCGGTAAAGGAGCTGCTCGCGGTGGACTATCAGCACGTCACCATCGGCGGCGCGCCGTGCGGCGACTGGCTGCTCAACGTCTTTTATCTCGCCGTACAGGACGCCACGGACGCGGCGGTGACGGCGTTTTTATGCGCGCTGGACAGCACCGACGACCTGACAACGCTCGCCTATGAGGTGTTCCTGCCGCTGAGTGTGGCGCAAAAAAAGAAAACCGCCTTTGTGAAAATCATCAAAGACGAGTTAAGACGGCGCGAAAAGCGCGAAAAGGAAGCCGCGCGCGAGCTGAAAAAGCTGGACAAGCAGGCGTTTTTGGCAACGCAGCCGCCCTATTACGGCAAAAAGCTGACGCAGGAGGTGGTGGAGCAAATCTTGAGCGAGCTGGGCGTGATGGTGAGGCTGAACCTTGTCACCAAGCGCATTGAGCTGCACGGCAACACCGGCACGCTCCATCAGCTCTATTCCGAGGAAAACATCATGACCACCTTCCCCACGCTGATTCTCGACGTGTGCAAGAACAACGAGGTCAGCGGCGGCGCGCCGAGCATGAAGGCGATTGACGCCTATCTGTTCAATTTGGCGGACGCCAACCGCTACAACCCGATACAGGACATGCTCAAGGCGCACGAAAACACCGACGAAAGCCGCCTGCAGCTGGTGTATGACATTCTGGGGCTGACGCTTAACTATGACAAAATGCTCGTGAAAAAGTGGCTGATTCAGACCGTTGCGTTTGCGTTTGCGACGGTGCGCGAGCCGGTCAGCACCGAGGGCGTGCTGGTGCTCCAAGGCGAGCAGGGCGGCGGCAAGACCTCGTTTTTCCGCAAGATGGCGGGCAATCCGCTGTGGTTCACCGAGGGCGCGGTGATTGACATGCGCAACAAGGACACGCTCATCAGCGCCATCGGCAGCTGGATTTGCGAGCTCGGCGAGATTGACAGCACGCTCAAAAAGGAGCAGAGCGCTCTGAAAGCGTTTATCACGCGCACGGTGGACAGAATCCGCCTGCCCTATGCGCCTGCGGAGAGCGAGATTCCGCGCACCACCAGCATGTGCGGCACGGTCAACCCCGAGCAGTTCCTCAAGGACACCACCGGCAACCGCCGCTATTGGACGGTGCATGTGGACAAGATTGACAAGGAGCGGCTGTTTGCGCTGGAGAGTGAGGAGATTTTTGAGATATGGGGCTACATCTATCACCTTTATTTGCAGGACAAGGACAGCTACCGCCTCAACGACGCGGAGCTGAAAAGGCTGGAAGTGCACAACCGCGACTATGAAGCGAACCTCAGCTTTGAGGAGGAGGTGCGCGAGCTGCTCGATTTCTTTATTGAGGAGCCCTATTGGCAGTGGGTGTCCCCCGCCGCGCTCGTCCCCTACCTCCACGGCGCAAGGGCTAACCAGATTGGGAAGGTGTTTGCCAAAATCGAAAAGGAAGAAATGAAGGTTGATAAACGCCGCACCGCGTCAGGCTATCAGTATTTGGTGCCGCTGGTAGGCTGGGTGTCGGAGCGTTTGGGAAAAAATGTATGCCTGCACTGATTATCAGCCTATGTCAGTGTATGTTAGTGTATGTTGAAACTTTTTTGAGCACCCCTCAAAAATGGCTTATCTATGCGGTTTTTAGCCCTTAGTGTATGTTGTGTATACTACCCTTATAAATATAGGGTATTTTTAAAAATAAAAAAAGTTGGTTATTTTTTTTTTT
>CADCAD010000067.1 GCA_902799325.1 uncultured Ruminococcus sp. | reverse complement strand
ACTCGGTCTTGAGGTCAACGTAGGGGGTAATCAGAATATCCTTAATCTGCTGCCAGATGATTCTGGTCATTTCGTCGCCGTCCATTTCGACGAGCGGCGTTATCATTTTAATCTTTTCCATCAGCTGTTCTCCTTTGTATAATCAAGTAGTCCGCCTGCGATGATGATGGCTCTGGTTCTGTCGGAAAGCTCACACTCCGCCTTGAAGCTGTCGCCGGTCGTTTGGTTGACAACGGTGACGTCCTGTGCTGCGGCGATTTCCGCTTTGACGTTGGGCAGCGCAAGCATGTCGCCGAGCTTGATTTTGTCGTAGTCCGCCGCGTCCTTAAAGGTGAGGGGCAGGATGCCGGCGTTAATCAGGTTGCTCTTGTGGATACGCGCAAAGCTCTTTACCAGCACCGCCTTGACGCCGAGGTACAAGGGCGCCAGCGCTGCATGCTCACGGGACGAGCCCTGACCGTAGTTTTCGCCGCCGACAATAATGCTCTTGCCCAGCGCCTTGGCTCTTGACGGGAAGTCCTTATCGCAAACGGTGAAGCAGTGCTCCGAGATTTTCGGAATGTTGGAGCGCAGGGGCAGAATCTTGGCGCCCGCAGGCATGATGTGGTCGGTGGTGATGTTGTCTCCGACCTTCAGCGAGCAGCTCGCCTCGATGGCGTCGGTCAGCGGACTGGTCTTGGGATACTCCTTGATGTTGGGACCGCGCAGAATTTCAACGCTGTCCATCTCCTCCACGGGAGCCGGATCAATGACCATGTTGTCGTTGATTAAGAACTGCTCGGGCAGCTCAATGTCAGCCGCAGCGCCTAAGCATCTGGGATCGGTGAACACGCCGGTAAGCGCGGAAATAGCAGCCGTTTCGGGAGATACCAAATAAATCTGACCGTCGGCGGTGCCGCTTCTGCCCTCAAAGTTGCGGTTGAAGGTTCTCAGCGAAACGCCCTTGCTGTTGGGGGACTGTCCCATGCCGATGCAGGGACCGCAGGCGCTTTCCAGAATACGCGCACCTGCCGCAATCATGTCGCCCAGCGCGCCGTTGAGCGCCAGCATGTTGAACACCTGCTTGCTGCCGGGAGCGATGGCAAGCGACACATTGTCGGCAACCTTTTTGCCCTTGAGAATGTGCGCCACGCGCATCATATCGAGATAGCTGGAGTTGGTGCAGGAGCCGATGCAGACCTGGTCTACGGTTTTGCCCTCCAGCTCTTTGATGGTTTTGATGTTGTCAGGGGAGTGGGGACAAGCCGCCAGCGGCTCGAGCTCGGAGAGGTTGATTTCGATGACCTCATCGTACACCGCGTCCGCGTCGGCGCTTAGTTCGCGGTAGTCTTGCTCTCTGCCCTGTGCCTTCAAAAAGGCTCTGGTGGTTTCGTCGGACGGGAACACCGAGGTGGTGGCGCCCAGCTCCGCGCCCATGTTGGTGATGGTGGCGCGTTCGGGCACGGTCAGGGTTTTGACGCCCTCGCCGCCGTATTCCACAATCTTGCCGACGCCGCCCTTGACGCTCATGACGCGCAGCACCGCCAGAATGATATCCTTGGCGGAAACCCACGGCGAAAGCTTGCCGGTGAGGTTGACGCGCACCATCTTGGGCATGGTGATGTAGTAAGCGCCGCCGCCCATGGCGACCGCGACGTCCAGACCGCCTGCGCCGATGGCGAGCATGCCGATGCCGCCGCCGGTGGGGGTGTGGCTGTCAGAGCCGATTAAGGTTTTGCCGGGCTTGCCGAAGCGCTCCAGATGCACCTGATGGCAGATGCCGTTGCCGGGGCGCGAAAAATAGATGCCGTGCTTTTTGCAGACCGACTGAATAAAGCGGTGGTCGTCGGCATTTTCAAAGCCTGTTTGCAGGGTGTTGTGGTCGATATAAGCGACGCTCTTTTCGGTTTTGACGCGCGGAATGCCCATCGCCTCAAACTCGATGTACGCCATGGTGCCGGTGGCGTCCTGCGTCAGCGTCTGGTCGATTTTCAGACCGATGTCGCTGCCGACTGTCATTTCACCGGACACGAGATGTTCTTTGATAATCTTTTGTGCAATTGTGTATCCCATGTGTTTACCTCCGTTTTTTAGTTTGCTTTATGCGTAGAAAAAGCCATTATTCTCATTATAGTACAATCCTTAGTGTTTGTAAAGCGGATTTTTTGTTTTTGACCACAAAATATGGCGAGAAGCGGTTTTCCCGGATTTTATTATTCCAAATTGGAATTTTGGTTGCTGCCCTTTATCAGCCGGAGCTTTTCCCGGCGGCGCAGCCGCTTGATGTGAAATTCGCGGCTCATCGCCTCCTGCTTGGTGGCAAAGCGCTCGTAGTAGACGAGCGTCACCGGGCGGCGCGTGCGCGTATATTTTGCGGCGGTGCCGGCGTTGTGCGCGGCAAGGCGGCGGTCTAAGTCGTTTGTCCAGCCGCAGTACAGCGTGCCGTCGGCACATTGTAATAAATAGGTATAGTTTTCGTGACTGTCTTGCTTGTCCATGGCGCACCTCCGGACACTATTATACCAAAACAAAGCGCGTTTGTCTAATCAGCCGCCCTCAATTAGGGAAAAGTTGCAAAATATTTCTATAGATAAGAAAAAACGTGATGTAATTTACAAATTGAAAAACAGGTATCGCGGTGCTATAATAAATAGGTATTATCAAAAGGAAGCAGGATTTAAGTATGGATGTTAGAGAAAACCTGAGAAATATCGCCATCATCGCGCACGTTGACCACGGCAAAACCACGCTGGTGGATCAGCTTTTGCGCCAGAGCGGCGTCTTTAGAGAAAACGAAGCGGTGGAGGAGCGTGTCATGGACTCCAATGATTTGGAGCGCGAGCGCGGCATTACCATTCTTTCCAAGCCCACCGCCGTCATGTATAACGGTATCAAAATCAACATCGTAGACACCCCCGGCCACGCCGACTTCGGCGGCGAGGTGGAGCGCATTTTGCAGATGGTTGACGGCGTGGTGCTGCTGGTGGACGCCTTTGAGGGCTGCATGCCGCAGACGCGCTTTGTGCTGAAAAAGGCGCTCGGTCTCGGCAAAAAGCCGCTGGTAGTGCTCAATAAAATCGACCGCCCGGGCGCGCGCCCCGAGGAGGTTGTGGACGAGGTGCTCGATTTGTTTATCGAGCTCGGCGCTGACGATGACCAGCTCGAATTCCCGGTGATCTACGCCTCCGCGCGCGACGGCTATGCCGGCGATGATTACCACAACCTCGGCACGGACATGAAGCCGCTGTTTGAGGCGATTGTCAACGAAATTCCGGCGCCGCAGGGCGATTTGAACGGCGGCCTGCAAATTTTGATTTCCAACATCGACGCGGACAACTTTGTCGGCAGAATCGGCGTCGGCAGGGTAGAGCGCGGCAGCGTCAAGAACGGCCAGTCCGTCACCCTCTGTCACACCGACGGCACCACCAAGGTCGTGCGCATCGGCAAGCTGTACCAGTTTGAGGGCTTGAAGCGCACCGAGTGCGACGAGGCGTCGCTGGGCGACATCGTGTGCATCAGCGGCGTGCAGGACATCAACATCGGCGAAACGCTCTGCTCGAACGACTGCGTGGAGCCGCTGCCCTTTGTCAAGATTGACGAGCCCACCGTTACCATGAACTTTATCGTCAACAATTCGCCCTTTGCCGGACAGGAGGGCAAGTATGTCACCTCGCGCAATATCCGCGACCGCCTGTTCAAGGAAACCGAAACCAACATCGCGCTGCGCGTGGAGGAAACCGACAGCGCCGATACCTTCAAGGTTTCGGGCAGAGGTGAGCTGCACCTGTCGATTCTGATTGAAACCATGCGCCGCCAGAACTTTGAGTTTCAGGTGTCGCGCCCCGAGGTCATCACCAAAACGATTGACGGCAAGCTGTGCGAGCCGATTGAATATCTGATTGTCGAGGTGCCCGACGCGTACGTCGGCGCCGTGATGGAAAAGCTCGGCTCACGCAAGGCGGAGCTGGTGAATATGGGCACGCGCGACGGCGGCGTGACGCACATTGAGTTCCGCATCCCGGCAAGGGGCTTGATGGGCTACCGCCCCGAGTTTCTCACCGACACCAACGGCAACGGCATTATGAACCATGTGTTTGACGGCTACGAGCCCTTTAAGGGCGAAATCGTCACCCGTCACCAAGGGTCGCTGATTGCGTTTGAAACCGGCGAAAGCGTGACCTACGGACTGTATGCGGCGCAGGAGCGCGGCAGATTGTTTATCGGCGCAGGCGTGCCCGTGTATGAGGGGATGATTGTGGGCGCCAGCCCCAAGGCGGAGGATATCACCGTCAACGTCTGCAAAAAGAAGCACATCACCAACACCCGTGCCTCCGGCTCGGACGACGCGCTCAAGCTGACGCCGCCCACCGTGATGTCGCTGGAGCAGTGCCTTGAATTTATCGCGGATGATGAGCTGGTGGAGGTGACGCCGCAGAACATCCGCATGAGAAAGCGTATTCTTTCCAAGGAACAGCGCATGAAGCAGCAGTTCAGAAAGAAGCAGTAATATTTCCTAAATAGAATTATCCGAAAGGATTTTGCATGAATTTTGTTATTTTGGATTTGGAGTGGAACACCGCCTACAGCAAGTCCTCGCACGGCTTTGTGAATGAAATCATCGAGTTCGGCGCGGTCAAAACCGACGGTGATTTCAACGAGCTCGGCTCCTTTGAGCAGCTGATTACGCCGCGTATCGGCAAAAAGCTCAGCGGCAGAGTCAAGCAGCTGACGCACCTCACCAATGAGGATTTGGTCGGCGGCGGCGACTTTTTGTCGGTGGCACAGGCGTTTGCCGACTTTGCCGGCGACAGCGTGGTGATGACGTGGGGAACGTCGGATATTCACGCGCTGATTGAGAATTTTCAGTACTACAAGGGCAGCCGCAACATTCCGTTTTTAAGCGCCTACTGCGATTTGCAGGAGTATTGCGAGCGCGCCGTTGACCGCTTTGACGAGGGAAACCAAATCGGCTTGGGCAAGTTTGCCGACCTGATCGGCGTCACCTTCTCGGAGGAGGAGCAGCACCGCGCGGCGGCGGACGCGTATCTCAGCCTGAAATGCCTCAAGAAGGTGTTCGGCGGCTATCCGCTGGAGCAGTGTATTTTAAAGGCGGACTGCGAGGAATTTTATGACCGCATGCTGTTTAAGAATCATTTCCTCACCGATTTAAGCGATCCCGATGTTGACCGCGAGCAGATGAAATTCAACTGCGACGTCTGCGGCAGACAGGCAAGGCGGCTGAAAAAATGGCGCCTGCGCAACAAGAGCTTCACCGCCGACTTTCAGTGCAAGGGCTGCGGACGGCGCTTTACGGGCAGGGTTTCCTTTAAAAAGCGCTACGACGGCGTGATTGTCAACAAGCGCGTGACGGTTAAGGAAGAACAGGAAGAAGAAAAGCAGGAGAGCTGAGGTTGCGGCTTTCCGGAGAATGATGTAAAATGAACTCCTCTGTATCAGAGGAGTTTTTCTTTTACGGAATTAAATCTACTAATGATACTTCCGTAAGATGAACTTTTCATAGCGCGAGCAAAGCATGACGTACAAAAGAAGGTATGCCCCGCCGTTGATGAACATTTCCATAAGATGGATTTTTCCAAAGGCGGTGTAAGCGCCCTCGGCGCGACATTCCATAAGATGAACTTTTCATAGCGCGAGCAAAGCGTGACGTACAAAAGAAGGTGTAAGCGCCCTCGGCGCCCGCCGTTGATGATAGTCTTGGAAAGATGGAAGCTGTCAAAAGGCGGCAGTAAAAAACTTGTTATTTTCATTTTTATTTCATATAGTTTTCACTTTGGGGGATTATGATATTGACAACATCAAAAAAGAAACATCGCAGGGCGATGATTTAGGAGGCTTTGATATGTCTGACCATTATTTTGACGATTTCAGCAAGGAACCGACACGCGATTTAGATACAACCCCGGAGGAGAGCTCCGTCCGCAGCGAGACCGCCGCGCAGGAGAGCAGCTACGAGTGGAATTCCTCCTCGAGCCACTCCGACGGCGAGTACCACTATTCCTTCATCAACGGCAACAACAGCGATTCCGCGCATAATCCCAATAACTATGAGGACGCCGTGTCGCGGCAGTCCGTGCAGGATTATTCCGCACCGCAGGGCAGCGCCTATGACAGCGACTATGCGTCGCCGCAGAGCAGCAATCCCTACAGCAGCGATTACACCGCACCGCAGAGCAGCAACCCCTACAGCAGCAGCTACACCGCTCATGAGCAGGCGACTGCGTCGCACAGGGGAAAGCCTAAGAAGGAGAAAAAAGCACCCAAGTCCGCTTCGCGCGGCTTTGTGGCAGCGGCGCTTGCCGTGGCAATTCTCGCTTCCGGCGCCATCGGCTTCGGCGGCGGCATGCTGGCAGGCAATAAAAACAACAGCAGCTCCGGCAAGGACGGCGCACTGAATATTACGCAGGTGGCTTCCTCCGGCAAGACGACCGACGGCAAAACCGTCAGCACCGGCACATCCGCCGGCGGCACCTCGGAGATCGTGAAAAAGACCGCCGACAGCGTGGTGGAAATCGCCACAGAGGGCGTTGCCACCGGCTCCTTTGCCCGTCAGTATGTGACAAAGGGCGCAGGCTCGGGCGTCATTATCTCCGAGGACGGATACATTGTCACCAACCATCATGTGATTGACGGCGCCGAAAAAATCACCGTCACCCTCCGCGACGGCGAAACCACCTACGACGCCACCCTCATCGGCAGCGACGCGGACAACGACGTTGCCCTGATTAAGATAGACGCCAAGGATTTGACGCCTGCCGTGTTCGGCAACAGCAGTGATTTGGTGGTCGGCGACTACGTTGTTGCCATCGGCAATCCGCTGGGCACCCTCGGCGGCACCGTCACCGACGGCATCATCAGCGCACTGGCGCGTGAGGTCACGATTGAGGATAAGAATTTAACCCTGTTGCAGACCAACGCGCAAATCAGCCCCGGCAACTCCGGCGGCGGTCTGTTTAACGCCAACGGTGAGCTGGTCGGCATTGTCAACGCCAAGGACAGCGCCACCGAGGTAGAGGGTATCGCCTTTGCCATCCCGATTAATAACGTGATTAACGTCATCAAGGACTTGAAGGAATACGGCTATGTCACCGGCAAAATCAGCACCGGCATGCAGTTTGTAGACATCAACTCCGACTACTCCGCCTTCTATTACGGCGTGCAGAAGCAGGGCGTGTATGTTCTGTCGGTGGATTCCGGCTCCAATGCCGAAAAGGCAGGCTTTGAGCGCGGCGACTTGATTACCGCCGTGGAGGGCACCGAGGTGCTGACCGAAGCCGAAATCACCAAGGAGCTCGAGAAGCACAAGGTTGGCGACACCGTGACCTTTACCGTGACGCGCAACCGCCAGTCGAAGGACATCACCATGGAGCTGGCGGAGTATGTTCCCTCGGCACAGCCGAAGGACGACAACTCCCAGAGCTTCCGCGACTACCAGAGCGACGACGAGTTCTGGAACGACCTGATCGGCTGGTAAGCCGCAGGCACATTCAATTGCTATCCACTTTTTTCATAAATGATCTCCTTATCAAAACAGCCCCGGAGCTTATGGCTCCGGGACTGTTTTTTACTATATGGGAAACTTCTCCATCCCGCCGTTGATGGGCAGTGTCGTCAAGCTGTTTTTTTCAAA
>CADCAD010000066.1 GCA_902799325.1 uncultured Ruminococcus sp. | reverse complement strand
AAAAGTTAAATCTTGTTCTGAAATTGACGCTGAAAAAGCAAGATTTTTGATTTGCAACGTCAACAATTCCCATATTATTTTTAGGGTGGGAAGAGTTGGAAACCCACTGTTTAAGCCATTTTTTCAACTCTTCCCATATTACCGCGTACCCTTAGGGAAGATGGTAATTTATACAGTGACACATTATATTGAAACCTTGCAGATAAATCCAACCTTTTCACCCTACAAAACAAAAACGTCGCGGACGCTTATGTCCGCGGCGCTTTTTATTCGCCTAAATTGTTTTCTTCGGGGTTGTTTTCCTCCGGCTCGGTTTCCGCTTCGGTCTGCGCTTCGGTAGCCGCCTCGGTGGCGGGAACCTCCTTTGCCTTGACGGTGACCTCGCAGGTGGCGGTGAGGTTGTTAAACGAGGTGACGGTCACCGTGCAGGTGCCGGCGGCTTTGCCGGTGATGACAAGCTTTTTGTCCACAAACAGCGCGGCGGCGTTTTTGTTGCTTGTCTTGACGGTGCAGGTTTTGCGCGGTGCGTCGGAGGGCGTGAATTGCAGCTCCAGCGACTCCTTCTCGCCCACCTCCAGTGTCACGGCGGTTTTGCTGAGCGCGATTTTCTTCAGCGCGAGCGCCTGCAGCTCCGCGTAGACCTCGCTTTGAATCAGTCCGAGCGAGGGGTTGATGTGCGACGGCGTCATGTTGTCCTTCGGCACATTGGCATTGGTGGTGACAGGCACCGTGGAGGAGGGCGCCGTGGCAGGCGCGGCAGAGGGCGCGGTGGTCGCCTGCGTTTTTTTCTTCTTTTCCGTGGTGGGCGGCACCGTGGACGGCTCGGTGGCGGCTTGTGTGCCGCCTTGTCCGTCAGCGGCGGAAGGGTCGTAATAGTTGCCCTCGCCGATGGGGTGCACCCGGTTGACAGCCTCCCCTGCGTCTGTCTTTTGCGCTGACGCACAGGAGGTCAGGATTGCCGCGCCGGCAATAATCGCCAGCAAAAGCGGCAAGATACGATGATTCATATTTTAATCAGCCTTTCACAGCGATAGAGCCGAGCTTGTTGCGCGGAATGGAGAACGCGACGTTGTTCGCGTGGTCGCCGACTCTTTCGAGAATGGTGAGCATATCGAGGAAGATGGTGCCGTTTTCGGCGCTGCACACGCCTTTGTTCATGCGGTTGATGTGGTTGAACTTATAGATTTTTACATGGCTGTCCAGCGAGCTCTCGGTTTCGATGACCGACTTGGCGACGTCAAAGTCCACATTCTGGGCATTAAAGAGCGACAGACCGTCGTCGAGCAGCTTGGAAACAAGCTCGTCAAGGTGGTGCAGCTCGCGCATGGCTTCGTCGGTGAACTTGACCTTGTTCACCATCATTTCTCTGGCGCGCTCCGTGATGTTTTCGGCGTGGTCGCCGATACGCTCGATGTCCTGAATCGCCGAGTACATAACGCCCATGGTTTTGCGGTCGCTGTCAACGATGTCAAGACCGTTAATCTTTACGATATACCTTGTGATTTCGTGTGTGAGGAAGTCGATGACCTTCTCGTTCTTTTCCACCTTTTCAATCAGGTGGTCGTCGCCCTCAAAGAAGGCGCGCATGGCGTAGGTGTAGTTTTTCCGCGCCAGCTCGCCCAAGCGCTTGCACTCGTTTTCTACCTGCAAAACCGCCATAGGAGGCGTGGTGAGAATACGGGTGTCGAGGTAGACGGTTTCCATCTTTTCCTTTTCCTCTTCGGTGTCGGGCAAAATCAGCTTTGTCAGACCTTCGATAAGACCGGAGAAAGGCAGAAGAATGACCGTGATAGCGATGTTAAACACAATATGCGTTGCGGAGACCTGCGACGCCAAGCCGAAGCTTGAGGCAGGAAGGATGTTTTCGATAAACGCGGTGAACGGAAGAAATATGGTTATCAGCGTCATAATCAGCGCGCCGATGGCACTGATCAGAAAATTGGCAAGCGCAATCTGCTTGGCGGTGCGGTTCGCGCCCATGGAGGACAGCAATGCCGCCGAACACGCGCCGATGTTGAAGCCGAAGATAACGAACACCGCCTGATTCAAATCGGTGATGACTCCCGCCATGGCAAGCGCCATCAAAATACCGACAGAGGCAGAGGAGCTTTGGATGATGCCGGTAAAGATAATACCCACCAGCAGTCCGACCAGCGGGAAGGCAAGCTCATCCGCAAGGCTCTTGAACGCCGCGCTCTCGCCCATCCATTTCAGGTTTTGGCTCATCAGCGACAAGCCCAAAAACAGCATGCCGAAGCCGGCGGAAATCTGTCCGTAATACTTGATGTTATTCTTCTTGGAGAAGGTGATGACAACAGCGCCGAGGAAAATGAATATCGGCACAAACGCCTTGATGTCGATTGCCATCAGCAGCGATGTGACCGTGGTGCCGATTTTGGCGCCGAACAAGATGCCGATTGCCTGACCGAGCTCCATCAATCCGGCGTTGGCAAAGCCTACGACCATTGCGTCGGTCGCGGACGAGCTTTGAATGACGCCTGTTACCAGAACGCCGACCAGCATGGCAATGAATTTGTTGCTGGTGATTTTTTGAAGCAGCACCCTCAGTTTGTTACCGGCGGCAAGCTCCAAGCCCTCGCCCATGTTCTTCATACCAATCAAAAACAGTCCCAGTCCGCCAAGCGCCATGATGACCTTTAATATGACGTCGTATGTATTCATAGATTCCACCCTAACTGCTTAAAGCTGTTATTTTACCGTTCTCTGTAATCTCTATGCCCAATCATGCCTAGGCTATTATAGTATAGCATATTTATCCGCTTTTTTCTACAACTTTTTTACATTTCTTTAGATTTATTTTCGGAGCGGTTCCTCCCAACAAAAAAGCGTCGCGGACGCTCTTGCCCGCCTTTGGAAAAAACCCGCTTGACAACACTTCTCATCAACGGCGGGACGGAGAAGTTTCCTATAAAGTAAAAAAGCGCAGCCGCAAGAAGCGACTGCGCTGAAAACACACTGCCACACAAGGCGACGGCTTTGGTGCGCCGTCCTGCTCAATCTTTGGAAAGGCAGCGAACGGCTTCCTTCATGTCGCGGACATAGGCGCCGACATGCGCCGGGGCTTCGGCGCCGTACTGCGCCATCAGGCGCACAATTGCGGAGCCGACAATGGCGCCGTCGGCAATTTTAGCCATCTGCTTTGCCTGCTCCGGCGTGGAAATGCCGAAGCCGATGGCGCAGGGAACATCGGTGCTCTCACGAATAACCTTGACAATCGCGGTGAGATCGGTGGTAATCTCACTGCGCTCCCCCGTGACGCCGAGGCTTGACACCAAATAGATGAAGCCCTCGGCTTCCTTGGCAATCATGCCGACGCGGTTTGCCGAGGTCGGCGCAATCAGCGAAATCAAATCCACCTCATAACGGCGGCAGACGTCCGAAAACTCCTCTTTTTCTTCAAAGGGAATGTCGGGCAGAATTAAGCCGTCAATGCCGACCTCGCGACAGGCCGAGATGAATTTTTCCGCGCCGTAGGAAAAGACCACGTTGGCGTAGGTCATAAAGACCATCGGCACGGTGACGTCGGTGCGCAGGTCGCGCACGAGGTCAAAGATTTTATCGGGCGTCACGCCGCCGCTGAGCGCGCGGAGATTTGCCGCCTGAATCACAGGCCCTTCTGCGGTGGGATCCGAAAACGGAATGCCCAGCTCGATTAAGTCCGCGCCGTTTTGTGCCATTGCGCGGACAGCCTTGGCGGTGGTTGCCAAATCGGGATCGCCGCAGGTGATGAACGGAATAAACGCCTTGCCGCCGGCAAACGCCTTTGCGATGTTACTCATAAATATCCTCCCCTCTGTAGCGCGCGATTGCCGCGCAGTCCTTGTCGCCCCTGCCGGAAACGGTGACGACGATGATTTTGTCCTTGCCAAGCGTGGGCGCGAGCTTTTTGGCATACGCCACGGCGTGCGCCGACTCGATGGCGGGAATGATGCCCTCGATTTTGGAAAGATATTCAAACGCGTCTACGGCTTCGTCGTCGGTGACGGCAACGTACTCTGCCCTGCCGATATCGTGCAGATAGGCGTGCTCGGGGCCGACGCCGGGGTAGTCAAGACCGGCGGAGATGGAATAGACCGGCGCGATCTGACCGTGGTCATCCTGGCAGAAGTAGGACTTCATGCCGTGGAAAATGCCGAGTCTGCCGGTGGAGATGGTGGCGGCGGTTTCGAAGGTGTCGATGCCCCTGCCTGCCGCTTCGCAGCCGATGAGGCGGACGCTTTTGTCCTCAATAAAGTGGTAAAAGCTGCCGATGGCATTGGAGCCGCCGCCGACGCAGGCGATGACCGCGTCGGGCAGTCTGCCCTCCTTTTCAAACATCTGCGCTTTGATTTCCTTGGAGATGACCGCCTGAAAATCGCGGACAATCGTCGGGAACGGGTGCGGTCCCATGACGGAGCCTAAGCAATAGTGCGTGTCGCTGATACGGTTCGTCCACTCGCGCATGGCTTCGGAAACGGCGTCCTTCAGGGTGGCGGTGCCGGTTTTGACGGGCACGACCTCGGATCCGAGCAGGCGCATGCGATAGACGTTGAGCGCCTGGCGCTTGGTGTCCTCCTCGCCCATGTAGACCACGCACTCCATGCCGAGCAGCGCCGCGGCGGTGGCGGTGGCGACGCCGTGCTGACCGGCGCCGGTTTCGGCAATCAGGCGCGTTTTGCCCATCTTTTTGGCAAGCAGTGCCTGACCGAGCACGTTGTTGATTTTGTGCGCGCCGGTGTGGTTTAAGTCCTCGCGCTTCAAATAGATTTTCGCGCCGCCCAAATCCTCGGTCATGCGCGCGGCATAGTACAGCCGCGAGGGGCGGTTGGCGTAATCGTCGAGAAGCGCTTGCAGCTCACGGTTGAAATCGGGATCGTTTTTGTAGTGATTATACGCTTCTTCCAGCTCAATCACGGCGTTCATCAGTGTTTCGGGAATGTATTGCCCGCCGTGGATGCCGAAGCGTCCGTTGGGGTTGGTCATAGCTGTTCATCCTTTCTGACGGCTTGCGCAAACGCCGCCATTTTATTTGTATCCTTTACGCCGTCGGTTTCTATCCCCGTGCTGACATCCAGCGCATAGGGGTGCAGCCGCCGAATAGCTTCCGAAACATTGTCGGCGTTGAGTCCTCCGGCAAGAAAATACGGCTTTTTAAAATGCTCAATCAAGCTCCAGTCAAAGGTTTTGCCCTCGCCTGCGCCTGCATCAAGAATGATGAAGTCGGCGATGGTTTCCTCGGCGGCGGCGACGTCCTGCTCACTGTGAATCTGAAACGCCTTAATCACCGGCTTGCCGGTTTCCTGCTGAATACGGGCGATGTAGTCGCTGCTTTCGTCGCCGTGAAGCTGCGCGGCGTCGATGATGCCGAGATTCAAAAGCGAGATGACCTGACTGATGTCCTCGTTCAAAAACACGCCGACCGCCTTGATGTCCTTGCTGAGCAGGTTTTTTAAATCTACCGCCTGCTTATAGCCTACCCTGCGTTTGCTGTTCGGCGCGAACACAAAGCCGATGTAATCGGGCTTGATGGCGTTGGCGGCTTCGATATCGCACGGACGGGTGAGTCCGCAAAATTTTATTTTTGTCATGCTGTACCTCTTAATTCGTGGAGTGTTTGCCGCTTGTCGGCGGCTTTCATCAGTGTTTCGCCGACCAACACGGCGTCGGCGCCGACAGCGCGCAGGGCTTGCACGTCCTGCGGCGTTTTGACGCCGCTTTCGGACACAAACAGCACGTTCTGCGGCACCAGCCTGCGCAGGCGGCGGCTGTTGTCCGTATCTACGGAGAAATCCTTCAGGTTTCGGTTGTTGACGCCGATGATTCTTGCGCCGCAGCGCAGCGCCGTTGTTACCTCGGCTTCGCCGTGCGCCTCCACCAGCGCGGACAGTCCGAGCGTATCACAGATGCCGATATACTCCCTGAGCTGCTCCTCGCTGAGTATAGCGCATATCAGCAGCACCGCCGACGCGCCGAGGCATTTTGCTTCATAGAGCATATACGCATCCACGGTGAAATCCTTGCGCAGACACGGGAGGTGAACCGCCGCGGCAATTTCCTGCAAATAGCGGTCGCTGCCGAGAAACCACTTCGGCTCTGTCAACACCGAAATGCAGTCCGCTCCGGCGCTTTCATATTCCTTGGCGATTTGCAGATACGGAAACGCCGCAGCGATGACGCCCTTGGACGGCGACGCTTTTTTGCACTCGCAAATAAACGCGATATCGTCCTTTTTCAGCGCGTTTTCAAAAGCAAAATCACCGCGCGGCAGCGCTAATGCGCGCTCTTTTAATTCGTTTAGCGAAATATTCTTCTTTGCACGCGCCACGCGCTCCTTGGCGTATGCGGCGAGCTCGTCGAGAATCGTCATGCTTCCACCTCGGGACGGTTGCTTACCTCTATCACCTTTTCAAGCGTTTCGCGTGCCTTGCCGCTGTCAATCAGCTCGGCGGCAAGTTGGACGCCGTTTTGCATGCTGTCCGCCTTGTCGTACAGATACAGCGCCGCACCGGCGTTCATCAGGACGGCGTTGCGCATGTGTCCCGGCGCGCCGTTTAAAATGTCGCGCGTAATCTGCGCGTTTTCATCGGGCGTGCCGCCCTTTAAATCCGCCTTGGCGCAGCGCGCAAAGCCGAACTGCTCGGGCGTGACGGTGTAGGTTTTAAACCAGCCGTTGTTGATTTCGCAAATCTTGGTCGGTGCGCTCAGCGAGATTTCGTCGAGCTTGTCCTGACCGTAAACCACCATGCCGCGCGTCACGCCGAGGTTGATGAGTACCTGCGCCAGCGGCTCAACAAGGTATTCATCATAAACGCCGAGCAGCTGGCGGGACGGCGACGCGGGATTGGTCAGCGGTCCCAGAATATTGAACACTGTGCGGAAGCCCAGCTCACGGCGGATGGCGCCGACGTATTTCATGGACGTGTGGTACTTCTGCGCAAAGAAAAAGCACATGCCGGCTTCTCGGAGCATCTCCATGCAGCGGTCGGGGCTTTGGTTGATATTCACGCCGAGCGCCTCCAGACAATCGGCGGTGCCGCTGTTGGAGGACGCCGCGCGGTTGCCGTGCTTGGCAATCTTGACGCCGCCTGCCGCCGCGACCAGTGCAGAGGTGGTGGAAATGTTAAAGCTGTGGGCGTTGTCGCCGCCTGTGCCGACGATTTCGAGCACATCCATGCCCGTTTCTACCTTGGTGGCATGGTCGCGCATCGCGGCGGCGCAGCCTGCGATTTCGTCGGTGGTTTCCGCCTTGGCGCTCTTGGTGGACAGCGCCGCCAAAAACGCCGCGTTCTGCGTGGGCGAGGTCTCGCCGCTCATGATTTCGTTCATCACGGTGTAGGCTTCGTGATAGGTCAAATCTTCCTTGTTGACTATTTTGACTATGGCTTCCTTTATCATAAAATTACCCCCTGATAAAATTTTCGATCATCTGCTTTCCGTTCGGCGTCATGATGGATTCCGGGTGGAACTGCACACCGTGTATCGGATAGTCGCGGTGCTGCACCGCCATCACCTCGCCGTCGTCTGTTCGTGCGGTGACGGTTAAACAGGCAGGCAGCGTTTTCTCGTCTGCGGCAAGCGAGTGATAGCGCGCCACCACGTCTGTCGGCGGACAGCCTTGGAACAAAAGCGCGTCGGTGTTCAGCGTGACCGCCGACTGTTTGCCGTGCATCAGCTCCTTGGCATAGGTGATGGTCGCGCCGAATGCCGCGCAAATCGCCCGGGCCCGGGAGAAAGGATGATGCGGTCGGGACGGAACCGGCGGATTTCCTCAACGGTCATTTCATCGTTGCGGACAACTCTGACGGCTGCGTCTATGCTGCCGACAAGCTGATACAGGTTGTAGGAAAAGCTGTCGTAGTTATCAATTAATAAGGTCATAGCGATTCCTCCTGCGCCTGCTCCAGCGCCTTGAGCGACGCCTTTGCTTTATTCAGACATTCCTCATATTCCTTTTCGGGATTGGAATCGGCGACGATGCCTGCGCCGCTTCGGACAAACACCTTGCCGTTTTTCTTGTAGCAAAGCCGGATGGCGATGCAGGTGTCCATGTTGCCGGTAAAATCTATATAGCCAATCGCGCCGCCGTAGATGCCGCGCTTGTTGTTTTCCAGCTCCCCTATCAGCTGACACGCGCGGATTTTCGGCGCGCCCGAAAGCGTTCCGGCAGGCAGCACCGCCTCAATGGCGTCAAGCGCGTCCTTGTCGGGGCGGATTTCACCGCGAACGGTGGAACCGATGTGCATAACATGAGAAAACCGCTCTATCGAATGAAGCTTTTCCACCTCAACCGTGCCGAAGCGGCTGACCTTGCCGAGGTCGTTTCTGCCTAAATCCACCAGCATATTGTGCTCGGCGAGCTCCTTTTCGTCGGCAAGCAGCTCGCGCTCCAGCGCTGCGTCCTCTTCCTCGGTTTTGCCGCGCGGCCGGGTGCCTGCGAGCGGAAAGGTGTGCAGCACGCCGTTCTCGAGCTTGACCAGCGTTTCGGGGGAAGCGCCTGCCACCTCGACGTCGGTGCCGGAAAAGTAGAACATATACGGCGACGGGTTGATGGTGCGCAGCACGCGGTAGGTGTTCAGCAGGCTGCCCTCAAACGGAGCGCTGAGGCGATTGGACAGGACAATTTGAAAAATATCGCCCTCGTGAATATGCCGCTTGGCTTTTTCCACCATGCCGCAATAGGTTTCCCTGTCAAACAGCGGCGTGACCTCGCCGAGCAGCCTTCCGCTTTTTTCGGCGGATTTTTCGCCGTGGCGGAGAAGCGCCGCCATATTGTTCAGCTCCACTGCGGCGCGGTTGAATTCCACCTCCGCGTTATCGAGCTTAATGTTCACTATCAAAATCAGCTTCTGCCGGATGTTGTCAAAGGCAATCACCTTGTCAAACAGCATCAGGTCCACATCCTTGAAGCGCTCGCTGTCCTCGGCGTCACAGCGCACGGTCGGTTCGCTGTAGCCCAGATAATCGTAGGAAAAATAGCCTACCAAGCCGCCCGTGAACGGCGGCAAATCATCCAGCCGCGGGCTGCGGTAGTCGTGCAGAATTTGGCGGAGCAGCTTAGACGGATTGTCGGTTTTCATCGACAAATCGCCTGCTCTGAGCTCGCCGTCAATGCAGGTGATTTCGAGCTTTGGGTTGTAGCCGAGGAAGGTGTAGCGTCCCCAGCGGTCATTCGCCTGCGCAGACTCCAGCATGTAGCAGTGCGTGGAAACGTTTTTGAGAATCCGCATCGCTTCAATCGGCGTGGTGAAATCCGATAGTATTTCACAGCTTACGGGAAAGACGGTGTATTTGCCCGAAGCGGCATACCGCCTGACCTCCTCAAAATCTGTCAGCGTTTTCATCATAAGCCTCCTGTTTCCGCCAAGGCTTTTACAAACAAAAACGCCCCTGACAGAATGTTTTTCTGTCAAGGACGAATACAATACGATTCGCGGTGCCACCTTGATTCACGGGATGAACCGTGCGCTTAGCGGGATACCAGCATATCCCCGACAATTAACGTCTGCCTGCAACGTCGCAGAATACTCCGGAAAGTCCGTTTGACTGCGCCCTCCGCGGTCCATTTGACAACTTGTTTCTCACCTGATTCTCAGCATCGCAGGTTCTCTGTAGAGGCATGATTGCCGTTATCTCCGCTTCAACGGTTTAGTTGGTTGAATTTTAAGTTGCTTGCATTATAACACCATGTTGGAAATTTGTCAACCCATTTTGGGGATTTTAAAGCATTTCAACTTCAAGTGAGAAATCAATCAAATTAAAGATATTTGATGTGCACTCGCCTTCAAGTCCCGTCACTCGCTTTTGGCTTTAAAAAACTTAAGGAGTACCAAACGGTACTCCTTAAGTCTTGGTGCGAGTGACCGCTGCGAATGGCTTAAAGCCTGAATCTTTCGCGGTTTGACTGCACTTTTGACTGCAGTTTGTGCCAATCCTGCATTTTTTCACGCGATTTGCAGGTTGTTGGCTTTCATATATTCGTCGGCGACG
>CADCAD010000065.1 GCA_902799325.1 uncultured Ruminococcus sp. | reverse complement strand
GTTGATTTCAAGACCCGCACCGAAAAGGAGCAGGAGCAGCGCAAAAAGCTGCAGAAAATGCTGCATTTGGGCAAGGATGACGACGCTGATGACGCTGACGGCGAGGAGGAAAAGCAGGACAATCAAGCGGACGACACCGAGAATTTTAATGATAAGGTGCATAAAAATCAATCATAATGAAGGCAATACCGCACAATCGGGACTGACCGATTGTGCGGCAAGACTTGACAGAAATAATTTATTGTGGTAATATATTAGCACATTAGCACACTAAAGTATTTGAGGGTAATATGAAAAAATATTTGAAAATGACGCCCGAGGGCATGAAGGACTTTCTCTTTTCCGAGTGCTCTGCGATGGACGACGTCTGCGGACGGATTGAGTCGGTCTTTACCTCGCGCGGTTTTAAAAAGGTAATTACGCCGGGCATTGAGTTTTACGATGTGTTTTCGCTGCCTTGCAGCGGCATTTCGCAGGAGGACATGTTTAAGCTCAGCGACAACAAGGGCAGGCTGATGGTGGTGCGTCCCGATTCCACCCTGCCGATTGCGCGCATGGTCTCCACCCGGCTTCAAAATAACGTCATGCCGGTGCGCCTGTACTACAAGCAGGCGGTCTACCGCAACAACCCCACCCTGACGGGCAGACGCAATGAGATGATGCAAATGGGTGTGGAGCTGCTCGGCGTGCAGGGCTTGCGCGCCGATTTGGAGGTCATCACCACGGCGGTGCAGGCGCTGCGCTCGGTGGCTGGCGACTTCCGCATTGAGCTGGGACATGCCGAGGTGTTTGATGCGCTCTCGGATGAACTGGCGATTGATGATTCTTATAAAGAAAAAATCAGATTATCCATCGAGGGCAAAAACTATTCCGCCCTCAACAATCTGTTGGATAAGCTCGCGCCCTGCCGCGCGGTCAGCGCCGTGCGCAGCCTGCCGTCGCTGTTCGGCGGGGTAGAGGTCATTGACAAGGCATACGACATCTGCCGCGGCACCAAGGCGGTGGCGGCGCTCGATTATTTGCGCCGCATCTACAGCAGCCTGTCCACACTCGGCTTGGGCGACAAGCTGATTATCGACCTCGGACTGGTGCAGCGCAACGATTACTACACCGGCATGGTGTTCACCGGCTACATCAACGGCATCGGCGACGCGGTGCTCTCGGGCGGCAGATATGACGCTTTGCTCAGCGAGTTCGACATGCCGATGGGCGCTGCGGGCTTTGCCATCGACACCGACGCGGTGACGCTGAAAACGCTCGCCGACGCCAAGGTCAGCTACGCCGACAATCCTGCCGTGCTGGTCTATGCAGAGGACGGCTGTGAAATGCAGGCGATTGCCGAGGTGGAACGTCTCAACGCCTCCGGCGTCAAGGCGCAGTTCTGTGTGCTGTCCACCTTGGAGGAAACACGCGCGTTTGCAAAAGAGCGCGGTATTCCCGAAGTGAAGGTAGTGGGAGAGAAAGCATGAAACCATTGAGAATCGCCCTGACAAAGGGCAGGCTGGAAAAGACGACCATCGAGCTGCTCGAGAAAATCGGCTACAACTGCGACGAGGTCAAAAACAAGGGAAGAAGGCTGATTCTTCCTGTCGGCAACAATGATTTTGAGGTGGTGCTCGCCAAGGCGGCGGACGTCATCACCTATGTGGAGCACGGCGTCTGCGACCTCGGCGTCGTGGGCAAGGACACCATTTTGGAGCACGGAAGCTCCTTTTATGAGCTGCTCGACCTCGGCTTCGGCAAGTGCCGCTTTGCGCTTGCCACAAAAAAGGACGCCGATTTCTACAGCGGCTATAACACCAAAACCATCGCCACAAAATATCCCAATGTTACGCGCGCGTTCTTTGACGACAAAAACATGGACGTGCGTATCATCAAAATAGAGGGCAGTGTGGAGCTTGCGCCGCTTGTCGGGCTCTCCGACGGCATTGTCGATATCGTGGAAACCGGCTCCACCCTCAAGGCAAACGGCTTGGAGGTTATCGAGTGGGTAACGGATATCTCCGCGCGGCTGATTGCAAACATCGCCAGCCTGAAGCTGAGAAAACAGGAAATCGAAGCACTGCAAAAGAAATTGGAGGAAGTAACACAATGATTACAACCGTAATTGCCGACGGCAAAAAGGAATATGAATTCATTGAATATTTGAAAAAGAGAGCGCAAAGCTCCGACAAAAACGTCATTCCCGTTGTGTCGGAAATACTGGATAACGTGCGCGAAAACGGCGACAGAGCGGTGAAGGAATACACCGTCAAATTCGACGGCAAGGCGCCCGAGCGCGCGGAGATTTCCGCGGACGAAATCGAGGGCATCATCGCGCAGTGCGACGCGCAGTACATCCAAACCGTCCAAAGGGCGGCGGCAAACATCGCCGACTTCCACCAAAGACAGGTGCAGCAGAGCTGGCTGACCACCAAGGCAAACGGCGTGATGATGGGACAGCGCGTGCGCGGCTTGAAGCGCGTGGGCATCTATGTGCCCGGCGGCACCGCGGCATATCCTTCGTCGGTGCTGATGAACGCTATTCCGGCTAAAATCGCCGGCGTGGAGGAGATTGTCATGTGCACCCCTCCGCAAAAGGACGGCACACCAAACCCGAATATCATCGCGGCGGCAAAGCTCGCCGGCGTTGACCGCATCTTTCTGATGGGCGGCGCGCAGGCGGTGGCGGCAATGGCATACGGCACCGAAACCGTTCCCAAGGTGGACAAAATCGTCGGCCCCGGCAACATCTTTGTTGCCACCGCGAAAAAGCTTCTTTACGGCACGGTCGATATCGACATGATTGCAGGTCCCAGCGAGATTTTGATTGTCGCGGACAAAACCGCCGATCCCAAGTTCCTCGCCGCCGACCTGATGAGCCAGGCGGAGCACGATAAGCTCGCTTCGGCAATTCTCTTGACCGATTCCGCCGCGCTTGCCGAGCAGACCAAGGCGGAAATCGCGCGTCAGGTGCAGACGCTTGCGAGAAAAGACATCATTGAAGCCTCGCTGGATAACTTCGGCGCGATTATCGTTTGCAGCGATATTTCCCAGGTGATTGACTTTGCCAACGAGCTGGCGCCCGAGCATTTGGAGGTCTGCTGCGCGAACCCGATGGAATACATCGGCAAGCTCGACAACGCAGGATCTGTGTTCCTCGGCAACTACAGTCCCGAGCCGCTCGGCGACTATTTTGCGGGCCCCAACCACGTGCTCCCCACCAGCGGCACGGCGCGCTTCTTTTCGCCGCTTTCCGTGGACAGCTTCATCAAGAAGTCCAGCTTTATTTACTACACCGAGGACGCCCTCCGCAGCGACGCGGCAGACGTTATCAGCTTTGCCGACAACGAGGGCTTGACCGCGCACGCCAACTCCATCAAGGTGCGCTTTGACCTCGACTAAAGGATGATAACATGTATCAGCTTAACGATAAAATCAAAAATTTGGTGCCCTATGAGCCCATCAGCGGCACCTATGCCATCCGCTTGGACGCCAACGAATGTCCCGACAACCTGCCGGATGATATTCGCTCACAGCTGAAAGAGCGGCTGGACGACATCGCCTTCAACCGCTATCCCGATCCCTTGGCAGAGCGCCTTGTTCATTCTTTTGCAGAATATTACGGCGTGAACCCTGCCTTTGTCACGGCAGGCAACGGCTCGGACGAGTTGATTTTCTTAATCGAGTCCGCCTTTTTGCAAAAGGGTGACACCATGCTGGTTGTCGCGCCCGATTTTTCGATGTACAACTTTTATTCCTCCATCTGCGAGGTGAAGTGCGCCACCTTCCAAAAGGGCGCGGATTTGGAAATCGACGTGGACGCGATGATAGATTACATCAACCGCGAAAAGATTGACATGGTGATTTTTTCCAATCCCTGCAACCCCACCGGCAAGGGCATCAGCCGCGCCGAGGCGGAAAAGCTTGTCAGCTCGGTGGACGCGCTGGTGATTTTGGATGAAGCCTATATGGACTTCTGGACCGAGAGCCTGCTCGATAAAATCGAGGACTATTCCAACCTGATTATCTTCCGCACCGCCTCCAAGCTTGTCGGCTCTGCGGCGCTGCGTTTGGGCTTTGCCGTGGCAAATCCCACGATTGCGCGCGCGATTCAGGCGGTCAAATCGCCCTACAACGTCAACAGCCTTTCGCAGGCGTTTGGCGAGATTATTTATCAGCATAAAGAATATTTACAAAATCGTCAAAAAACGATTGTCAGGAACAAAGAAATCCTGTATAATGGACTTGTAAAGCTGTCTGACACGCAGCAAGGTATTACCGTGTTCAGCAGCGTTGCCAATTTTGTGTTTATGAAAACCCCGTGCTCCAAGGAAATCTGGGAGTATTTGAAGGGCAAATCCATCGTGGTGCGCCTGATGGGCGCGTATCTGCGCATTACCGCCGGCACCGAAGCCGAGGTAGCGGCGGTGCTTGCGGCGCTGAACGAATTCTTTGAGGTGAGCGAATGAGAGAAGCGTACATCGAAAGAACAACCAAGGAAACCGACATCAAGCTGCGGCTGAACCTCGACGGCGGCGATGTCAAGATTGACACCGGCGTCGGCTTCTTCAATCATATGCTCAATTCCTTCGCCACGCACGGCGGCTTTGGCTTGGAGCTGAGTGTTAAGGGCGATTTGGAGGTTGACGAGCACCACACGGTGGAGGACACCGGTATTGTGCTCGGCATGGCATTTGCCAAGGCGCTGGGCGACAAGGCTTCCATCGACCGCTTCGGCAGCTTTTATGTGCCGATGGACGAAGCGCTCGCCTTTGCGTCCGTGGACGTCAGCGGCAGACCGTTTTTGGTGTTCGACGCCGATTTTCCGCAGGCGCGCTGCGGCGGCTATGACTGCGCGATGACTGTCGAATTTATGCGCGCGTTGGCATTTAACGCCGGCATCACCCTGCATTTAAAATCCGTCTACGGCGACAATTCCCACCACATCACCGAGGCGCTGTACAAGGCGGCGGCGCACGCGCTGCGCCTTGCTGTCAGACAAAACGACAGCGGCAAGCCTCTTTCTACCAAGGGAGTGTTAGCATGATTATTTTACCGGCTATTGATATCAAGGACGGCAACTGCGTCCGTCTGCAAAAGGGTGTTTACGAAACCGCCGAAAAGGTGTGCGAATCGCCGTATATCGCGGCGCAGGGCTTTGCCGATGCAGGCGCGACATGGATGCACATGGTCGATCTTGACGGCGCCAAGGACGCGAAGCTGATCAACGCCGATTTGATTGCCGATGTTGCCAAGGCTTCCGGCTTGCAGGTGGAGGTAGGCGGCGGTATCCGCAACATGGAAGCGGTGGAGTATTACCTCAGCCGCGGCATCGACCGCGTCATCCTCGGCTCCGCGGCGGTCAAAAATCCGCAGCTCGTCATTGACGCGGTGAAGCTTTACGGCGACAAAATCGCTGTCGGCATCGACGCCAAGGAAGGCATGGTGCAGGCGGAGGGTTGGCTTGACAACAGCGAAATCAACTACATCGAGCTTGCCAAGCGCATGGAGGACGTCGGCGTGCAGACGATTATCTTCACCGACATCAACCAGGACGGCATGCTGTCCGGCCCCAACCTCAAGCAGCTCGACGATTTGTCGCATGAAGTGAGCTGCAACATTATCGCCAGCGGCGGTGTGGCGGTGTTGAAGGACATCATCAACCTTGTCGATTTGGACGTCTACGGCGCTATCTGCGGCAAGGCAATCTACAGCGGTACGCTTGACTTGAAGCAGGCAATCGCTATGACAAGGAATATGAAGCATGAACTTTGATCAATATTTTGTAAAATCCGATTTGATTCCTGCCGTTGTGCAGGAGAAATCCACCGGCGAGGTGCTGATGCTCGCCTATATGAACCGCGAAAGCCTGCAAAAGACCTTTGAAACCGGCTACACCTGGTTTTGGTCGCGCAGCCGTCAGGAGCTTTGGAACAAGGGCGCAACGTCCGGGCACTTTCAAAAGGTCATTGATATCTACGCCGACTGCGACGACGACACCCTGCTGATTACGGTCGAGCAGACCGGCGCGGCATGCCACACCGGCAACCATTCTTGCTTCTTTAAAAAATTAAAATAGGAGGAATACACATGGCAGAAAAAGAAAAACTGGTTCTTACCAACCTCTACAAGACGATTGAGCACAGAAGGGACAATCCCGTCGAGAACTCCTACACGTGCTACCTTCTTGACAAGGGCATTGACAAAATTCTCAAGAAGGTGGGCGAGGAGTGCGCCGAAACCATCATCGCCGCCAAAAACGGCGATCATGTGGAAACCATCTACGAAATCGCCGATTTGCTGTATCATCTGATTGTTATGATGGTCGATCAGGGTATTCCGCTCGAAGAAGTGCTGGCGGAAATCGACGACCGCAGCAAAAAAACGCAGAACCTCAAGCAGTTCCACGTTGTTGACAAGAATTCTTAATGAAAAAATGCCCTATGGCCAAAGGTCATAGGGCAGCTTTTAAGTTATTTATCAATGCACCGATGCAGGCACAAAACGCGAAATAGCGCTTTTAAAGTCTTCATCCGGCTCTTTTTCCAGCAGCAGCTCAATGGGCTTGCTGATATCCAGCGAAAACACGCCGATCAGCGAATGGGCGTCCACTGTGTAGTTACCCGAACGAATCATCATGCCGATGTTGGGAAAATGAGAAAGCGTTTCAAACATATCAATCAAGCCGTTTTTGTTGATGGCGGCGATGGGTAACGAGAACATAGGAATCACCTCAGAATTTTTTACAGGATAGTTTACATCGTTGTAACTATCATAGCATTTTTTTATTATTAAATCAAGGCAAAACGGCAAAATAAAAGAATTTCGATATATTAACCAAAAAGGAAGTTTAAGTTTATGAATTTTAATATACTTACGCTCGGCTGCAAGGTCAATCAGTATGAGTCGCAGGCAATGCGCGAGGATTTGCTCCGCCACGGCTTTACGCTGTCCGCGGACAAGGAAAAGGCGGATGTCACGGTGATTAACACCTGCACCGTCACCTCGGTCAGCGACGCCAAAAACCGCAAGCTGATTCACCGCGTGCGGCGGCAAAATCCGGACGGCATCATCGTCCTGACCGGCTGTATGCCGCAGGCGTTTCCCGACGACCTTTCCGCCTTTGAGGGCTGCGATATCGTCATCGGCAACCGCGAGCGCGCCAAGCTGATTCCGTCCATTGAAGCGTTTTTGGAAAATCACCGGCAGTATATTGAAATTCCCGAGCACTTAAACCGGGGCGCTGTGTATGAAAATCTTTCCGTGTCGTCCTTTGGCGAGCACACGCGCGCCTTTATTAAAATTGAGGACGGCTGCAACCGCTTTTGCTCCTACTGCATCATTCCGTACGCGCGCGGCAGAGTGCGCTCGAAGCCGCTGGAGGACTTAAAAGCAGAGCTGCAAACCGTTGCCGCCAACGGCTACCGCGAGGTGGTACTGGTCGGCATCAACCTTTCCGCCTACGGTCAGGGAGAGGACTTTGACCTTGCCGACGCGGTGGAAGCCGCCTGTGCGGTTGACAAAATCGAGCGCGTCCGTCTCGGTTCGTTCGAGCCCGAGCAGATGAGCGACGAGCTGATAAAAAGGCTCAGCTCCTTCGATAAATTCTGCCCTCAGTTCCACCTCTCGCTTCAGAGCGGTTGCGACAAAACGCTGAAGGCGATGAACAGGCACTACACCACCGCCGAGTATATGGAGATTGTAAACCGCCTTAAAGCGGCTTTTGAAAATCCGTCCTTCACCACCGACGTTATGGTCGGTTTTGCAGGCGAAAACGACGAGGATTTTGAGCAGTCAATGGCGTTTGTAAAGAGCGTCGGCTTTGCGAAG
>CADCAD010000064.1 GCA_902799325.1 uncultured Ruminococcus sp. | reverse complement strand
TTTTGGAGCAGTACAGGATACAGGGGCTTGTAAAAAGATACTCCGACTACATCCGCTATCCTATCCTTATGGAAATGAAAAAGAGCCGCGTCAAGGAGGACACCAAGGACAGCGACAAGCCCGAATATGAGGACTACTACGAGTGGGAAACCCTCAACAGCATGGTGCCGATTTGGCAGCGCGCCAAAAAGGACGTGACGCAAGAGGAATACGACAAGTTCTATCAGGAAAAGTTCTTTGCCATGGAAAAGCCGCTGAGAACGATTGTCACCTCGGTGGAGGGCGTCGTCACCTACAAGGCGCTGCTGTTTGTGCCTGCTTCCACCCCCTACGACTACTACACCAAGGAATACAAAAAGGGCTTGCAGCTCTATTCCAGCGGCGTTTTGATTACCGAAAACTGCGAGGAGCTGGTGCCCGAGCACTTCCGCTTTGTCAAGGGTATTGTGGACACCGCCGATTTGTCGCTGAACATCTCGCGCGAAATGCTGCAGCATGACCGCCATCTGCTGACGATTGCGCAGAACCTCGAAAAGAAAATCCAGCGTGAGCTCGCCTCTATGCTGAAATCCGACCGCGAGAACTACGAAAAGTTCTTCAAAGCCTTCGGCAGACAGCTGAAATACGGCGTAGTTGCCGACTACGGCATGCACAAGGACGAGCTGCAGGATTTGCTGCTGTTCTACTCCTCCACCGAGAAAAAGCCCGTCACGCTCAGCGAATATGTTGACCGCATGAAGGAGGGGCAAAAGTTTATCTACTTCGCCACCGGCGAAAACGCCGCGGCAATTGACGCGCTGCCCCAGACCGAGCTGCTGCGCTCCAAGGGATTTGAAATCCTCTACTGCACCGAGGATGTGGACGAATTCACCTTGCAGTCGATGATGACCTACAAGGAGAAAAAGTTCTGCTCTGCCACCAACGACGACCTCGGCATTGAAAACGACGAGCAAAAGGACGAGGAAAAGAAGGACAACACCGCGCTGCTGACCTTTGTCAAAGAAACACTCGGCGACAAGGTCGCGGAGGTTGTAGAGTCCAAAAAGCTCGTTTCCCATCCCGTTTGCCTGACGGCAAAGGGCGGCATTTCGTTTGAGATGGAAAAGTATTTCAACTCCGTCCAGCCCGAAGCCGGCATGAAGGCACAGCGCGTGCTGGAGCTGAACCTTAGCCACGACGCGGTGAAGAAGATGGAAGCCCTGATTCAAACCGACATCGACAAAGCGAGAAAATACGCCGAGGTGCTCTACTGTCAGGCACTGCTGATTGCAGGTCTGCCGCTGGAGAACCCGTCGGAATACACCGACTTGGTCTGCTCGCTGATGTAATATATGTGCAACAAAGCCCTGCGGCATGCCGCAGGGCTTTATCTGTATACTGTCGTCAGCCGCTCACCAGATTAGTGGGGTGTCCGGCATAAAAATTCTTGATGTTGTCTACCACAATGCCCATCAGCCGCTCGCGCGTTTCCACGGGCGCCCAGGCGATGTGCGGCGTCATAATGCAGTTTTTCGCCTGCATCAAAACACAGTTCTCCTCCATCGGCTCCACGCGGATGGTATCCACCGCCGCCCTGCCGATTTGTCCGCTTTCGAGTGCGTCAAACAGGTCCTGCTCCACCACAACGCCGCCGCGCGCCGTATTGATGAACACCGCGCCGGGCTTCATTTTTCCAAAGGTTTCCCTGTTGAACATATCCTGTGAATCGGCGTTGAGCGGACAGTGCACGGTCACAACGTCGCTGCG
Organism: uncultured Ruminococcus sp.; assembly: GCA_902799325.1. GTDB lineage: Bacteria > Bacillota > Clostridia > Oscillospirales > Acutalibacteraceae > Ruminococcoides. Next base: position 9,333 of record CADCAD010000064.1, on the reverse strand, counting down.
GCGCAGCAGCTCGTCAAAGGGCACCTGCTCCACCCCATCGACCTGCTTGGGACGGCGGCTGCAGCCAAGCACGCGCATTTGAAAGGCGTTGGCGATGTTGGCAACCGCCGTGCCGATGGCGCCCAAGCCGACAATGCCGAGCGTTTTTCCGGCAAGCTCGTTGAGCGGAAACACAAAGGGAGAAAACGTCGAGCTGCGCTTCCACAAGCCCTCATGAACATATTCATTATAGCGCGAGGTGTTGTTGAACGCCTCTAACATCAGCGCAAAGGTGTGCTGCGCCACCGCGTTGGTGGAATAGGAGCCTGCGTTGCAGACGGCGATGTTGTGCGCGCGGCAGTAGTCGATGTCGATGTTGTTGTAGCCGGTGGCGAACAAGCCGATGTAGCGCAGCTTTTTGGCAAGCCGCAGGGTTTCGGCATTGAGCAGGGTTTTATTGACCACCACCACGTCGGCGTCGGCGATTTTTTCCGCGACTTCATCATAGCGCAGCAAGCCGTATTCCTCCACCTCGCCCAGCTCTCTGAGCGGATCGGCGTTGACCAAATCATCAAAAACGGTTTGCGCGTCGGTTAAAACAATTTTCATAGTATCACTCCACCTGTATTGTATCACAGATTTTTTGACAATTCAACTTGCTAAAAACAAAAAGCTATGTTAGAATAGGATTGAGGTACATGAAAATGCAAAAAAACTTTTTATTTGACTTGGACGGCACGCTGCTGCCGATGGACTTACCGAAATTTATTGAGCTGTATATTCAGGCGTTCTGCCGCAAATTCGCCCACAAGGTGCAAATTGCGCCCAAGCAGCTGGCACAGGCAATCTGGGAAGGCGCCGCCGCCATGGGCAAAAACGACGGCGAGTGTCTGAACCGCGAGGTCTTTTGGCGCGCCCTCAACAACGCCTGCAAAAAGGACATGCGCGCTTATGAGGACGAATTCGACGAATTTTACCGCAACGAATTTATCGCCGCCAAGGCAGCGACGTCGGAAAATCCGGCGGCGCAAAGGGCAATAAAGCTGCTCCGGCAGCGCGGCGGCAAGCTGATTGTCGCCACCAACCCCATCTTCCCCAAGGCGGCGACCTACACGCGCCTGCGCTGGGCAGGGCTGGAGCCGGACGACTTTGACTACATCACGGTGTATGACAACTGCTCCTACTGCAAGCCGAATTTGAATTACTACCACGAAATTTGCCATTTCTGCGGCATTTCGCCGGAGGACAGCATCATGGTCGGCAACGACGTTGACGAGGACATGTGCGCCGCCAAGCTCGGCTTGGACACCTATCTTGTCACCGATTGCCTGATCAACCGCCGCAGCAAAAGCCTTGACCGCTACCGCCACGGCAGCTTTGAGGACTTCTATCATTGGCTGCTGGACAATGAATAACACCATACAAAAAATCCCCGGAAAAGCTCCAGGGATTCATTTTTGGTAGAAGTTTATTTTGCAAATTCTGCGGCGCGGCTTTCGCGGATGATGTTGACCTTGATTTGACCGGGATATTCCAGCTCGCTTTCAATCTTTTTGCAGATTTCACGCGCCAGCGGAATCATGCGCTCGTCATTAACCACCTCGGGCTTAACCATGACGCGCACCTCGCGGCCTGCCTGAATGGCATAGCAGTTGTCAACACCGTTAAAGGAGGACGCAACCTCCTCCAGCTTTTGCAGGCGCTTGATGTAGTTTTCCACATTCTCGCGTCTTGCGCCGGGCCTTGCAGCGGACAGCGCGTCGGCTGCCTGCACAAGAATGGCAACGATGGTTTTGGCTTCCACGTCGCCGTGGTGAGCGTGAATCGCGTGGATAACCGCGTCGCTCTCCTTATATTTTCTGGCGAGATCCACACCGATTTGGATGTGGGTGCCCTCGACCTCATGGTCAATGGATTTACCGATATCATGCAGCAAGCCTGCACGCTTTGCAAGGGTGGGATCCAGTCCCAGCTCGCTTGCCATCATACCGGCGAGATAGGCGACCTCAATCGAGTGATTGAGCACATTTTGACCGTAGCTGGTGCGGTAACGCAAGCGTCCCAGCAGCTTGACAAGCTCGGGATGGATGTTATGGATGCCCAGCTCCAGCACAGCGCGTTCGCCCTCGCGCTTAATCGTGGCGTCAACCTCGCGGCGCGCCTTTTCAATGGTCTCCTCAATTCTGGCGGGATGGATGCGTCCGTCGGAAATCAAACGCTCCAGCGCAATGCGCGCAACCTCGCGGCGCACCGGCTCAAAGCAGGACAGCGTGATTGCCTCGGGCGTGTCGTCGATAATCAAATCGACGCCCGTCAGGGTTTCGATGGCGCGGATATTGCGTCCCTCGCGGCCGATGATACGGCCCTTCATTTCGTCGTTGGGAAGCGGCACAACCGAAATGGTTGCCTCGGCAACCTGCTCGGCGGCGAGCTTCTGAATGGAAAGCGAGATGATGTTTCTCGCCTTTTCGTCGGCTTCTTCCTTAAGCTGCTCCTGATATTCCAAAATCTTGACGGATTTTTCGTGAGTCAGCTCGTCTTCCAATTGGGAGAGTAAGTAGTTTTTCGCCTGTTCGGCGGTATAGCCCGAAATTTTTTCGAGCATTTCAAACTGGCTTTTCTTGAGGGTTTCAACCTCCTCAAGCTTTTTGTCAGCTTCCTTGATTTTCTTGGCAGCTTTTTCTTCCTTTTTCTCGGCGTTGTCCAGCTTGCGATCCAGCGTTTCTTCCTTTTGCTGCATACGGCGTTCCTGGCGCTGTACCTCGCGGCGGCGGTCGGCGATTTCCTTTTCGCTTTCGTTGCGGAAGCGGTGAACCTCCTCCTTGCCCTCGAGTACCAGTTCCTTCTTCTTAGCCTCGGCGTTTTTAATCGCGTCGGAAACAATGCGCTTGGCTTCTTCCTCAGCGCTGCCGATTTCCTTTTCCGCGGTGTTTTTGCGCACGGTAATACCGATAAACACACCGATGGCGCCTGCAACCAGCACAGCGGCGACGAGAATCAGAACAAAAACTACGGGTTCTAAATGCATCTCCCTGACACCTCCTTTGTTTTGTTGTTTCAAAAATCCAGCTTCATGTAAACAAAACCTTTGGAGTGCCGTTACAAGATATTCAATTGTAAAAAATACAGCTATTTTTTACCCCGAAGGGAATTATCCAATATGAAACCCTAAAGTGCCAAACGCACCGGGATTGGATGCGGCAAAGCGCCGCAAATATCTATATATAACGGCTCCCTAAAGAGTCTGATTAAAAAAGCAAACCGTGAAAAGCAAATGACAAATTGTCAAAAGCTTCACAATTGCAAATCCCATAATAACGGAATCTAATGTAATTTTATAATAAAATCAAGGGATTGTCAATAAGTTAGTGTGTATTTTGTGAAAATTAATTCTTTAGTGCAATAATAGACCAACAAACCGCAGTATCTTGGCAGCACAGGCGATAAAGCCCCGGACAATTCGGGAAAATCCTGCTTCACGGCGCCCTGCGGCAGCGGCAGAAGGGCGCCGCTTTTCCCTTTTTTAGTGAAAAGCGAAAAAAATTTTAAAAATTTTTCCGTTAATTTTTTAGCAAACTATTGAAGAAATGAAAAAAATGTAATATAATAAAACTACCTTAAAATTTAGGAGGAATTTTTATGTCAGTAAAAGTTGCAATTAACGGCTTCGGCCGTATCGGACGTCTTGCTTTCCGTCAGATGTTCGGCGCAGAGGGTTATGAGGTAGTTGCCATCAACGACCTGACCGACCCCAAAATGCTCGCTAACCTGCTGAAGTATGACACCGCTCAGAAGGGCTACTGCGGCACCATCGGCGAGAACCTGCACACCGTAGAGGCAGGCGAGAACTCCATTATCGTTGACGGTAAGGAAATCACCATCTATGCAAAGCCCAACGCTGCTGAGCTGCCCTGGGGCGAGCTGGGCGTTGACGTTGTTCTCGAGTGCACCGGTTTCTACTGCTCCAAGGCTAAGAGCCAGGCTCACATCGATGCAGGCGCAAAGAAGGTTGTTATCTCTGCTCCCGCAGGCAAAGACCTTCCCACCATTGTATACAGCGTTAACGAAAACGTTCTGACCAAGGACGACACCATCATCTCCGCTGCTTCCTGCACCACCAACTGCCTCGCTCCCATGGCTGATACCCTGAACAAGTATGCTCCCATCCAGAGCGGTATCATGAGCACCATCCACGCTTACACCGGCGACCAGATGATCCTCGACGGTCCTCACAGAAAGGGCGACCTCAGAAGAGCAAGAGCAGGCGCTGCCAACATCGTTCCCAACTCCACCGGTGCTGCTAAGGCTATCGGCTTGGTAATTCCCGAACTCGACGGCAAGCTCATCGGTTCCGCTCAGCGTGTTCCTGTTCCCACCGGTTCCACCACTATCCTGACCGCAGTTGTTAAGGGCACCGACGTTACCGTTGAGGGCATCAACGCTGCTATGAAGGCTGCTGCTTCCGAGTCCTTCGGCTACAACGAGGATCCCATCGTTTCCTCCGACGTTATCGGCATGCGCTTCGGCTCCCTGTTCGACGCTACCCAGACCATGGTTTCCAAGGTTGCGGACGATCTGTATGAGGTTCAGGTTGTTTCCTGGTATGACAACGAGAACTCCTACACCAGCCAGATGGTGAGAACCATTAAGTATTTCGCAGAGCTGTAATTCACTGCCATACTTAATCTTTTGTTCATAACAAAACGCAGGGGCGTGCTTCTTGAAAGCGCGTCCCTTTTTTGTTTCTAATAGTTTATTTTTTATATTCTTCGCCCTTTATCAAATAATCGATAGACACATGAAAATAATCTGACATTCTCACAAGCATTTCCAAGTTAGGACATCTCTGCCCATTTTCATAATAAGACAGTGCCTCGCGGCTAATATGCAAATCCATTGCCGCTTTCAATTGGCTATATCCTTTTTCTTTTCGGATTTTTCGCAATCCTATCATCTTCATAAAAAACTCCAAGAAAGATAATTTACCATTGACTTTATTGTAACAATCTGTTACAATAATTATGTAACAGATTGTTACATAATTACTAATTGCAAGGAGAGTTTTTATGTATTGTGAGTATTGTGGTTCGCAAATCGATGATAGTTCAAAATTCTGTATACACTGCGGAACAAGAATAGAGAATAACACCACAGAAGTTCAAGGTAATAATACAGCCACAACAAATTATAATTATGCGCAAACCCCACAGTTCTTCCAAAATGAACACTTAACTACAGGAGGCTGGGTGGGTCGCCTGTTATTATGCAACATCCCCATAGTAGGGTTTGTCTTGTTACTCATTTGGGCGTTTGGAGAAATACCGCAAAAATCTTTAAAAACGTGGGCACGCGCTCAGTTGATCTTTGAATTGATTGCAGTCGGTATCATTGTTATAACTGTTGTTATTATTGTGTCTGTCGTCGCGTCAAACGTATCCACTACAAGCTATCGTTTCGGATCACGCGGTTACTCTTACAGATATTATTAATTATATCAATTATATCAATTTCTTTTTCTTTCTTTATCACTATAAATCGCTAAAATATTCCTGTAAAACTATTGACTTTTTGTTGTTTTGGGTGTATGATATGCCTAAACCGATGAGGAAGAGTGAGTAGGCACTGCCAATTCTTTCAAAGAGAGCCGCGGAGGGTGAGAGCGCGGCAAAGAACACAGCGCTGAATGGACTTCCGAGGGCGAGCGGAAATGCCGCGGCAGAGTATGCAAGACGGAGCGACCTACCGTGAACAAGGTCAGCGCATGCCAGTGCGCGCAGAGTGGGCGTGATGTCACGCCAAGCAGGGTGGTACCGCAGGTTATTTCCTGTCCCGGCAGAATTTGCCGGGACAGTTTTTTACTTTATAGGAAACTTTTCCACCCCGCCGTTAACGAAAGGCATCGACAAGATGAATTGTTCCAAAGGCGGGCTAGCGCGTCCGCGACGCTTTTTTGGAAACGCCGCCTTGCCGGACATGAAAAACAAGCCCGCGCCTCTGCTGAACCCGGCTACGCACAAGCCGATGACTGCCGAGGAGCTGGCGCCCGTGTTCTGCGACGAGCTGATTGCGCAGGAGCTGAACACCACCGACGCGTATATCGACATTCCCGAGGAGATTCAGGACTTCTACAAAATGTACCGTCCCTCTCCCCTGATTCGCGCCTACTTCCTCGAAAAGGCGCTGGACACCCCGGCAAAGATTTACTACAAATTTGAGGGCAACAACACCTCCGGCAGCCACAAGCTCAACTCCGCCATTGCGCAGGCGTACTACGCCAAAAAGCAGGGCTTGAAGGGCGTCACCACCGAAACAGGCGCCGGTCAGTGGGGCACCGCGCTGTCGATGGCTTGCTCCTACTTCGGCTTGGACTGCAAGGTTTACATGGTAAAGGTTTCCTATGAGCAGAAGCCCTTCCGCCGCGAGGTGATGCGCACCTACGGCGCACAGGTTACGCCCTCCCCCTCCATGACCACCGAAATCGGCAAAAAGATTCTCGCCGAGCACCCCGGCACCACCGGCAGCTTGGGCTGCGCCATTTCCGAAGCCGTGGAGGTTGCCACCTCCACCGAGGGCTACCGCTATGTGCTGGGCAGCGTGCTGAACCAAGTGCTGCTGCACCAGAGCGTCATCGGCTTGGAAACCAAGACCGCGCTTGACAAGCTCGGCGTAAAGCCCGACATCATCATCGGCTGCGCCGGCGGCGGCTCCAACCTCGGCGGCTTGATTGCTCCCTTCATGGGCGAAAAGCTCAGAGGAGAAGCGGATTACCGCATTATCGCTGTCGAGCCTGCCTCCTGCCCCAGCTTTACACGCGGCAAGTTCGCCTATGACTTCTGCGACACCGGCATGGTTTGTCCGCTGGCAAAGATGTACACCCTCGGCTCCGGCTTTATTCCCTCCGCCAACCACGCAGGCGGCTTGCGCTATCACGGCATGAGCAGCACCCTGTCGCAGCTGTATCACGACGGTTTGATGGAGGCGACCTCCGTAGAGCAGACCTCCGTATTTGAAGCGGCGGAGCAGTTTGCGCGCGTTGAGGGCATTTTGCCTGCGCCCGAATCCAGCCACGCCATCCGCGTTGCGATTGACGAAGCGCTCAAGTGCAAGGAAACCGGCGAAGAAAAGACCATCGTGTTCGGCTTGACCGGCACCGGCTACTTCGATATGGTTGCCTATGAAAAGTTCAACGACGGCAAGATGACCGACTACATCCCCACCGATGAGGAGCTCGCCAAGAGCCTTGCCGGACTTCCCGTCGTAGAAGAATAATCCGCATTTCCAAATAAGAAGGGTTGACTCCGCCGGAGCCAACCCTTTTATATTTCTATGCAATTTTTTATGCAATTTTTACGCCTTGCGCGCGACAGACCTTTCCGCGGCGCAAATCAGCTTGCCTGCGCCGAAAATAATCATAATTTCGGGCACACACTTGACCGCCTGACTGATGAGCCGCGACAGCAGCCATATATCATAGGCTTTGCCGCTGCTGGCGCTGTAGAGCAAAAACAGCCAATAGGCGGCGAGGAAGGTTTCGACCACCAGCGTGTTGACTGCCCATGCGATAATAACACGCGGCAGGGGAGGAAAAAGCCGTAAATCAAGCCGGTGAGCGCGCCGCTGAGGGTCAAGCCCGGGAAAAAGCCGCCTGCCGTGGGCGCGATGATGTAGGACAGCACGTCGCCCAAGGCGCCGACCAGCATGCCCGGAACGGGGCCGAACATGGCGCCTGCCATGGCTATCGGCAAAAACGCGCCGCTGATTTTGACGGCGTTGCCGAAAATCGGCAGGGTGGCGTTGGCGAACATGCCGAGCACCACGCGCAGCGCCAGCAACATGGCGATGATAACCATGGATTGCAGCTTTTTTAATTCGAAAAAGGAATTTTTTAGTGACCGTATCGGATTCATAGTAACCTCCAAAGCGTTCGGCTGCCTTGGAGAAAAACAAAAACCATCAAGGACGCTCTCGACCGCCTTAACGATACCGTTTAGAAAAGCTTCCTATAACGCAAAAAAGGCAGACAAACGCCCGCCTTTTGTTGATAACTCTCCAAATTAACAGCGGGATGCGAAACCGGCATCGCGGAAAACCTTCGTTTTCGCGGCAACTCCCCGTCCGTGAAACACTTAAACGCGCCGGCTCCTACTCTGTGAACTTTTTAACAACACCATTATAGCACATTGTCGTTTATTGTCAAGTACCTGCCAACTATTATAGAATTTTGGCAAAAATCAGCAGTTCCAAAATCATGGTCGCCACCGCCAGCGCGGACACAATCGCCACAATGGCCGTGTTCAAGCGCTTGTTGCCGCTGTCGTGGCTTTCGCGCACGGGAATCAGCTTGGACTTGCGCAGCGCCGTCACCAGCGGTTTGTACAGCAGCAGCACCAGCGCAGCGTTTAAGCCTGCCTTAATGGCGTTAAAGGGCAGCAGCAGCGGCACCATCATCTGCACCACCACCTCGCGCGGCGCGCCCATGAAGATGGGCGTCATGATGTAGTTCCACAGCAGCATGGCGGCAATCATCGCCGCCGAGCCGGACAGCAAGCCGATAACGGCGCGCAGGATGGTTTTTTTGCGATAGTAAATAACAGACGCCACACCCACGAACATCGCCGAGGAGAGGAAGTTCATCAAAAAGCCGATGATGCCCGTGTCGCTGATGGTGACCATTTCCACCAAGCAAACTACCAACGAAATGGCGAGACCTGCCAAAGGATGATAGATAAACGCGCCGATGGTGATGACAACGTCCTTCGGTTCATAGGTAAGGAAGGGCGGCACCTTGACGCGCAGGAACATGTCCGCGACGACGGCAAGCGCGGTGAGCATTGCCATAATCGTCAGCATTTTGATTCGTTCGGTTGATTTTGTTGCCATAGTAACAACTCCTTTAAAAATTCTTAAGGCTGTTACGGAGACGCTCCCGTCTGCACTTGCGCAGCAGGACATACAAAAAGCCCCGTTGTACATATACAACGGGGCGATTGTGTAAGATAGCAACTGCTAAAACACGCGTCTTCTTTCATCCGGACTGTAACCGTCGGTGCCTGAATTGCACAGGCTCGGCAGGCAAATTTGCCTGTTCGTGGACTATACCACCGGTGGAGAATTTCACTCCGCCCCGAAGACAACCTTCATTTTTATTATATGCCGATTTTTCCATTTGTCAACAAGTTTTTATATTTCTTTTATGGAATACATAACTGTTTTGATTCTTGCAATTGTTTTGTACACAATTTTGGCAATAAAGAAGAACTAAACCGCCTCGGCAAAGGTACGGTTTAGTTCTGTCTTTTTACTGAACTTTACTTAGGGCTAACCGCTTATCGGTTCGCCTTATCTTTTCTTTTA
>CADCAD010000063.1 GCA_902799325.1 uncultured Ruminococcus sp. | reverse complement strand
GGCTTGCCCTTACCGGTAGTAATGCCGCAACGTTTTATTCCCAACCTGCGGTAAGGGCAAGCCCTTACCCTACAATATAATGTGTCACTGTATAAATTATCATCTTCCCTAAGGGTACGGTGATAAGATTGGTGATAATCATGTGCGCTGATGTCAATCATTTTCCACTTTCATTTTTCAGTTTTCCATTAAATTAAACAGAGCCGGCTCCATCCTCGCTTTCGGGATGGAACCGGCTCTGTTTTTATATGACGCTTGTCGGGTTTACGCTAACAGGGGATTGACAAAATCCGAAATATCCTGCACCACTTCGTCGTGGCTGGCGTCGTTGAGAATCTCGTGGCGGAAGCCTTCGTACAGCTTCATTTTCACGTCCTTGCCGTTTTTTACTAACGCCTTGTACACCGCTTCCACGCCCTTGCCGTAGTTGCCGACAGGGTCCTCGCTGCCGGACACCAGCAGAATCGGCAGCTGCTTGCTGACGTTCTTGAACCACGTCTGACGGTTGGCGAGCATTTGCAGCTTCACCAGCACATAGTAGCCGTTCAGCGTAAAGCGGAAGGTGCAGAACTTGTCCTGCGCGTAGGTGTCCTTCACCTCGGGCAGGGTGCTCAGCATCGCCGTAAAGCCTTCCTCGTTTTCAAAATGCTTGCTGTAGCTGCCGAACATCATTTTTTCAATCGTGCTCGAATAGGCGCGCTCGCCGTAGCGCTTGATGAGGTGCCCGATCAGCACCAGACCGGCGCGCGAAGCCGGATTGGGACCGCCGGTGCCCATGACAATCAGCTTGTTCCAAATCTTCGGCGTCGCCGCGCAGCGCACAATAAAGCTGCCCATGCTGTGCCCGAGCAGCACACAGGGGAGGGCTTCGCCGAATTCCTGCTTCATTTGCAGCGAAACGCTGCGGACGTCGTCCACCATCCACTGCCACTTGCCGATGTAGCCCAAGTCCTCGTCACAGCCTGCGGTGTAGCCGTGTCCGAGGTTGTCAAAGCCGTAGCACAGCCAGCCCTGTTCTGCCATTTCGCGCATGAACGGCTCATAGCGGCGAATGTGCTCGGTCATGCCGTGCACGACATGGAACAGCCCCCTGACCTCACCCCCGGGGCGGAACACACGGCAGTAGAGCTGATGGGTGCCGTCGGCGGATAAATAATGTCTTTCGGTGATTTCAATCATATGCTTTCCTCGCTTTGCAAACACGCCCTTACCGCCCTGCGCCAGCCGCTCAGCAGCTTTTCGCGCTCGTCCTTTGCCATGTAGGGCTTAAAGACCGTGTTGAGTGATTTTGTATTAAACAGCTTGTTTTCATCATAAAAGCCTGCGGCAAGACCTGCCAGCATTGCCGCACCGGCGGCGGTTGCCTCCTTTTGTGCCGGACGGATGACCTCCAAATCGGAGATGTCCGCCTGAAACTGCATCAGCAGGTTGTTTGCCGACGCGCCGCCGTCCACGCGCAGGGCGGTGATGCCGCCGCCGAAATCGCTTTGCATCGCGCGAATCACGTCGTCGCTCTGATAGGCGATGCTCTCCAGCGCCGCGCGGATAATGTGTTCCAAGCCTGCGCCGCGCGTCAGCCCGGTGATGGTGCCGCGCGCACGCATATTCCAGTGCGGCGCACCCAAGCCTGCAAAGGCAGGCACGATATACACGCCGCCGCTGTCGCGCACCTTTCGCGCAAAATACTCGGTGTCGGCGGAGTCCTTAATCAGCCGCAGCTCGTCGCGCAGCCATTGAATCACCGCGCCGCCGACAAACACACTGCCCTCCAGCGCATACTGCACCGGCGCGTTTTTGACGGTGGCGGCGATGGTCGTCACCAAGCCGTGCTCGCTGAACACCGGCTCGCACCCTGTGTTGGCAAGCAAAAAGCAGCCCGTGCCGTAGGTGATTTTCAAGTCGCCCGGACGCACACAGCCCTGCCCGAACAGCGCCGCCTGCTGGTCGCCTGCGATGCCGCAAATGGGCACCTGCGCGCCCATCAGGTTCATGGTGCCGTACACCTCGCTGCTGCTTTTGACGGTGGGCAGCATGCTCACGGGCACGTGAAACAGCGCGCACAGCTCCTCGTCCCATGCACAGGTGTTGATGTTGTACAGCATTGTGCGCGAGGCGTTGGTGCGGTCGGTCACATGCACCGTGCCGTCGGTCAGCTTCCACAGCAGCCACGTGTCCACGGTGCCGAACAGCAGCTCGCCGCGCTCCGCCTTTTCGCGCGCGCCGTCCACATGGTCAAGAATCCATGCGATTTTGGTCGCGCTGAAATACGCGTCCAGCTTCAGCCCTGTCTTTTGCGCAATCAGCGGCGCACAGCCCTGCTTTTCCAGCGCCTCGCAGACGTCGGACGTGCGGCGGCACTGCCAGACAATCGCGTTGTAAACGGGCTTGCCGGTGCGCCTGTCCCAAACAATGACGGTTTCGCGCTGGTTGGTGATGCCGATACCGGCAATCTCCTCGGGCGCGACGCCGCTTTTGGCGATACACTCGGTCAGCGAAGCGTACTGGTTGGCATAAATGTCCATCGGGTCCTGCTCCACCCAGCCGGGCTGCGGATAAATTTGCGGAAACTCGTGCTGCGCCATGCTCACCACGCTGCATGCGCGGTCAAACAAAATACTGCGCGCACTCGTTGTGCCCTCGTCGAGGGCGAGAATATATTGTTTCATAGGCTTCCTCAAAAAGGGCACACGCGTCAAAACGTGCGCCCTGGAATCTTTTATTGTATAGGAAACGCCCCTAGTCCGCCGTCGATGAAAGCTTTGACAAGATGAACTTTTCAAAAGGCGGGGAAAGCGTCCCCGACGCCGACGCTATTCAATCGGCTCAAAGTCCGCGACGCCGTGCTTGCACAGCGGACAGATGAAGTCCTCGGGCAGCTCGTCGCCCTCATAGATGTAGCCGCAAACCTTGCACACCCAGCCCTTTTTGCCTTCGGTTTCGGGCTTGGGCTTGACGTTCTTCTGGTAGTAGGTGTAGGTCATGGTTTCCTTGTCGGAAATCACGCGCGCTTCGGTCACGCTGCAAATAAACAGACCGTGCGAGCCGAGGTCGATGTAGTCCTCCACCTTCAGCGACATAAACGCGTTGATATATTTGGGCAGGAACACCAAGCCGTTGTCGGAGCGCAGGGGAGCGGCGCCTGCAAACTTGTCCACATTCTTGCCGCTCTGGAAGCCGAAGGTCTGGAACACCTTAAACGGCGCTTCCACCGACAGGCAGTTGACGTTCATCACGCCGGTGTTCTTGATGGTATGGTGCGAGTAATTCTGCTTGTTAATGCAGACAGCGACGCGGTTGGGAGAATCGGTCACCTGGGTAACGGTGTTGACAATCAAACCGTTGTCGCGCTTGCCGTCGTTGGAGGTGACAACATACAGACCGTAGCCGATTTTGAACAGCGCGGTCAGGTCGTTCTTGTTCGCCTTTTCGCCGTCCTGCTCGATGTAGTCGTGGCACAGCGCGTCCGCCAGCGCTTCAATCTGCTCCTTGCTCTCGTCGTTGAGCGCGGACATAATGCGCACAGTCGGCTCCACAAACTCAATATTCTTGCAGCCCTCGAGCATTTTCTTCATGGTCTTAGCCGCCAGCGGCGCCCAGGAGCCGTTTTCAATCAAGCCGATGCGCTTGTTCTGGAAGTTGCGCTCGGTCAGATGGTTGATGAATTCACGCATAAACGGGAAGATTTCCGCATTATAGGTAGTGGTGGCAAGCACAATTCTGCCGTAGCGGAACGCGTCCTCCACGCACTCTGCCATGTCCTCGCGGGCGAGGTCGTTGACAACCACCTTGGGGCAGCCCTTCGCCTTGAGCTTTTCGGCGAGCAGCTCCACCGCCTTTTTGGTGTGACCGTAAACGGAGGTGTAGGCAATCATAATGCCCTCGGTTTCCACGCCGTAGCTCGACCAGGTGTTGTACAGGTCAAGATAGTAGCCGAGGTTCTCGCTCAGCACGGGACCGTGCAGCGGACAGATGATTTCAATATCCAGTTTTGCCGCCTTTTTCAGCACGTTCTGCACCTGCGCGCCGTACTTGCCGACGATGCCGATGTAGTAGCGTCTTGCCTCGCAAGCCCAGTCCTCCTCCACGTCCAGCGCACCGAACTTGCCGAAGCCGTCGGCGGAGAACAGCACCTTGTCCTTGGTGTCATAGGTCATGATAACCTCAGGCCAGTGCACCATCGGCGCGGCGACAAACGCCAGCGTATGCTCACCCAGCTCCAGGGTGTCGCCTTCCTTGACGACGATTCTTCTGTCCTCAAACTCGGTGCCGAAGAAGTTCTTCATCATCGTGAACGCCTTGGCGCTCGACACGATGACGGCGTCGGGATAGCTCTCCATAAAATTGAAGATGTTCGCGGAGTGGTCGGGCTCCATGTGCTGCACAACGAGGTAGTCGGGCTTTCTGCCGCCGAGCGCTTCGTCGAGGTTGTTGAGCCACTCAAATTTAAAGTTGCGGTCTACCGTATCCATGACGGCAATCTTTTGGTCGAGAATCACATAGGAGTTGTATGCCATGCCGTTGGGAACGACGTATTGCCCTTCAAAAAGGTCAATTTTGTGGTCGTTGACGCCAACATATTTGATGTCGTTTGTCACTTTCATAGTTTTACCTCTCTTTGATGAATATTTCGGCTTTCGCTTGGTACAATTGTAACATAGTCGGCGGAATTTGACAAGTATTTTTGTTCTTTTAGTTGCAATAGTTTGCAGAAATTCGGGATAAATGAAAAATGATTTGCGTGCAAAATATTTTGCCGAAAACCCTTGACAAAACCAATTAATTGTGATACCATTAATTTGTAAACGAAATAATTTCATTTTCCAAAAGGAGGCTTTGCAAATGTCATTCTACGATTACAAAGTAAAAGCAAGAAAAGGGGAGGACTTCGACCTCGCCGCCCTCAAGGGAAAGGTTGTTCTGGTTGTCAACACCGCCACCGGCTGCGGCTTCACGCCCCAGTACAAGGGCTTGGAGGATTTGTATGAGAAGTACCACGACAAGGGCTTTGAAATTCTCGACTTCCCCTGCAACCAGTTCGCCAACCAGGCGCCCGGCAACGACGAGGAAATCCACGAGTTCTGCACCCTCAAATATAAAACGCAGTTTGACCAGATGAAGAAAATCGACGTCAACGGCGAAAACGAGGAGCCGCTCTATACTTTCTTAAAGGCGGAAATGCCCGACGAGGAGGTCAAGGGACTCAAGGCAAAGGCTGCGATGAAGGCTATCTCCAAAATCAGCAAGACCACCAAGGCGCCCGCCGACATCAAGTGGAACTTCACCAAGTTCCTCGTTGACCGCGAGGGCAAGGTTGTGGGCAGATACAACCCCACTGTCGAGCCCGAAAAAATCGAGGGCGACATCGCGGCGCTGCTGTAAGATGGACGACAAGTACGAGGTGCTGCGGCTCAAAAACCAGCTGTGCTTTCCCATTTATCTCTGCGCAAAGGAAATCCAGCGGCGCTACACACCTTTTTTGGATAAACTCAACCTGACCTATACACAATATGTGGTGATGATGTATTTCTGGGAGTTCGGCAGCTCCAATGTCAAGGCGCTCGGCAAGACGCTGCTGCTCGACCCCAGCACCCTCACGCCGCTGCTCAAAAAGCTGGAGGCGAAGGGCTATCTCACACGCACCAGGTCGGCGCAGGACGAGCGCAACCTGCTTGTGGAGCTCACCGACAGCGGCAGGGCTTTGCAGGATCAGGCGCTGGAAATTCCGGCGCAAATCGGAAAATGCTTGGACTTGTCCGAGCAGGAGGCTGTCACCCTGTATCAAATCATGTACAAGGTGCTGCAAAATGTTGAAAAGGAGTAAAATTATGGCAGTTAAAACAGTAGATATCAATAGCTTTGAAACCGAAGTCATCAATGCAGGCGTGCCCGTTCTCGCGGACTTTTATGCCGACTGGTGCGGTCCCTGCAGAATGTTAAGACCTGCGCTCGACGCGATTGCCGAGGAGCGGACAGACGTCAAGGTGGTCGCTGTCAATATTGACGAAAATCCCGACCTTGCCGACGAATTTGACATCTCGTCCATTCCCTGCGTCATCCTGTTTAAGAACGGCGCCGAGGCGGACAGAAGCATCGGACTCAAGCCCAAGGAAATGATTGAAGAAATGCTGGGGTAAGCCGTATGGTTGACATCATCATCATCGGCGCAGGCGCTGCTGGCATGACCGCCGCCATCTATGCGCGCCGCGCGTCCAAAACCGTGCTGGTGCTCGAGGCGATGAGCTACGGCGGTCAGATCATCAACACCCCCGACATCGAAAACTATCCCGTTGCGGCGCACATTTCCGGCTTTGATTTTGCCACCAAGGTGTATGAGCAGGCAAAGGCGCTCGGCGCGGAATTCAAATTTGAAAAAGCGGTGGAAATCCGCGACAACGGCGACAGCAAAACCGTCGTCACCGCCAAGAATGCCTATGAAGCCAAGGCGGTCATCATCGCCACCGGCAGCGAAAACCGCAAGCTCGGCGTCGAGGGCGAGGATAAGCTCGTGGGCAGGGGCGTGTCCTACTGCGCCACCTGCGACGGCGCGTTCTTCCGCAATAAAAAGGTTGCGGTTGTCGGCGGCGGCAACACCGCGCTGGAGGACGCGCTCTACCTTGCCGACATCGCGGAAACGGTGTATCTCATTCACCGCCGCGACCGATTCAGGGGAGAGGACAGCACCGTCGAAAAGCTCAGACAGCGCGCCAATGTGCAGTTTGTATACAACAGTCAGGTCACCCGGCTCAACGCCGACAAGCGCCTGCAGAGCATTGAGGTGACCGATAAGCAGGGCAACGTCACCACCTTAGAGGTCAGCGGCTTGTTTGTGGCGGTGGGACGCATTCCCGAAAACCAAAACTTCGCTTCCGTGGTGGAGCTCGACGGCGCAGGCTATGCCCTCGCAGCGGAAAACTGCCGCACCAAAACCCCGGGCGTGTTTGTCGCAGGCGACAACCGCGTCAAGGAAGTCCGCCAGCTCGTCACCGCCACCGCCGACGGCGCAGTCGCCGCCACCGAAGCCATCAAGTTTATTAATGCGTAGTTCTTTCATTCGTAATGCGTAATGCGATAATGCATCATTATGATAGGACAACGGCTCTCCTGCGTTGGGGAGCCGGTTTTCTATATCATAGAAGAACGGTATTTTGTAGGGTAAGGGCTTGCCCTTACCGTTAGTAATGCCGCAACGTTTTATTTCCAACCTGCGGTAAGGGCAAGCCCTTACCCTACGGTTTACATGAATGGCGGCTTTGCCGCATAATTATCATTTTCCCTAAGGGTACGTGATAATCAAAACGATTCCTCCACGGTAATTACGCATTACGCATTACGAATTGAAAGAGTTCCCTTTCTCATAAATTTCTCCAACAGAATAATAACCTCTTTGCCGGGGGAAAATCCGAAAAAATCGGGGAAAAACTCGCATTTTTCGGTTGACAAAGGGAAATAGATTTTGTATAATATTAGACAGCGTTTTGATATGCGTTGATACAGCGAGAGGTGCAAGTCATGCTTTTTGAACTAAAAACCGTGTTCCTCAACGAGGGAAGCGAGCAGCAGCTGCAATATGCGCTTGACCTGTCCTCTGTGGAGCTTGACGGCGTTTTTCCATTCACTTCGCCCGTCAGCGTCACCGCCACCGCCCGCAACCGGGCGAGCCTTGTCACCCTCACGCTCGACTGCGTCTATGACTACCGGCGCAGCTGCGACCGCTGCGGCGAGGATTTTACCCGCCGCGAGCAAAAGCGTTTTGCGCACATGCTGGCGCAAACCCTGGTTGATGAGGGCAACGACGACTATATCGAAACCCCTGATTTCACCGTCGAGCTTGACGAGGTCGTGCTCACCGACGTGCTTTTGCACCTTCCGTCAAAGAATCTTTGCCGAGAGGACTGCAAGGGACTGTGTCCGCAGTGCGGACAAAACCTGAATCTCGGCGCCTGCGGCTGCCGGGCAAAGGCGGTTGACCCCAGGCTCGCCGTCCTACAACAGCTTATGGATGATTAAACACATATAAGGAGGTCTTTGTCATGGCAGTACCCACCAGAAAAACATCACACGCAAGAAAGAGCTCAAGACGTTCCACTGTTCGGAAACTGGAAGCGCCCACTCTCGTAACCTGCCCCAACTGCGGCGAGCTTACCGCTGCGCACAAGGCGTGCACCAACTGCGGTATGTACAACGGCAGACAGGTTGTCGTCAAGAAAGACGCTTAATTCAGCAAGATAGAACGCAACGGGCGGCAGGCTTTCTGCACGCCCTGTTTTTCTTTCATGGCTGTCCGTTCATGCCGCGCATGGAT
>CADCAD010000062.1 GCA_902799325.1 uncultured Ruminococcus sp. | reverse complement strand
AAATCCTGTCAGCAGGACTGAAAATTTAAGACTTAAAACTTAAAAATGAATAATACAAAGCAAAAATCCTGCCACGTTGTGACAGGATTTTCGCTTTGGAGCGGATGACGGGGCTCGAACCCGCTACCTCCACCTTGGCAAGGTGGCGCTCTACCAGATGAGCTACATCCGCATATATTTGGTGCCTCCGGACGGAATCGAACCATCGACACGGGGATTTTCAGTCCCCTGCTCTACCAACTGAGCTACAGAGGCAAAGTGGCGACCCGGAACGGGTTCGAACCGTCGACCTCTAGCGTGACAGGCTAGCGTTCTAACCAACTGAACTACCGGGCCATACTTTGGTGGGAACTACAGGGCTCGAACCTGTGACCCTCTGCTTGTAAGGCAGATGCTCTCCCAGCTGAGCTAAGCTCCCAAAAGTGCCTTTGTCGCTTCAGCGTTTCGCCTTATCTCTCAGCGACTCATATATAATACCACGTTCACACGAAAAAGTCAAGGGGTTTTTTGAAATTTTTTCAAAAAATTTTGACCTATAGAGTGTGCGAACGTGGCTTATTCCGCTATGAAGCCGTTTTACGCGTTTTTTTCCGCGATAAGCTTTTCCAAGTCCGCCTTGGTGAAGATATATTTTTTGTTGCAAAAGTGGCAGTTGGCAATCGCCACGCCCTTTTCGTCCGCCATGGAGCGGATGTCGTCGTCGCTCATGGTGCAGAAGTAGCGCTCGAGCTTTTCGCGCGAGCAGGAGCAGACGTAGTTGACCGGGTACTCGTCGAGCACCTCCACCTCAAAGCCCTCCAGCGCGGTTTTGCAGATGTCGAGAATCGACATGCCCTTGGCGAGCATGGTGGTGACGGGCTCGAGCTTGGCGACGTTCTTTTCGAGCTGTTCCACCGTGTCCTCACCGGCGCCGGGCAAGAGCTGAATCAGCAAGCCGCCCGAGAGCAGCACCTCGCCGTCCTCCTTGTCAATCAGCACGCCGAGCGCGCAGACGGTGGGAATCTGCTCGCTGACCGCGAAGTAGTTGGTGATGTCCTCGGCGATTTCGCCGCTGACAAGCTCGGTTTGACCGATGTAGGGGTCGCCCGAGCCGTAGTCGCGCATGACGCTGAGGGTGCCGTTTTTGCCAACCGCCTTGCCGACGTTGATTTTGCCGTTGGGGTAATATTCGGTGGCGCAGTTGCTGTCGCCCACATAGCCGCGCACGTTGCCGCGGCTGTCCGACACGGCAATCACGGGTCCCATTTCGCCGTCGCCCATGACGCGCAGGTTGATGATGGCGTCCTTCTGCTTGAGCATGGCGCCCATCATCGAGGTGGCGCTGAGCAGTCTGCCGAGCGCGGCGGTGGCGCTGCGCGAGAGGTGGTGCAGCTTTTTGGCGGTAAAGACGATGTCGGAGGAGTCGATGGCGGACGCCATCACCGCACCGTCGCTGGTGATGCAACGTATAATTTTATCCATAGTTTCATTCCTTATTCATTTTTTGCGCGACGAAAATCAGCCGCTGCTCGTCGTCGCGCGGCGTTTCAAAGCGGAGGTCGCCCCACACGGCGAGCGTTTCCAGCCCGGCGTTTTGCAGCATTTGCCGCAGGCTTTCCTCGCTGTAGGCGCGCTCCGAGAAATCCTCGCTGCTGCGGTGATACACGCCGTCCTCCTCCGCGAAGAAGTCGAGCGCGATATCCACAATATCGTCCTCGCGGAGAAAGTTTTGCCACGCGCAGAACACGCGCTCGTTCTCCATGACAAACGCATTGTCGGCGAGGATTTCGCGGTGCTTATACACCGAGTTGACGTCAAAGATAAACAGACCGCCGGGGCTGAGGTGCCGCGCCACGCCGTCAAAGGTGCGCTGCACATCGCCTTCGTCCGTGAGGTGGTTCAGGCTGTCGAGCGTGCAGACGCAGGTGTCAATCGGCTCGGGCAGCGCGAGCGCCTGCATGGGCTGACACACAAACAGGATGTGCTGCTCCGCCTCCAGCGCCTTGTTCATCGCTTCGCTGAGCATTTCGGGGCTGGCGTCCGCGCCGAACACGTCCACGCCGGACTGCGCGAGCAGCAGCGTCAGGCTGCCGGTGCCGCAGGCGAGGTCGAGGGTGCGCCCCGGCTGACGGTGAAAGCGGTGGCAGATGTCCCAAAAATAGCGGCAGCGCTCGGGGTAGCGCGCGTCCTCCATCAAGCCGTCGTAATATTGTGCAAAAGAATGATAATCACACATTGTTCTTCGCGGCAATTTTGTCGAGCGCCAGCGTGTAGCCGTAGGTGTCGTTGTCAAACAGCGCGCGCTTGACGCGGCTGATGGTGGCGGTGGACGCGCCGGTTTCCTTGACGATTTCGGTATAGACCTTTTTTTCGGTCAGCATTTTGGCGACCACCAGGCGCTGGGACATCGCCTTCAGCTCCGAGCTGGTGCACAGATCCTCAAAAAAGCGGTAGCACTCCTCCTTGGTTTCGAGCGCCAGGATGGCGTCAAACAGAAAGTCGGTGGTGTCGTTTTTCAGTTTGGAATTCAAGAGAATCCCTCCTCACGTTAGTTTCATACTTTAAAATTTTACCATATAAAAGTGTAAAAGTAAAGGTCTTTTTTTGTTTTTTATATTTTTTCCGTTTTTTAACACCGTACAGACGCTGCGTTTTTTCGTTAGGTGCGCAGGGCATACAGTCGGGGAAAATAGCTCTAAAGCGAAAAACTGTACTCTTTTTTATTGTCAATTTTGTCCATTTTAAAATAGACAGAAGTGTGCTATACTACTGTACTGTAAGAATCTTACGCTTGGAACGAAAACAAAAGTGTCACGGCAAGGCAGGGAGGTTGCTATGGAAAAGCGTGCCGCAGTTATCAATGATTTGTCGTCCTTCGGCGGCTGCTCGCTGACCGCGTTTATCGCGGTGCTGGCGGCGCTGGGGGTGCAGCCCTGCCCCCTGCCGACGGCGGTGCTGAGCGCGCAGTCGGAGTTTGAACGCTTTTACCGCCGCGATCTGACCGATGATTTGCCGCGCTGGCTGGACGCGTGGCAGGCAAACGGCGAGCGCTTTGACGGCATTTGCACCGGCTATTTTTCCGCCGGAGGGCAGCTTGACAGCGCCCTGCGGCTGATACGCACATTTCGCGCCGACGGCGGCGTTGTGATTGTTGACCCCGTGATGGGCGACGACGGCGCGCTGTACCCCGGCTTTGACCGCGATGTGTGCCGCGGCATGCGCCGGCTTGCCGCGCAGGCGGACGTGCTGCTGCCGAACGTGACCGAGCTGTGCCTGCTGAGCGGCGCCGATTACGCCGCGCTGGTGCAGGCGGACAATCCCCTGCCGCAGATTGAGGCGCTGGCAAAGCCCCTTGCCGCCGGGCGCGGCGTGGTGGTGACGGGGATTCATTGTCATCACCAAATCGGCAATTTGGTCATCAGCGGCGGTGACGCGCGGCTGATAGCCTGTGAAAAGCTGGGCGGCCGCTTTTCCGGCACGGGCGATTTGTTTTCCGCCGTGGTGAGCGGCTGTGTGCTGAACGGCAAGACGCTGTTCCAAGCCGCGCAGACCGCCGCTGACTTTGTGCACGCGGCGATTGCCGAAACCGTCAGAGCGCCGCACAATCCGCTGTACGGCGTGCGGTTTGAAAACGTTTTACATTTATTAACAGAGGTGACAACTCATGCAGACAACAAAAGCACTGACAAAAAACAGAATTGACGCCAAAGCCATCGCGCTGACCGCGATGTTCGCGGCGCTGGTGACGGCGGCGACCGCCTTCATCAAGATCCCGGCGCCGCTGGGCTATGCCCACGCAGGCGACGCCATGGTGTTTTTGGGCGCCTGCGTGCTGCCCGGACCGCTCGGCTTTTTGGCGGCTGCCATCGGCGGCGCGCTCGCCGACCTGCTCTCCGGCTACGCGGTATGGGCGCTGCCGACGGCAATCATCAAGGCGCTGAACGTCCTGCCGTTCTTTTTGGTGCGAATAATTCTCAGAAAGAATCATAAAGACGGCAAAATCCTGTCCCCTGCCGTTCTTTTTGCCGCTGTTTTGTCGATGGCAATCACCGTGGGCGGCTACTATGCGGCGAACGCATTGCTGTATGACGCCGCCGCATCGCTGGCAGAGGTGCCGTTTAACATCATGCAGGCGCTTGTCGGCAGCGTGCTGTTTACCGCGCTGGGGCTGGCGCTCGACGCCGTGAAGCTGAAGCAGCGGCTGATGAAATAGCCTTGTCATGCAGCCAAAAGCCGCGCCCGGCAGACATCGGTTTTATCCGTTGTCCGCCGGGCGTTTTTTGCAGATGACAGCCGCAAGGGCTGTCACTACACTGCTGAGGATAGGTTGAGTTTTGCCGAAAGATTGGATTAATCTGCAAGGTTTCAATATATAATCTGTAGGGTAAGGGCTTGCCCTTACCGGTAGTAATGCCGCTACGTTTTATTCCCAACCTGCGGTAAGGGCAAGCCCTTACCCTACGGTTTACACGGAAAAATGCAGTTAATATCAACTGTTCTGCTCACCCGCAACCTTCTGCCTAAGATGAATTGCCTAATTATCTTACAGTTCCGCGAGCTGCCGCTGCAGGGCGGTGACGTCGTGGACGTTCACGCAGCCGTCGCCGTTGACGTCGCAGGCATAGCACACGCTGCTGTTGTCGAAATCCAAAAGCGCGTCGGAAAACTCCGCCAAGGCGCGCTGGAGCGCTGTTGCGTCGGCAATATCCACCCTGCCGTCGCTGTTGACGTCGCCCTTGAGGGGCTGGGTGAACACGATGGTGATCGGATAAACCGGCAGATACAGGGCTTGCTGTCTATCGCAGGTCAGCGTGATAAAGCCCGTGAAATCGTGGTGCAGGAGGGTGTAGGTGTCGCCGCTCCTCTTGATGTCAAATTTGCCGTCGCCGTCCACATCATAGCGGACAAAGGAGCTGCCGCCCTCATCAACGGTTTCGGTTTTGGCAGCGCCTGCCTCTATCGCTTCGGCAATCGCGTCGCTGCGCGGGTCGCCGGGCGTATAAACGTCGCCGCTGCTGAAATCGAGCGTGCAGGGCGATTTGTCGAAAGTCCGCACGGTGAAGTCAATTGTCACATCGCTGTCGGGCATGATAAAGCAGAAGTCGCCGCCGTCACACCATTGCAGCTCCTCGGAAGCATCGCAGTCGATGTGATGGATGTATTTATCGTCGGGCACGACGGTATCATCGGGCAGGAGATACACCATCTCGCCCGGATACTGCGCGGCAATCAGATAGCTATAGCTTTTTTCGGAAGAAGCAACGCCGCCGTTGACGGTGATGCGGTGCTTGACTTGCCCTTCTTCCGCCGAGGTCAGGCAAATGGTCAGCTCGTGCATGGGCACGGTGTAATAGCCGTTGTCGGGCAGGCGGAGCGTCACTCTGCCGGAAGCCGGGCGCAGGCTGTTTTCATCGAGCAGGGTGTAGGTGTGCGCGGTGCTGTCGTAGCCGACGTCATAGCCGCCGCAGTTGTCGAGGTCAAAGCGGAACGTGAAGTGCCCCTCGCTGTCCATACCGCTTTGGGAGCGGAAGGCGGTTGCCTGCAAAATGAAATACATGCCGTAGTCCTCGCTGACGGCGTAGCGCTCGCCCGTATCGGCGGTGTAGCTGCCGCTGCTCAAATCCATCACGCCCTCCAGCAGCGGACGGGTTTCGTAGGTCACGTCCACGGTGACGTCCCTGTCGGGCATGACAAAGAACGTGTCGCCCTCGTTGTTGACGGACACGTCGGCAGAGGTCGCCTCAAAGGTGTTCTGCACAACAAATGCACGGTGCATCATGCTGACGTCCGGCTCGAGATACACCTGTTCCCCCGGGTAGGCTTCTGTCAGGCGGTGCACGCCGTCTGAAGTTGCCAGTCCGTTGTTGACGGTGATGGTGTGCTTTTGCACGGTCGGCTCGGCAAAGATAAGCTTCAGCGAGCGCATGGGCAGCAGCAGGCTGTCCTCGTGCGAAAGCGAAAGGGTAAGCTGCCCGGTGGGGCTGCTCAGGCTGTTGGCGTCAAGCAGGAAATAGGCGTTGCCGTCCTTGCCGATATCAAAGATTTCGTCGCCGTCGATGTCAAATTTTTCAATCGTCTTGCCGAGCGGCGCGTAGTCCTCCATCCGGAATGCGGCGCTCTTGTTATGCAAAAGGGCGCTCACGCCGTACGCCTGACTTTTGTAGTAATCCGTGAAGGAATCGCCGTAGGACACGGCTTCAAAGCGCTTGCCGCCGCGCAAATCCATCACGCCGCTCACCTGCTTGTCCGTTTCGTAGGTGATGTTTATCTGTACGTCCTCGTCCGGCATGATGAAGAACTGCTGGGCTTCGCCCTCGATAATCACATCGTCAGAAGCATATCGCAGGGTGCTCGGCACCACATAGCTGCCCTCGGGCACATTGTCCGTGCCGATGCTCAGCCACACGACCTCGCCTGCCTTGGCGTCCGTCAGCGCGCGGAAGCTGTTGTGCTCGTCCTCATGGTCAGCCGCCATGCCGCCCTCCATATAGATGGCGTGCGCGTCGCCGGGCACGTACACCGACATGGTCGACACGCGGATATCGCCGTTTGACAGCCACTCATACACGGGGCAGGCGGTGCCGTCGAGCATGCCCTCGCCGTGGGCAGTCAAGCGCGTGTCGCCGCTGAATACATAGCCGTCCTTGGGGCGCAGCAGCATATCAACAAAGTATTTTTCGCCGCCCTCAAAGGCAGGAGGCGCAATGCCCCACTCGTTGTACCACTTGGCTTCCGCCACCGTGAAGCGGTCGTCATAGACATAGACCTCTGCGCTGTCGGTGTTGTAGTCATAGCTGTCCCCTGCCTCGGGAAGCGTCACCATCACCTCTGCGCTGTCGATCACTTCTCCGGCAAACACAAAGCTGACGGGCGCATACGCCGCGCCTTTGTCCGCAAAAACAAAGGACTTTGCCACCGTTGCGGTGTTGAGCCTGACCGCGCGGTAGCGCTCGATGCGCACGTCGGCGGTGCCGTCGCTGTTCAAATCAAAGGTCGCCGCACCATCGCCGAGGTCAGCCAGACGGCGGTTGCGCATGGTTTGGGAGGCGTTCATGAAATAGGTATACGCCGCAGAATCCAGCGACACGCTGTCCGCGCCGTTAAAGTTCACGGTCAGCCGCTTGGCATAGGCGCCGTCCACATAGACAGTCGCGCTGTTGTCGGGCATGGTGAAGTACCACTCGCCGTCGCGCTCCTCCAGGGTGAGTTCATCGGAGGTGTAGCCCGTGAGGTTAAAATAGTTGTCGGGGTGCTTTTCAATGCGGAAGCGCTCGCCTGCGCGCGCCTTGGAAGCGACTTCGCCCGTCACCAAATTGATAGCTCTGCCCATGTAAACGCGGAGCGCGTACTGCTGCGCGTCGATGTCGATAAAGGTAAAGCCGTTGCTGTTGGCATAGCCCTGCGCGGTGCTTTTTGCTTTGCCCGTCAGGGTGAAGCCGTCGGTCTTTTTGGCGTTTTTGTCATAACCGAGGGCAAAGTAGCCGATTTGCACGCCGCTGCTCGGCAGCACCGCGCCCTGCATGGCGGTGCCCACAAACGCCGCCTGTCCGATGCTTTGCAGGCTTTCGGGGAAGTTGATTTGCCACAGCTTGGCGCACTCCCGGAAGGCGCTCACGCCGATGGAGGTCAAGCCCTCGGGCAGCCAGACGCTGGTGACGCCGGTGCTTCTGAACGCCTCGTTGCCGATGGCTGTCACGCTTTCGGGCAGATCTGCATAGCCGATGCCGCCGCAAAAGGCAAACGCGCTGTCGCCGATAGTCGTCACGCCGTTTTCGATGACAAGATATTTGATTTTGCCCTGCCACTGAAACCACGGCACAACCGTGCTGTCCTGATAGTTCGCCATCGCGCCGCTGCCGCTGACGGTCAGGGTTTGGCTGTCCTCGTCATACGTCCACACGCAGTCGCCGGTGACGCCGCTTGTCGGGTTTGCCGCCGCGGCTGCGCTGTTGTTTTCCGCCGCAAAAGCCGTCACGGGAAACGCCGTCATCAGCAGACACGCCGCCAGCAGAATCGCTAACCATTTCTTCATATAATCTCCTCCTTTGTATTGCAAGATACTATTGCTTTTATTATAGCATATCTTCGTGCGTTTGTCATTAGTTTTGTTGAAATGGGCGGAAGGTTGGTATAAAAAAGCGTCGCGGACGCTCTTGCCCGCCTTTGGAAAAATTCATCTTATCGATGACTTTCATTAACGGCGGGACGGAGAAGTTTCCTATAAATTAAAAAAGCAAGCGGCAAAACTGCCGCCTGCTTATTCTATCTTTAGTATTATATTGCTTATACTTTCTCGCAAACCGCGTTGATGGAATCGGGAATGTCAGCCGCGTCTGCGGAAATCAGCAGCACGATGTTGACGGAGCAGGT
>CADCAD010000061.1 GCA_902799325.1 uncultured Ruminococcus sp. | reverse complement strand
CTGTTTCTCAAGGAACCGTTCGGCGTTGACGAGAAAAACATGCTGAACCTGTCCATTGCCGACGAGGAAAGCATCGCCGCCGCCGGTGAAGCGGTCACAGCCTTCTGTCAGCGCAAAAACGCCGGCGAGGAGCAAAGCGTATTGATGGGACAGTTTGTGGATGAGCTGTGCCGCCACATCATGCGCTTCGGCTTCGGCGACAGCAAAAAGCACTCAATTGATATCCGCGTCATGCTGCACAACGGCAAATGGTCGCTGCGCGTGCGCGATAACTGCAAAAAATTCGACGTCATCGAATGGGTAAAGCTGCACGAGGACGAGGACGAAACAAAGCACACCGCCATCCGCACCGTCTGCCGACAGGCAAAGAACGTGAAATACCTGAGCACCATGGATTTGAACAATATAACGGTTACACTGTAACTGATAAGGGGCTGACCAACTGTCAGCCCCTTTGTTGATTATTTATCCTTTTTCTCTTTTTTCTCCGCTTTTTCGGCTTCCTTTTCCGCCTTTTTCTCTGCCTTTTCAGCTTTCTTCTCGGCTTTCTTCTCCGCCTTGCCGGCTTCCTTTTCTGCCTTTTTCTCCGCTTTTTCGGCTTTCTCGGCTTCTTTTTCCGCTTTCTTTTCCGCTTTCTCCGCCTCCTTGGCAGCCTTATCGGCTTCCTTGGCGGCTTTTTCTTCCTCCTCGCGCTCCTTAGCGGCTTCCTCAATGACCTCGCCGTACATTTCAATCATGCGGTGTGCGCAGGCGGTATCGCTGAATTCAAGCGACTTTTGCAGCGCGGCGTCGGACATCTGCTGACGGAGCGCCGGATTTTGAATCACCTTTAAAACCTTCTTGGTAAACTCGTCCTGCGTTTCATAGGTGAAACCGTTGACGCCGTCGTCGAGCACACCTTTCAGGCACGGATCGTTGCGGCAAATCAGCGGAATACCGCACGCGATAGCCTCCAGATAGGTCAGGCTGTGCATTTCAAAGGTGGACGCGCTGAGGAACGCCGTGCCGAGCTTGTAGATGCGGTACACCTTTTCGGGCGGCACCATGCCGGCGAAGATAACGGAATCGGTGATGCCGAGCTTTTCGGCAAGATGCTCCAGATTCTTTTTATCGGGGCCGTCACCCGCAATCAGCAGCTGCACCTCGGGATCCGCCCGACGCAGCCGGGGGAAAAACTCCAAAATTTCATCCAGACGCTTTTCAGCACTGATGCGGGACACAATGACAAGCAGCTTGCCGTTGTCCTTCAGTCCATACTGCGCCAGCAGCTCCGCGCGCTCCTCTTGGGTGAGCGGCTGCTGGAAGCGCTCGAGCTTGATGCCGTTGGGAATCACCACGACCTTGCGCTTGGGCAGGTAGCCCTTGAGCAAATCCTGCGCCTTTGGAGAAGGAACAGTCATCAGGCGCGCGTCTCTGTAGACAAGCTTGGATCCGAGCGAGCCGAGGAATTTGACAAACGCGGCTTCGCTGTGGTCATGAAAGGCAAACTTTGCCCAGTCGGTGTGCATGGTCATGACAATCGGTGCGTCGGTCTTTTTGGAGATATAGCGCGACATACCTGCCACCGAGCCCTCGGTGTGGATATGGATGATGTCCGGGCGCCACTCGATGATTTCCTTTAAGAAGGGATGGCGGCGGACAACGCTTTGACGTGTGTCGGGATAGATTAAAATGGAAAAGGATGAAATAAAGTAGTCCTCTCCCTTTTGATAGGATTTTCTGCTGTCGGACAGCGTCAGCACCTTGACGGAGTGCCCCTCCGCGCGGTACTTGTCCGCTAACGCGATAACAACATTTGCAACACCGTTGGTAGTATGAGTATAACCGTCAGTGGCGAGTAATATTTTCATTTTTGCTTCCTCCCCGTTGACGCGCGATCCGCGTAAAATTGTTTCCAAATTTGATATATTCTTTCTTCACTGTATTGCTGTGCAACGTCCGCCGCCTTTTGCTTCCATTCCTCATAAAGCGCGCTGTCATTCTTTAAAGCGCGCAGCGCCGCGGCGAAATCCTCGTTGTTGGTTTTCATCATGTAGCGCCCGGTAAGGATGTCGCGGTATTCGGGAATATCGCGCAGCAGCAGCGGCGTGTGGGTGCTTGCCGCCTCCAAAATGGACATCGGGAACAGCTCCTGATAGGACGGGAAGAAAAACACGTCGCACAAATTGAGCAAATCATTGATTTCGTCCCGCGGAACAATGCCGGGAAACTTGACGTTTTCGGGTAAATTTTTGAGCATGTCCTTGGTGTCGCCGTAGCCGTCAGCCAACGGTCCGAAGGAAAAGCCGCCTGCCCAGATGAATTTTATCTCCGGCACCAGCTTTGCGGTTGCCACAAAATCCTGCACACCCTTTCCGGCGCGTGTCTGTCCGCAGGCAAAGGCGATAAAATCGCTGTCCTTGTAGCCGTACTTTTTGCGCAGCTCCGCTTTTTCGGCGGCAGATTTGGGATAAAACTGACTCTTGGCGACAAAGTTGGGAATATAATAAATATTCTCCGGCTTGAAGCCGTAGCGCAGCAGCTCCTTTTTTAAGTCGGGATTGACAACATGGACAACATCGGCTGTTTTATAGACGCGCAGCAGATACCAGTCAAACACCTTGACAAACAGCTTGGGCAGGTTAATGGAATTATCCGCCATGTCGGGCGTGAAATGCACGGAGATGACGCTGGGCTTATGAGAAAACTTCATCTTAAAAAAGCTGCCGAAGTTCACCGTATGCGCGTGAAGCACATCGCAATCGCCCACTTTTTTATTGACAACCAGCGAAAAATCATCCTTGCCGTAGGTTGCCAAAAGGCGCATCAGCTCTTTGTAGGCGCTGCCGACGCCCTGCCCTTCTACGGTGTCTGCTTTTGATAACATTCCCAGTTTCAGCTTTGTCATGATTCATACCACATTTCATACTAATTTCAAATGAAAACCATTCATTTGAAATGTGCGTGCCGCGCACGCTGATGCCGCGCAAAGCGTCATCCCGTCTCATGCAAACACAATCAAAAGCTTTGAAAGCTTTTTTGAGTTTAGTTTCTTATAAATCATTGTGCGATATACACATGTATATTATATCATAAAATTCATTTTGTGGCAATAGGGTATGTCAAAAAAGCGTCGCGGACGCATCAGCCCGCCTTTGAAAAAGTTCCTCTTAACAAAACCGTCATCAACGGCGGGTGAAGAAGTTTTCTATACTAAACCATCTTGTATGTCGCGGACGCCGCTGCCGAAAAAAGCATTTATCTTTTCAAAAAATGCGGATTATAAGCGATATTATACAAAAATCCGGCACAAATCTTGTCAGGTCGTACGTTGCGCAATTTGTTGTATTATGATATAATAGACAAGATTCTGTGAAAAAATGAATACAGGAGGAACAATATGTGGGAAAACATACTATCTAATGTTGAACAGGTCAACAGCTTTCTCAACAGCATTGTTTGGGGATGGCCCGTTGTCATTCTGATTTTGGGAACGGGCATTTTGCTGACCATCCGCACACGGTTTTTGCAGGTGACGCACTTCGGCGAATCGCTGAACACCACCATTATTTCGGCACTGAAAAGCCTCGGCAGGCGAAAAAGCAAGGACACCAGACTGAATTCGGTGTCGCAGTTTGAGGCGTTCTCTACCGCTATTTCGGGCACGGTCGGCACCGGCAACATCATCGGCGTTGTTTCCGCCATTTTGACCGGCGGCCCCGGCGCGGTGTTCTGGATGTGGGTTTCTGGCTGGCGTACTGCGCCGCTATCTTCTGTGTGTTTGCGGCAATCGGCATGAGCGGCGTGCAGACCAACAAAATCTCCGGCACGCTGGCGCAGACCTCTGCCACCTACTTTAATGTTCCCAACGACACCATGACCAAGCTGTTAATCGGCATAGTGGTTGCCGCGATTGCCGCTGTCATTATCATCGGCGGTATTCAGCGTATCGGCAAGGTCACCTCTATGCTGGTGCCGTTTATGTCGCTGCTGTTCATCATCCTCGCTTTAATCGCTATCGGCATGCACTTCTCCGTCGTTCCCGAAGCGCTCGGCTTGATTTTCAGCAAGGCGTTCAATTTTCAGGCAGTCGGCGGCGGCATTATGGGCTACACCTTCGCGCAGGTTATCACAAAGGGTATGGCGCGCGGCGTGTTCTCCAACGAAGCCGGTCTCGGCTCCTCGGTTATCGCTCACTCGGCTTCCGAAACCAGAGAGCCCGTTAAGCAGGGCTTGTGGGGCGTGTTTGAGGTATTCTTCGACACCTTCATCATCTGCACCCTGACCGCGCTGACCTTCCTGACCACCTTTGATTTAAATTCGCTGACCGGCGACATGGAGGACGCCAAGATGTCCATGTCGATGTTCTCCACCAACTTCGGCGACTTCGGCACGATTGCCTTTTCCATCATCCTGCCGCTGTTCGCGTTCACCACCATCATCGCATGGTCGTACTACGGTGAAAAGGCGATTGAGTTCTGTTTCGGCAAAACGAGCGACCGCACACGCGGCATTATCACCACCGTGTTTAAGATTGTATATGTGCTGCTGATTGCCGTTTCCGCCACCATTCAAAGCGACTTGATTTGGGCAATTGACGACACCTTCAACGGCTTGATGGCAGTGCCGAACCTGATTTGTCTGGTGGCACTCAGCGGATTGGTTGCCAAAATCACCAAGAACTACTTTGACCGCAAGCGCGGCAAGAACGTAGAGCCGATGCTCTCGGCATATTCTGACATGAACGAAGAATTCAAGCAGGATATCATGAGCGAAGATGTTGAAATGAAATAATCTGCAAATAAACAACAACAGGGTTGGCGTTGAACCAACCCTGTTGTTTTTATTCTGCTTTATCCTGCCTTAGCGTCTTCCCTATGCAATTGACGGCATAGCCGAGACCGATGCCGAGAATCGGAATGACGGGAATACAGTAACGGATGTTTTCCGTGCAGACGTACGGGAATTGGAAGCAGAAAATGTAGTAAGAAATGAGAATCGTGAAGAAAATAATCACGAAAAACGCTTTGGTAACAAAGTCCGTCGCGGTGTTCTTTTTGAACAGCCAAATCATCAGGAACACAAAGCCGACAATTGCCAGCAAGCCGAACGCCAAAATGATTGCCGACGGCAGCTCATTGATGAACCATGCCTTTCTGTCCTCGTCAAAGACCGAGGTTTTCAGCAAGCCTATCAGCGGATTATACTCGTTATACGGCGAGCCGTACATCGTAAATCCCTCAAACGGGAAGCTGAATTGCGACATGCTGAAATCAAACAGCCGCTTCATCACGGGGACGTCCTTAACCGACATCGCCGCGCTGTTCGTATCGGGCACATATGTCAGCGGCAGTCCGAATTGCATCAGGTTGCGCACCTGCCACCACAGCGCCGCCGGAACGCAAATCACTCCGAACGCGGCGAACTGCCCGATAAACGGCAGCGGCTTTTTGATGTTGCGGATAAACACAACCAGAAACACCAGCGCCACGGCAGGCGCCACCATCCACGCGGAGAGCTTGCTCATCATGCCGAAACCGATACAAACGGCGATGGGCAGAATGTGCATTAAATCGGGCTTTTTTGCCCATTTCAGCGTCCACAGCACCGCGAGCAGCATCAGCAGCGTAGCGAGCATATCGTTGTTGTAGGCGCCGCTCCAAATGATGAAGGTCGGGTGGAAGCACACCACCGCGCAGGCAACGGCAAGTCCTGCGCCGTCAAGATGAATCAGCTTGAAAATGCGCCAGCACACCACCATGCAGAGCGAGGAATACAGCATCGGCAAAATTTGAATTGCCTGCTGCGCCTGCCCCAGCTCCATGCCTAAGAAGGTGAAAAGCCGCATCAGCAGCGCCATCAGCAAGTGGTGCAGCGGCGGATGATAGAACTGCCAGCGCGTGGACACGTCAAAGTCGGGCAGCTTTAACCCGTTTTCGTACCAATACATAATGTAGGACGCGTGACCGTGCGTGCCCTCAAAGGAGCCGACGTCGTGCTGCAGCTGGGTATAGTCATAGCGGAGCACATAACAGTAGCGCACCACCACGCCCAGCACCATCATCAGCAAAATCAGGCGGTCGGTTTTCAGCGACTTTTCGGCAACCATCACCGCGCCGAGCTGGAAAATACCGACGCCCACGGGGATAAACATCATCTGCGCATGCTGCGGATTTTCGCTGACCATCAGTGAAAACAGCAGAATCATCACCGCCGAGGAAAGCAGCAAATAAAGATTGATTTTAAAACTTTTGCTCGGCTTGCCAAACAGGGTTAACGCCACCATGCCGAAAAACCAAAGCAGTTCCTCAAACGCAATGTGCCCCTCGGCAATTTGGCTTGCCTGCGCAAAGCCAAACGGCAGAAGCAGCGCACATAAAAGCGCAATCACAATATACGGGTGGCGCAGCAGCGTGTCAAAGACCACGTCAAATGTGCGCGCCTTTTCTTTTATCGTACTCATCAGCTCTCCTTCTCCTCGTGATATTCCTTCTCGGTGTTGACGTTCCAGATGTTATCCTTTTTCGTGTCGCCCGAAAGAATATTTTTTACCGCCTCAAAGGAGGTGCACATGCTGTGGTCGATATTATTGTAGCGGTGCTGTCCGTTTCTGCCGACGCAGAAAAGGTTGGAAATGGTGTCAAGATAGCCGCGCAGCTCGTCCATGTGTTCATAGGTGTCAAAGTAGGCGGGATATGCCTTCTTGACTCGCTCCACATGGCTGTCAAGCACATCGCTTTCGCTGTCAATCAAGCCCATAGTGACCATTTCTTTGACCGCCATCTGCGCAAAATCGCTGTCGGTCATCGACCACATGTCGTCGCCCTCGTTGCAGAAATATTCCAAGCCCATCCAAACGGTGTTTTCGATGTTCTTTACCATATAGGGCGACCAGTTGTTATAAATCTGAAAGCGTCCCATTTTGACGTTTCTGTCATGGACATACACCCAGTTGTCGGGCACGATATTGCCCATGGTTTTGGTCTTGGTTTCGTTTTTGAGGTTGAGGTGCGGAATCAGCACGCCGACGGTCATATAGTCGCGGTACGGCAGCCCCGAGGCAATTTGCAGATACCTGTCGGGCACATCGTTCATGCCCTCCACCAAATCCTTGACCGGCATGGAGGAGATGACATAATCGCCGTTTAATGTCACGCGCTTGCCGTCCTTTTCATAGACAAGTCCGCTGAGCCTGTTCCCTTCCTTGATGAGGTTGACGACCTTGGCATTTTTGATGATGGTGCCGCCCATTTTTTCAAAGTCAGCGGCGGTTAAATCCCACAGCTGACCGGGGCCGAGCTTGGGATAGGCGAACTCCTCAATCAGCGAGGTCTCCACCTTGCGGTTCTTTTTCTTGAACATCTTGCCGAAGATATCGCCGAGCACCGCCTTGATAGACAAGCCCTTGACGCGCTGGGCGCCCCATTCGGGTGAGATTTCGGACGGGTGTCTGCCCCACAAGTTTTCGGTGTAGTTTTCGAAAAACATGGAGTAGAGCTTTTTGCCGAAGCGGTTAATATAGAAATCCTCAAGCGAATTTTCCTTGCGCTTGTGAAAGACGGTTTTCAGATAGCTGAAGCCCACCACAATCGTTGTGCCGAAGCCCATGTTTTTGATGGTGGCAAATTTCAGCGACACGGGATAATCGAAAAATTTGGAATTGAAGAAAATGCGCGACAGCCTGTTGCGGCGCAGCATCACGCGGTCGTCCTGTTCCGGGTTGGGACCGCCGGGCACGGTGGTGGACTGTCTGCCGAGCACCACATCATCGTGCGGCAGCGCGCCCTGCGTGGGCAGCATTTTCTCCCACCATTCGTTGACCTCGGGCACCTTGGAAAAGAAGCGGTGACCGCCCATATCCATGCGGTTGCCCTTGTAGTTGACTGTGCGCGAAATACCGCCGAAGCGGTCGCTTTCCTCCAGCACAATCACTTCATAGTCCTTGCTTTTGTCCATCAGCTCATACGCCGCGGTGAGTCCTGCCGGGCCTGCGCCGATAATCAATACCTTCTGCATATTTTAAACACCTTAATCCGTTATTTTTTACGATAGAGAATCACCTTGCGCGCCGCATAATTCCAAATTAGAACAATAGCAGTCGCTATCAGCCAAACCAGCATATAGTGCCAGCCGAGCTGTTTGTTGAACGCCCACAGCATCAGCCACTTGATGCCCAGACCGGCAACGCCGATAACGCCGTAGGTCAAAAACTCACCTGCCGCGTTGGTGCGCTCGCTTTTGGCCTGAAAGACAAACAGCTTTGACAGAAAATAATTGGCAATCAAGCCGAGAATAAAGGCGATGGTCTGCGCGATAAAAACATGCAGTCCCTTTTTTTCGTGAAACAAGAAATACTGAATCAGCCAAAGGGCGCCGCCCTCCACGACGGTAGCGATGCCGCCGACAAAGCAATAGCGGAAAAACTGGATGATAACATTATCGGTTTTCTCATAAAAAATACCCTTAAAATCGCGCTTGACAATCAGGGAAAACAGCTCTTTCATTTTGCCTCCGAAACGAATGGTTTATCTGTATAATTATAACATATTATTTGCGAAATGACAAGCATTGCGCCAAAAAAGCGTCGCGGACGCTCTGCCCGCCTTTGGAAAAATTCATCTTATCGATGCCTTTCATTAACGGCATGACGGAGAAGTATCCTATAGCGCCAAAAAGCCTTTGCCGCAGCAAAGGCTTTTTACGCTATTTTTTGGTGATGTTGATATTGGCGCGATAGGTGCCGCATGCCCAGCAATCGTTGACGCCCGAGAAGCGGAAGGTGACGGGCATCTGCACTGAGCCGGTTTTGCCGGACGACGCGGAGGTGTCGATGACGGCGGTAATCTGCGAAGCGGTCAGCTTTTCGATGCTCGCTTTGGAGCCGACTACCACAACGTCGATGCTCTTGGAGGTGACCTCCGACTTATAGTCGCCGGAAAGCTGCTCCACCTTGAATTGGTCAACCGTAAAGGTTTTGCTCGTCATGCCGCTCAAATCAAGCGTAACCTTGGCGGTGGTGTCGTTGCTGATGTTGGTACAGCCCTCGGGCAGATTGATTGCCAGCTTGTCAAAGGTGTATTTTTGATCCTTCAACGTGGTGAAATCAATCGGCTCCAGCTTAACGGCAGTCAGTGTTTTAAGCGTTTCCGCCTTACCGGCAAGCTGTATCTCCGTGGGAGAAACCGTAATCATATTATCCGTGATGGTCAGACCCGACGGCAAATTCTCAAAGACGGGTTCAACAGCGACCTTCTTTTCCGGCATAACAGCTACGGTCGCTTTCAACTCCTTGCTGCTCATTTCGAGATATTCGGTAGAGATTTCATTGTCGTCGGCGTCGAGCAAAACAATTTTTGCGTCCACCGTGCGGCTTTCCTTCAAGCGGTTGGAAATAGTAGCCTTGGCGACCGCCTTGCTGATGCCGAGCACCTCGTTCTGCGGTCCGGACACGGTGACGGACGTATGCGCCAGCGTTGTGCTGCCGTAATAGCCGTCCTCCACCTCATAGGTGATGCCGTCCTGCAGCGGAATATCGCGCTCCTTGAAATAGTCGACATTGACGTTGACCGTGGAGGGTGTGCAGCCCGTAACGGAGAAATTGCCGAGCGTTGAGCGCTTGTTGGCGGTGACGGGAAGCGTAAAATTGCCGACGGAATTGATGGAGCCGGTGGCGCCGGTAACGGAAAGGTCGTTTTCCGTAATCAGTCCCAGCACCGTGCGCGTACCTGTAACGGTAACGGAAGCCTTCGGCGCGCTTGAGGTAAACACCTTCAAGCCCTGATTGGTCGCTTCCGAAGAAAGCTCAATCTGAATCGGAACGTCGCTGACAGTGACCGTGGTGTTGGTGTTGGGAGAGGAAAAGCTCATATATATCCAGATGATCAGCGACACAAGCACCGCAAACAAAAACAGGATATAGCTGTTTTGGAGCCAGCGTCCGAAAAAAGACTTTTTCTTCATTCTTTTTTCCTCCCTTTTCGGAACCTGCGGTATTTGCTTTCGTCCTCCTCCACTTCGTCAAGCAGCAGCTCGTTCAGCTTTTTAATCAGTGTGTCGCGGGTAAAATCACGCATCAGCTCACCGCCGACAGCCAAAGAGATAACGCCGGTTTCTTCACTGACAACCAGCACCACGGCGTCGCTCTGTTCGCTGATGCCGAGCGCGGCGCGGTGGCGAGTGCCCAAGTTGATATCCACGCTTTTGTCGCTGGTCAGCGGCAAAATGCAGCCTGCCGCAAACAGCTTGCCGTCACGGATTATGCTTGCGCCGTCGTGCAGCGGCGCCTTGTTGAAAAAGATGTTGCCGAACAGCGCCACCGAGGTTTCGGCGTCCACGACAGTGCCGGTGGAGGCGATATCGGACAGCATGATTTCACGCTCAAACACAAGCAGTGCGCCGGTGCGCGAGCGCGAGAACAAAATAGAGGTATCGGCGGCGTCTACAATGGATTTGCGCACTGCCTTTTCCCATTCGTCGCTTTTGCCGTAGTTGGCAAACATCTTGAAATACTTGCCCCAGTTTTTGTTTTTGCCCACCTGCTCCAGCGCCTTACGGATTTCCGGCTGGAAGATGACGGTGATAATCACAACCGACGCCTCAAAAAACGCGCGCAGCAGCGTGGACAGCATCATTAAATTGAAAACAGATGAAAGAATGTAAACGCCCAGCAGCAGCAGCACGCCCTTTAAGAGCTGCGCGGCTCTTGTTTCGCGGATGAGCCGGAACAAGCCGAACACAATCAGCGCAATGGCAAGGATATCAATAACATCGCGGAACTGAATGGTTTTGATAATTGACCATAAATTATTGAAAATATCCATATACATCCTCCCTTCTGCATTACTTACTTTAAATTCAGGTGTGCGGATTGCGCAGCAAGAAATAAATCAAGGTAAGGCTGACGCCTTGCCGAGATTTTTTGGGCAAGCTGACGGAATAATATTCAAGCAAGCCGTGCGCCTTGAATTGTGCGGTGTTGCTTTTATTATTTTAACACATTATGATAAGCAATTGCAACCTTTTTGGAAGAACTTTAAAACTTTTTTTGCAAGGACTGAACCAAATAGGCAATCTGGCTGTCGGTATTAAAGGCGGAAATCACCGCGCGGACAGTGCCGCTGTCCTGCGTGCCGAAGCTGCGGTGCGCCAGCGGCGCGCAGTGCAGCCCGGCGCGGACGGCAATCTGAAAGCGGTCGTTGAGAAGCGCCGCCGTTTCCTCGCTGTCCCTGCCCTTTACATTAAAAGAAATGACGGGAACGCTTGTTTTTATATCGGGGCGCGCCGTGTAAAGGACAACCCGTTTGTTGCGCGAAAGCCCGTCATACAGGCGCTGCGCCTTTTTCATTTCCGCGTTCAGCAGCCGTTCCTCGCCGTTGCGCAGCACAAACCGAATACCTTCGTTCAAGCCTGCGATTCCCGGCAAATTCGGCGTGCCGCTTTCGTATTTATCGGGCAAAATGTCCGGCTGCAGCGGATTGGCGGAGTCGCTGCCGGTGCCGCCCTGCATCAGGCTGTCGGGCAGCCTATCCGTGTTGACGGCGAGCAAGCCCGTTCCCATCGGACCGTACAGCCCCTTGTGACCGGCGCAGCAAACAAAGTCAAAGCCGCTCTGCTGCATGTTGATTGGCACACAGCCTGCCGTCTGCGCGGCGTCCAGGCAGAACAATATGCCATACAGCCTGCACAGAGCCGCAAGCCGCTCCACCGGCAGCCGCACGCCGAACACATTGGACGCGCCGGTGCAGATGACGAGCTTGGTATTGCTTTGAAGCGCGCGGCGGAAATTATCGAGCGTTTGCTCCTCGTCACCCTCCGCAACAGCCGCAACGGAATAGCTCACGCCCTCCTGCTGCATCGCTTCCAGCGGTCGGAGCACCGCGTTGTGCTCCAGCGAGGAAATCACCGCGTGGTCTCCCCTTTTCAGCGTGCCGTGAATCACGGTGTTCAGCGCGGCGGTACAGTTGAGCGTAAAGATAATGCTTTCGGGCGCTTCGGCGCCAAGCAGCTTTGCCGCGTTTTTGCGACATTCATACAGAGCCTCGCCTGCCCTGACGGACATGCTGTGACCGCTGCGCCCGGGGTTGGCGCCGTAGCTTTGCAGCGCCTGCGTCACCGCGCGGCGCACGGCAGGCGGCTTTGGAAAGGTGGTGGCGCCGTTGTCAAAATATATCATTGATTATCATCGGCGAAAACGCCTTTGTAGGGAATGTTGTTGCGCTTCAAAATCTCCACCGCGCGGTCAAGCTGCTTGCCGACGGAAAGGCTGTAGCCGCAGGAGCCTTTTCTCAGCCTTGCCGGCGTGCGCATCATACCCGACGGAATTTTGTGCCGCCGCAGGGCGTCGCGCGCCTTCAGGGCGGCGGTCATCGACGGAAAGGTTATGATATTCTCCATTTTTTCACCTCGTTATTGAATCTATTCCTACAGTACAGTCTATGAAAAGCACCGGGCGGATGTGAGTTGCGCCCAAAAGAAAAACCGGCTCGGCAGCACGTACCGAACCGGTTGAAAATATGTTTTTTACGCAAACTTGTCCGCCAGCAAATCGCTCATGTCATACATGCCTGCGCCCTGCTTGGCGAGGAACGCCGCGGCATTGACCGCGCCGACCGCGAACACCTGCTTGGACTGCGCCTGGTGCGTGACGGTGACGACCTCGTCATGACCTGCAAAAATCACCTCATGCTCGCCGACGATGGTGCCGCCGCGCACGGAATGGATACCGATTTCATTTTTGGAGCGCTTTTTGCGGTAGGAGTGGCGGTCATACACATACTGCGGCTCCTGCTCCAGCGTATCGGAAACAGCGTCGGCAATCATCAGCGCCGTGCCGCTGGGCGCGTCCACCTTGAGGTTGTGGTGCTTTTCGATGATTTCAATATCAAAGCTGCCGCCGAGCACCTTGGTTGCCTGCTTGGCGAGCTCAATCAGCAAATTGATGCCGAGCGACATATTGCCCGAGTAGAACACGGCGATTTGCTCGCTTGCCGCCTTAATCCGCGCCACCTGCTCCTGTGAATAGCCGGTGGTGCAAATCACGCACGGAATACGGTTTTCCAGCGCGTATGCGAGCATGCCGTCCAGCGCCGCCGGATTGGAAAAATCAATGATGACGTCGGGCTTGTCCGCCGCCTCGTCAAAGCTTTTATACACAGGAAAATCAGCCTTGCTGACGCCGAAGGCGTCCACGCCGAACAGCGTTTCACACGCGGCGTTTTCCCTGACCGCTTCCGCCACAAAGCCGCCCATCTTTCCGTTGCAGCCGACAATGGCTATCTTTGTCATGGTACTTCCCCCTTAAAAATCAGGGCGGACACAAGATCCGCCCTTTTCAATTCATTCAATTACTTTGTATATTTGTCGAGCAAGTCATACTTCGCCAAACAATCCTTGAGATTGTGATACCCTGCAACGCTCATGGGAACCAGCGGCAGTCTGCACTCACCGGCGCTGAAGCCGAACAGATTCATGGCGGTCTTGACGGGAATCGGGTTGACGTCGCTGAACATGATGTTCATCAGCTCGATATAATGGAAGTGCAGCTTCTGCGCCTCTGCGAAATCATTTTCCAAACACAGGCGGCAGATTTCGTGCATTTCAACCGGGCAGATGTTGGCGAACACCGAAATAACGCCCAGTGCGCCGAGTGACATGAACGGAACAGTCTGGTCGTCGTTGCCGGAGTAGATGTCGAGCTTGTCGCCGCAGAGCGAACGAATAAGCGCCACCTGAGAAATATCGCCGCTGGCTTCCTTTGCCGCAACAATGTTGGGGTGCTTGCACAGCTCGGCGTAGGTTTTGGGCTGGATGTTGCAGCCGGTGCGCGAGGGCACGTTGTAGAGAATGATGGGAATATCGACCGAATCGGCGATAACATTAAAGTGCTTAATCAAACCTGCCTGAGAGGTCTTGTTGTAATAGGGCGTTACCGTCAGCAGCGCGTCAATGCCGTACTGCTGCGCTGCCTTGGAGAGCATCACCGCCGTGGAGGTGTCGTTGCTGCCGGTGCCGGCGATAACGGGAATTCTGCCGTTGATTTTTTCGGCGACAAAGGACAGCACCTCGCAGTGCTCCTTTTCCGACAGGGTGGCTGCCTCGCCGGTGGTGCCGCAGGCGATAATCGCGTCTGTTTTGTTAGCAACATGAAACTCCAGCAAATCCGCCAGCGCTTCATAGTTTACGGAACCGTCCGAGTGCATCGGCGTAATCAGCGCAACGCCGGAGCCGGTAAAAATGTGGTTAGCCATAATATGCCTCCGTTAAAAGTGTTAATCCATATAGCCTTCCGCGCAAAGAAGCTCTGCCAGCAGCACCGCGCCGCCTGCCGCGCCTCTCAGCGTGTTGTGCGACATACAAACAAACTTGTAGTCATACTGCGTATCTTCTCTGAGTCTGCCGACGGAAACCGCCATGCCGTTTTCGAGGTTTCTCTCGGATTTGATCTGCGGACGGTCGGGCTCGGTGAAATAATGGAGGAACTGCTTGGGCGCGCTGGGAAGCTCGAGCTCCTGCGCTCTGCCCTTGAAGTTTTCCCAGATGTTGATGATTTCATCCACGCTCGGCTTCTTGACGCCGTCCTTAAAGGACATGAACACCGCCGCTGTGTGGCCGTCGGAAACGGGAACGCGCAGG
Organism: uncultured Ruminococcus sp.; assembly: GCA_902799325.1. Classification (GTDB taxonomy): domain Bacteria; phylum Bacillota; class Clostridia; order Oscillospirales; family Acutalibacteraceae; genus Ruminococcoides. Next base: position 4,654 of record CADCAD010000061.1, on the reverse strand, counting down.
CACTGCGAGGTGATGGCAATGTCGTCCGTGGGAACGATTTCGCCGTTCTCGATGTGGCCCCAAATCTTGAGGGGCTCCTTCTCGGACTTTTCTTCCTCGCCGCCGATGTACGGAATGAGGTTGTCAATCATCTCGGGCCATGTCTTAAAGGTCTTGCCGGCGCCGGAAATTGCCTGATAGGTGCAGGCGAGCACTTTGTCAACGCCCAGCTCCTTCAGCGGAGCGATGGCGGGAACATAGCTCTGCAGTGAGCAGTTGGACTTGACCGCCACAAAGCCTCTTTTGGTGCCGAGGCGCTTTCTCTGCGCTTCGATCACCTTGATGTGGTCTGCGTTGATTTCCGGGATGACCATGGGAACATCCGGGGTGAAACGGTGAGCCGAGTTGTTGGAAACAATCGGACATTCAGCCTTGGCATACTTTTCTTCGAGCGCGCGGATTTCGTCCTTCTTCATGTTGACGGCGCAGAAACAGAAGTCAACCTTGGAAGCAACCTCCTCCACGTTTTCGGCGTCAAGAATAACCATATCCTTATACTTCTCGGGAAGCGCAGCGGTCATGTGCCATCTGCCCTCAACAACCTCGCCGTATTTTTTCCCGGCGCTTCTGGCGCTTGCCGCCAAAGCAGTTACTTCAAACCAGGGATGATTCTCGAGCAGCAGCGCAAAGCGCTGACCTACCATGCCTGTGGCTCCGATGATTCCGACATTAAACTTTCTCACTGTTGATTCCTCCGATTGAAACAATTTTGAAAAAACGGTTGCCAGATTGAAAAAAATATACTATGATAGAGTAAGCATCTAAAATCCGCGCAACCGCAAGATGTAGGATGATTTCCAAATTACCCTACTATATACTATATCATTTTCAAGGTTTATTGTCAATTATTTTGCACACGGATTTTCATCAATTATTCATTCAGAAAGGTTTTTGTTATGAAAACGAGTGATTTTTATTACGAACTGCCAAAAGAGCTTATTGCTCAGACTCCCATAGAGCCGCGCGACCACTCGCGTCTGCTGGTGCTCAACCGTCAAACGGGCGCGGTCAGCCACCGGCATTTTTATGATATCATTGATTATCTGCACGAGGGCGATTTGATCGTCGCCAACGATTCGCGCGTTTTGCCGGCGCGCATTTACGGTGTCAAGGACGGTACGGGTGCGCGTGTGGAATTTTTACTGCTGAAGCAAATCAGCGGCAACCGCTGGGAAACGCTCTGCAAGCCCGGCAAGAAGGCGCGCGAGGGCGCCGGCTTTGTGTTCGGCGACGGTCTGCTGCGCGCCACAGTTGCTGCGGTAAAGGACGACGGCAACCGCGTGGTGGATTTTGACTGCGATGAAAGCTTTTTTGCCACGCTGGACAAAATCGGCCAGATGCCGCTGCCGCCCTATATCACCGAGGAGCTGCAGGACAAGGAGCGCTATCAGACAGTCTACAGCCACGAATTGGGCTCTGCCGCTGCGCCGACAGCCGGGCTGCACTTCACCGAAGAGCTGATGGATAAAATCCGCGCCAAGGGCGTCAACATCGCCTATGTCACCCTGCATGTCGGGCTCGGCACCTTCCGCCCCGTCAAGGTGGACGACGTGACCAAACACAAAATGCACAGCGAGCATGATGAAATCCCCGCCGAGACCGCGCGGCTGATTAACGAAACCAAGCAAAACGGCGGCAGAGTTATCGCTATCGGCACCACCTCCTGCCGCACGCTCGAAAGCGTGGCGACGCAGTACGGCGCCATCAAGCCGTGCGAGGGCTTTACCGATATCTTTATATATCCGGGCTATGAGTTTAAGGTGCTCGACGGACTCGTCACCAACTTCCACCTGCCCGAGAGCACGCTGATTATGCTGGTGTCCGCCTTTGCAGGCTATGACAACGTCATGAACGCCTATCAAATTGCCGTAAAAGAAAAATACAGATTTTTCAGCTTCGGCGATTGTATGTGCATTTTATAAGCGTTTTATGCGCATAATATATTGACATTAACAACATAATAAGATATAATAAAAGTAAAGAATGATAAGGAGCTGGTACTATGGCAAAAGTCAGTACAAATGTAAGTATTGATGCAGATATAAAAAAGCAAGCGCAGGAGCTTTTTGCAGAGCTGGGAATGGATTTGTCTACTGCAATTAATATTTTTATTCGTCAAGCTTTAAGACAACACTCCATTCCTTTTGAAATTACTGCGGATATTCCCAACGACGAAACAGCAAAAGCGATTGATAATGTCAGAAAAGGTGTAGGTCTCAGCAGAGAATTTCACTCTGTGTCCGAATTAATGGAGGATTTATATGCTGACGATTAAGTACGAGACCACCTTCAAAAGAGATTTTAAACGCATCGTTAAACGCGGTTACAGTATACCTTTGATGGAAAACGTTATCGAAATGTTAGCAAACGAGATCCCGTTGCCTCCAAAATATAAAGACCATCCTTTATCGGGTACTTATTCGGATTGCAGGGAATGCCATATCACACCGGATTGGTTATTGATATACAGGATAAACAAGAACGAATTAATTTTGGCTTTAACAAGAACCGGCACACACAGCGATTTATTTTGAGCGGCGTATAACTGCGCCGCTTTTATCCTGCGTCCCGTAAGCAATGGCGATTGCCCCCTGATTCTTTAACCACCTGTGTTTTATCTATTGGCATTACATTTGTTTTGTAATTTCCAAAAAGTTATTCTTGACAATATGTGATTTATCACATATAATATAGATACAAGAAATACTTGATAAGGAGAATAACCTTTGGAAGAATTTGAAATAATCTTTTATGACAAACCTGACGGAACAGAACCGGCAAAGGAATTCATCCTATCTTTAGATGATAAAATGAGAGCTAAAGTACTCAGTCTGCTCGAATTGTTGTCGGTGAATGGTTCTAAATTTCGAGAACCTTACTCTAAACATATCGTAGACGGTATTTTTGAATTGCGCGCAAAAGTCGGCTCAAGCATATCGCGCGTGTTATATTTTTTTGTTGTTGGCAAAAAAATTGTAGTTACAAATGGATTTATCAAGAAAACACAGAAGACTCCGAAAAATGAGATTGAACTCGCAAAAAAATACCGTAATGAATTCATTAACAGAGGAGACTATTGATTATGACAAACTTTAAGGATTTTCTGAACGAACAATTGAAAGACCCGAACTTAAAAAAAGAATATGACGCACTCCGTCCTGAAATGGCTATTATTCAAGCGATGATCGACGCAAGGGAAAAATCCGGTATGACGCAAAAAGAATTATCGGAAAAAACCGGCATTACGCAAGCCGATATCAGCAGACTGGAAAACGGAAACGCAAATCCCTCGCTGAAAACCTTGCAACGTCTTGCCGAAGGAATGGGTATGACCTTAAAGCTTGAATTTGTTCCTGCTGTGTGAATACTGTTAAAAGGTGCAGATAGTTTTTCTGCACCTTTTTCAAACCAAGCACTGCCATTCCGTTTATTAATCCTGCGTCCCGAAGCATTGGAGGCGCGATGTTTATTTCCCGGGAGGAATTATGTTTAAACTGATTAAAACCGAAAACAAGGCGCGGCGCGGTGAGTTTATCACGCCGCACGGCACCGTGCAGACGCCGGCGTTTATGAACGTGGCAACCTGCGGCGCGATAAAGGGCGCGGTGTCGGCACTCGATTTAAAAAACATCAACTGTCAGGTGCAGCTCTGCAACACCTATCACCTTCACCTGCGCCCCGGCGACGGCCATGTCAAGGCGCTGGGCGGTCTGCACGCCTTCACGCGCTGGGACGGTCCGATTCTGACCGACAGCGGCGGCTTTCAGGTGTTTTCGCTTGCCAAGCTGCGCAACATCAAAGAGGAAGGCGTTTACTTCAACTCCCACATTGACGGCAGAAAAATCTTTATGGGACCTGAGGAGAGCATGACGATTCAGTCGAACCTCGGCTCCACGATTGCCATGGCGTTTGACGAATGTGTGGAAAACCCCTCGCCCTATGACTACACCAAGCAAAGCGTAGAGCGCACCACGCGGTGGCTGAAACGGTGCCAAACAAAAATGGCGGCGCTCAACGCCGCAGAGGGCACCATCAATCCGCATCAAATGCTGTTCGGCATCAATCAGGGCGGCACCTATACAGACCTGCGCGTCAACCATATGCAGGAAATCGCCGCCCTCAACCTCGACGGCTACGCCATCGGCGGCTTGGCGGTGGGCGAACCCACCGAGGTGATGTACCAAATTATTGAAGAAGTGGAGCCGTTTGCGCCGAAGGACAAAATCCGCTATCTGATGGGCGTGGGCACGCCGGTCAATATTCTGGAAGCGGTGCACCGCGGCGTGGATTTGTTTGACTGCGTGATGCCCAGCCGCAACGCGCGCCACGGTCAGCTGTTCACCTGGGAGGGCGTGCGCAATATCAACAACGCCAAATATGAGCTCGACCCTTCCCCCATCGACGTTCACTGCGACTGCCCCACCTGCCGACATTTTTCGCGCGCCTACCTGCGCCACCTGATCAAAAGCGGCGAAATGCTCGGCATGCGCCTTGCCGTCCTGCACAACCTCTACTTCTACAACAACCTGATGGCAGTCATCCGGGAGAAGCTTGACGAGGGTACATTTGAGGATTTTTACCGAGAACAACGAGAAATCCTCGGCGTAAGAATATA
>CADCAD010000060.1 GCA_902799325.1 uncultured Ruminococcus sp. | reverse complement strand
GACGTATTTGTTCACCATTTCAAATAACAGCAGCGAAAGGACAATGCCCACCAGCATCAGCTTGAATTGCAGCTCGGGCGTGACAGTCAGCGTCTCCGTTTTCTTTTTGCGCCGCAGATAGGAGAACAAAATAATGCTGTAAATCAGAATATTGCTGAGATAGCACAGACTTAAAATGCCCTTGTAAATCGCGCGGTTGCCTGCGTACAGCAGGATGTCGTTGATATGGCTGCCGCCTAAGCCGTAGACGAAGCCCAAAAACGGAACGCCCCAAAGCTCGAGGTACTTGTGATAGAAATGCTTGGGCAACAGCGCCGGATTATCCGTGAAGCGGCTGATTCTGTCCTGAATCAACCCCTGCTGATAGTCGCGCGCCGCCTGCGGTGTGTCGCATTTTAAAAACGCATGGTAGCGGTTGTAATCCTCTTGGTTCCACACGCCCTGCTTTTCATAGTTGGCGCCGAGATAGGTTATCCAGCCCATCGGCATCCGGCTTTGCTGCGCCAACGCTACCTTGGCGCTTTCCTTTTCGCCGGGAATGACGCGGTTAGCGACGAACGCGGAGCACAAGCCCGACACCAGCGCAAGACACAACAGCAGGCTGACAACAATCATCAACAAGTTCAGCCACTTTTTTGCCGTCAGCTTTGTTTGCACCATCTTGACAAAGGCATAGATGACAAAGGAAATCATCACAACATAGCCGCCTGCGTTCAAATTGGCGCCCACGGCAATCGACAGCGACGACAGCAACAGCAGCGCCAACCGCTTGCCTGCGGCATACGGCTTGTCACCGGTTGCCTTTAAAAACAGCCAAAAGGAGAGCGCATACAAAAACAGCAAGATGGTTTCGTGCACCACAACCTGCGTTTGAAACAAACCAATCGGCAGGATGTTGTAGACCATCACGGCAACAAAGGCTTTGTTTTTACCGATATAGCCGCGCGCGATATCAAAGATAAGCAGCGACGTGAGCGTGAACAAAATCGACATCAGCGTCGTGACCGCTTTGGGATCGTCGCCGAACAGCTTCACCCACGGCGCCAAAAACAGGCTGACATTCACCGTGTAGGGGTACATTGTGGCATAGAGTGTTTCGTCCGTAACGGCTCCCGTGTCCGCAATTTGCTTGGCAAAATACATATAGTGGCGCATGTCGTTGTGGTTGTTGACGTTAATGTCCAGCAGAAAAACAAGCGCCACCTTGGTCGCAAGCACAAACGCCGCCAGGATGACCAGCATCTGCGGCACCGACAGTTTTTTGACAAACGAAAACAGCCGCTTGAGCAGGCTGAACAGGCTGCCGCCGATGAAATAGAATGCGCCGACGCCCACCGCGAGGACGGCAACGCCTATCCACTTTTTTCCGTCGCCGAGCAGGTAGCCGCTGAACTTGACCATATTGACAAACAACACGCCTGTCAGGAGGATAAAAGTGAAAACGTCTGTTATTTTTATAACTATTTTTGCCAAAATATCACCGCTTTTGTCATGAATGTAATTTTATCATACCATAATAAAAGCGGTTTTTCAAGATGTTCAAAAAAACATTACAGCAACGCCTGACCGATGCACGCTACGGCGTTTTTGGCGCAAAGCAGCCTGCCGTGCTCACGCACCTGTGCGCTTTGCAGCGCGCCTGCTCTTTCTGCGGAAAACTCCGAGAGCACGCGCCGCAGGGCTTTGGGCAGCGCGGGATAGTCAAACAGCAGATAGTAGGAACCGTTCCACTCAAAAGCGGCGTTTTTGGTGGTACAGCACCGACTGCGCAGGGCTGCCTCCACCGCGTCGAGAAAGTCCGTGACGGTGGCAAAGCGCCAGCAGCTTCCGCCGCGGCGCAAAATATATTTTCGAACGCGGTTTTTGACCGTGACCAGCAGATAGCAGTCCTCCCCCATCATCAGCGCCTCCACATGCAGGCGCTTGCCGCGGATGTCGATGCCCGACTTGTGACAGGCGAGCCGCGTGAGCCGCAGCAGGATTTTGCGCGCGTGGTCATTTTCCAGTCCGAGCGAGCGGAAATCGAGCGCAAAATCGGTCATATCCTTGTCGCCCAGCACCACCAGCACGCGGCTGCCGTCGAGCTTATTGATTGTCAACCGTCACCATCCCCTTGCAATATCACATACTTCCATCTTATGCGGAAAAAAGTGAATTTGCAAGTGATTTTTATTGGAAATTATATTGCCAAATTAGAATAAAGATGTTATACTTGTTTTAAAAAAGCGTCGCGGACGCTCTTGCCCGCCTTTGGAAGAATTCATCGTATCGATGCCTTTTATCAGCGGCGGGATGAAGAAGTGTCCTATAGAATGAAAGAAAAAAAGAGGGGTGGTTCCTTATGCCAAAATGGTTAAACGACGCAGTGTTTTATGAGATTTATCCGCAGAGCTTTTATGATTCCAACGGCGACGGCATCGGCGATATCAACGGTATTATCGAAAAGCTGGACTATGTTGCCGGGCTGGGCTGTAACGCGATTTGGCTGAATCCGGTGTATGATTCGCCGTTTATGGACGCGGGCTATGACGTGCGCGACTACTACACGGTGGCGCCGCGCTACGGCACCAATGAGGATTTGGTGCGGCTGTTTGAGGCGGCGCACCGCAAAAGCATGAAGATTCTGCTCGATTTGGTGCCCGGTCACACCTCCGACACCCACCCGTGGTTCCAGGTGGCAAAGCGCGCGAAGCAAAGCGACCTGTCCAACCGCTACATCTTTACCAAAAGCGTGTGGGACGCGCCGCCCGAATACCGCATGATGTGCGGCATTTGTGAGCGCGACGGCAACTACATGGTCAACTACTTCAGCTCGCAGCCTGCGCTGAACTACGGCTTTTACGACGTCACCCACCCCGAATGGCAGCTGCCGCACGACCATCCCGACTGCCGCCGCACCGCCGACGCAATGATGGCGGTTATGCGGTTTTGGCTGGACAAGGGCTGCGATGGCTTCCGCGTGGATATGGCGGACTCGCTGGTGAAGAATGACGAAGAAAAAATTGCCACCGCCAAAATCTGGCGGCGCGTGCGCGACATGCTTGACCGCGACTATCCCGAGGCGGCGATGGTCGCCGAATGGTGCCATCCCGACCGCGCTATCAACAACGCCGGCTTCCACATGGATTTCTATCTCGACCACTACGGCAACGGCTACAGCCGCCTGTTCCGCTTCGGCGAATGGGGCGATTTGGCGGTGTTTAACCCAAACGGCTTGGGCGATTTGAAGGGCTTTGCCGAGGAATATCTGCCTGCCTACAACCGCACCAAGGACAACGGCTATATTTGCTTTATGACGAACAACCACGATATGCCGCGCGTGACGGCGTATTTGGATAAGCAGGCGATTAAGCTGGTGAACGCCTTTATCTTCACCATGCCGGGCGTGCCGTTCCTCTATTACGGCGATGAAATCGGTATGCGCTATCAGGCGGATTTAATCAGCAAGGAGGGCGGCTTCTCGCGCACCGGCTCGCGCACGCCCATGCAGTGGAACAGCGGCAAGAATCTCGGCTTTTCCGAGGGCGACCGCCTGTATTTGCCCGTTGACCTCAGCGATGACGCGCCGACAGTGGAGAATCAAAAGGACAACCCCGACAGCATCTATCGCATTGTGACCGACATGATTGCGCTGCGCCACAAATATGCCGACCTGCACGGCAACGGCGAGCTGGAGTTTATGGTGCGCGGTGAGGAGATTCCCTTTGCCTACCGCAGAGGCGGCTTGGTGATGTTTTTCAATCCTCTTGGCAGGGAAGCGGAAATCGACACCGGCTATGACGGCGACGTGGTATACAAAATCGGTGGCGCGGTGATTGCCGACGGCAAGGTGAAGCTGCAGCCGCAGAGCTTTTTGATGATGAATACGAATCCGTAATGCTTGAATCAATTCCCGGCTATCTGTTTTTAATTTCTTGTAGAGAAAAAAGGACTGCTTTCGCAGTCCTTTTTGTTATTGCAGATTGGCGAAGTCCATGTCCTCGGCAAAGTTGTCGATGCCGTAGAGCACCAAGATTTTGTCGGGATGCTCGGCGGCGATGAGGTCGGAGGTTTTGCTGCGCACATACAGGCGCATGTCCACCATGATAATCTTGTGATAGTGGTCGGCGAGGAACGGCGCAAAGCAATGGCTGAAGCTGTCCTTGACAATCAGCAGGGTGCCGTCCTTGACGTTGTCGTTGGTGATGGTGGTGAGGGCGTGGTTGCCGTCGAGGAACACCGGATATTTGTCCGCGTCCTTGTCGTGCTCGTTGAAGAACATCGAATGGGTGGTGACAGGCTCCTCGCCGTCATCGGTGATGGTGACGGTGATTTTGTCGCCCTTGTTATCGGGATTGTTCCAGACCTCCAGCGTTTCGGGCGGCGTCAGCAAAAAGCCGCTTGTGGAGTAGGTGGTGCCGCGGAAATCCTCGTGCGATTCCAGCGTGTAGCGGTTTTTGCCGAGCGGCTGCAGCCCGTTTCTGACGCAGTATTCCAGATAGGCGGTGTAGGCGCCCTCGGTTGTCCAGTGGTGGTCGGTGCGGTAGTAGAGCTGCTTGCCGCTCTGCGCCGCCGCCTTGAAGGGCTCGCGCAGGTCGATGAAGTCGATGCCGCTCGCTTGGGTGCTCTCGGCAATCGCGGAGAAATATTGATCGTCGTTGTAGGCGTCGTGCACCAAGGGCAGCTTGTCGCTCATGATATAGCCCGTGGAGGGAACGAACATCGCAGTCACGGGCGTGTCGCCGACAATTTGCTTGAAGTCCTCCAGAATCCAGAGGTTAAAGTCCAGCTCGTTCTTGGTGGAGATGGGCTTGTTGATCAGATAATTATCCTTGCCGTAGTAGACGCCGTTGGCGCCGTTGTTGCCCTCGGCGAGCGTGGCGTAGGCGTTGACACCCACCCAGAGGTTGCGCACCGGGAAATGGTCGGCAAAGAAGGTCTCGAAGCCCTTGCCGAACTTGCCGTTGAGAACGGTTTCGACGGAGGTTTCGGGGAATTTTTCAAGATAGCGCTTTTCCGACGCACTGAACGTCTGCTTGGGCAGCACCAAAAACAGCACCGTCATGGTCAGGATAAAGCCCGCAAACAGGAAGGCGGGCAGATAGCCTGCCTTTGTCGGCGGCACCGGCGCGGTGGGCGTGCCCACGCTTTCGGTGCGCGGCTTTTTGGCGGACTTGCCGGGATAGATTTTTGTGGCGTCGGGGCCTGAGCCGAAGTTATGCTTGATAGACGGCGCAGCTTCGGCGCTGTGCCGCTGCGCGGATTTGGAATGGTTTCCAACGTAATGTTTCATATTCATTCACCCCTTCGCTTAAAAACGGAAATAGAGGAAGGGACTGTATTCCTGCCGTACCAGCGCGGCGGTGGCGAGCAGCAGCACCAGCGCGCAGAACAGGGTTTCCGCAATCCAGATATAACGGGTGTTGGCGACCTTGAGGTAGAGCTTGGTCGCAAGCGGCGTGCTTGCCACAGCCGCAACGGCGAGCATCGGGAGAAAGCTGATAATCGTGTGCAGCGTTTGCTCGTCGCAAATGCCGCGGCTGCCGTCGAACAGATGCTGCAAAAAGACCAGCAGCTGGTTGATGTCGGTGAAGTAGAACAGTCCCCAGCCGATCAGCACGATGAAGATGGTGTAGACGTGCTGCAGAACCGCCGGCAGCTTATCGAGAAAACGCTTGAGGACAAACTTCTCGAGAATCAGCAAAATGCCGTAGTACACGCCCCACAGGATAAAGTTGTAGGCGGCGCCGTGCCACAGGCCGGTTAAGCCCCACACAATCAGGAGGTTGATAATCTGGCGCGGCACGCCCTTGCGGTTGCCGCCGAGCGGAATGTAGACATACTCCTTGAACCAGGTGGACAGGGAGATGTGCCAACGGCGCCAAAAGTCGGTGATGGACTTGGAGATGTAGGGATAGTTGAAGTTTTTGAGGAACTCAAAGCCCATCATATTGCCCAAGCCGCACGCCATGTCGGAATAGCCGGAAAAGTCAAAATAGAGCTGGAAGGTAAAGCCGAGCACGCCGATCCATGTGCCGAGCACGCCGTTGCCCTCGGTGTTGATGACGGCTTCGGTCAGCTTTGCCATTTGGTCGGCAATCAGCACTTTTTTTGCCAAGCCGACGCAGAACAGCTTGACGCCCTTTGTGAACATGGCGAGCGTTTCGCGGCGGTGCGTCATTTGCTCGGCAACGTCGCGGTAACGGACGATGGGGCCGGCAATCAGCTGCGGAAACAGCGCGACATAGGTGCCGAAGTTAATCAGGCTCTTGGACACCGGCGCGTCGTCGCGGTAGACGTCGATGACATAGCTCATGGTCTGGAAGGTATAGAAGCTGATGCCGATGGGCAGCGAGATGTTGACCGCAGGAATATTGCAGAACGGCAGCAGGTTGAGGGTGTCCACCACGAGTCCGGTGTACTTGAACACGCCGAGGATGCCGATATCCAAAACGCAGGTCAGTATCAAAAACAGCTTCTTCTTTTTGGGATTGGCGCGGTACTTGTCCACCAAAAAGCCGCCGACGTAGTTGAAGATGATGTTGAACACCATCAGCAGAACGAGCATGGGCTCGCCCCAGCCATAGAACAGCAGATTGATGAAAAAGAGGAACAAATTGCGCCACTTGCGCGGCGTGATGAAGTAGATCACCATCGTCAGCGGCAAATACGCAAAGAGAAAGACTAAGCTTGAAAATACCACTTTCTCAACTCCTTGAAATAATCACATACAGTATAATTGTATTATAATTCCTGCAAGAAGTCAAGGCGCAAAAGCCGATAAATAGTTTCAAACCTTTTGGATTTTCGGGTGTCTTTTTTAGTAAAGAAACATCCTTCGGGAAAATGGCAGAGGGCGAATCATATGAAAAACCTGTTATCCGTTATTTGCGTTACCGTTGTGCTGATTGTTTCGGTGACCGTATGCTTTACCGTTTCGGCGGAGGAAACCGCTAAGCCCATTGCAACCGACGCCGGTGATGTGGACGGCAGCGGCTGCTTGGACGTCAATGACATTTCCATGATACAGCGTTACCTTGCCGCTTATTGTATGCTCAGCGTGCACCGGCTCGCCGAAGCCGATGTTAACGGCGATAAGCAGGTCACCATTGACGATGTGACAAGCCTGCAAAGAAGCTTGGCGGAATTTGCTGACTGATATTGCACACTTCACGGAACACGCAAAGACACATAAAAAAGCCCTTCCGAGAAATCGGAAGGGCTTTTTGCAGCAAAATCAGATAAGCTCGATGATAGCCATCTCAGCGCCGTCGCCGCGACGGGGACCGATCTTAGTTACTCTGGTGTAGCCGCCGTTGCGGTCAGCGTACTTGGGAGCAATTTCAGAAAAGAGCTTGGACACAACGTCCTCTTTTGTAACAAAAGCCAAAACAAGGCGTCTGTTGTGAAGTGTGTTGGTTTTTGCTGTAGTAATCATCTTCTCCGCCATCGCCTGAACTTCCTTGGCGCGCGTAAGAGTAGTTTCAATTTTGCCATTTTCGAGAAGGAAAGTGACCATTGCGCGCAGCATAGCGGTTCTCTGTGCAGTGGTTCTTCCCAGCTTTCTTGTACCCGGCATTTCATTCACTCCTTTACCGATTATTTTAAAGGGTCATTATTCGTCTTCCTTCTGAAGACTGAAACCGAGAGAATTGAGCTTTTGCACGACTTCCTCCAGCGACTTTCTGCCGAGGTTGCGCACCTTCATCATATCCTCTTCGGATCTGTTAATCAAATCTTCAACCGTGTTGATACCCGCACGCTTGAGGCAATTGAACGAACGGACAGACAAATCGAGATCCTCGATTGTCATTTCAAGAATTTTCTCCTTGCCCTTGTCGTCCTTTTCCACCATCACTTCCGCGGAGGAAGCCTTGTCGGAGAGGTTGACAAACAGGTTGAGATGCTCGGTGAGCACCTTTGCTGCAAGAGAAACAGCCTCCTCGGCGTTGATGACGCCGTTAGTCCATACGTCCAGTGTCAGCTTGTCGTAGTCGGTGATTTGACCGACACGGGTGTTGTCAACCGTGTAGTTGACCTTCAGCACCGGTGTGTAGATGGAGTCAATCGGCAGAACGCCGATGACGTTGTTGCCGCTGAGCTGTTTGTTGCGCTCGGAGGGAACATAGCCTCTGCCCTTGTCAATGGTGATTTCCATGTTGAGCTTGGCGCCCTCGCCGAGAGTGGCGATGTGCAGCTCGGGATTGAGGATTTCGACCTCGTTGTCCACCTTGATGTCGGCGGCTGTGACCTCGCAGGGACCCTCGGCGTTGATTTCAACCACCTTGGGACTGGTTTCGAACAGCTTGGCAACAAGACTTTTCATATTGAGCACAATTTCCGTTACGTCCTCGCGCACGCCGGGAATTGTTGAAAATTCGTGAAGAACGCCGTCAATCTTGATTGATGTGACAGCACAGCCCTCAAGTGAGGAAAGCAGCACTCTGCGAAGGCTGTTGCCGAGAGTGTTACCGAAGCCGCGCTCGAGCGGTTCGACAACAAACTTACCGTACTTTCCGTCTCGTGTTAATTCTGCGGTTTCAATTCTTGGCTTTTCGATTTCAATCATTCGCGAATCCTCCTTAACATGCTGCTGCCGGAAAACCGGCAGAAATGTGTTTGTAATCTGCCTGTGAAAAAAGAAAGTAGAGATTACTTGGAGTACAACTCGACGATGAGGTGCTCTTCAACGGGATAGTCGATATCGTCTCTCTGGGGA
>CADCAD010000059.1 GCA_902799325.1 uncultured Ruminococcus sp. | reverse complement strand
AAAAAGGAAGAAGAAAAGTAAGCATCGCATAAACATCATTTTCCCCGCATATAATGCACCAGCTTTATATGCGGGGGATTTTTATGTCAGATAAAAAACGTTTGGCAAAAGCAGTGGCGGCAGGCGCCTTCTGCGGTCTGCTGACAAGTGTGCTGCTGATGTGTCTGTTTGCGGCGGTCATGCTGAAAATCGGCTTGCTCGACAGCGCCGTGCTCGATGCTGTACTCGCCGCACTGTTCGGCTTTGGCGCGCTGGCAGGCGGCTTTGCCGCGGCAAAGCTGAACAAGGGCGCCGGACTGGTGGCAGGCGCGCTGACCGGCGCGGCAATGCTTTTGCTGCTGTTGCTCACAGCCGCTGTCAGGAATCAGGCGGATTTTTCATCCGTGTTTCTGATGAAGCTTGCCGCGGCGCTGCTCGGCGGCAGTGCCGGCGGCGTTCTTGCCATGCGCGAGCGCAGGCACCCGAAGCTTTGAAAATAACAGCCGTTTTTGAAAGAAAGCGGCTGTTATTTTACTATATACGGATTTATTTTTCAAAAACAGTGGAAAAACTAAGACAAATGTGCTATAATAGTCTGGAATATAGAATATAATAGGAAAATTATGTAAATCTATATGAAAAGGAGTCACATTATGGCAAAGCTTAAGCTACCCGAAGCGCTGAAGGCTTGGAAGGTTCTTTCGGCGTTACCGGACAAAAACGGCTATCCCTCCTACAGCGTCACCCTCACCGAATTCGACGGCACCAAAACCAAAGCGGTGCTGACGGTTGTGGAATATGAGGGCGACGAGTATAACAGCGACAATGTGGATTTTGTCAGTGAAGAGGCGGCGTTTGTCAAAGATGTTGTCAAGCTGCGCGGCGTCAGCAATTATATAGACGCGGTGGTGGACAACAAGCCTGCCAAAAGCAAAATCGCGCTCTATCTGCTGACCGGGGATTTGCCGACCTTGCAGGACATTTCCAAGGGCAAAACTTTTTCCGACAGTGATATTGTGGACTTCGGCTTGAAGATGAGCGAACAGCTCGACAAGCTGGAACAGAGCAATATTCTGCACGGCAACCTCAAGCCTGAAAATATCTATGTAACGCCCGACGGCCGTTATCTGGCAGGCGGCTTCACCGCCTTTGAAAACGATGTGGAGGACAACGCCTTCACCGCGCCTGAGATAGTGGAAAACACACCGCCCGATTACACCACCGACATCTACTCCCTCGGTCTGATGATGTACACGATGGCAAACGACGGCAAGCTTCCCTTTGAAAAGGACAGCGACGCCGCCGCAGCGACTGCCAAGCGTCTTTCCAAGGCGCCTGTCAGCGCCCCCTCCAACGGCAGCGAAAAGCTCAAAAGCGTGATTGTCATCGCCTGTCAGCCGGAGAATAAGAACCGCTGGAAGAACGCCGGCAACATCAAGAACGCCCTTGCCTCTATCAAGGCGGAGCTTCCCGTGAGCGGAACACCTGCCAAGGCGGTGATTGTTCCCGAGAGCACGGATTTTGAGAGCAACGTCTTTGAGGAATTCGCGTTTGACGAGCCGGAGGTAACGCAGGAGCCTGCCAAGCAGGACTCCCCTGTTGTTCCTGCCGCTGTTGCCGCTGTTGCCGCTGCAGCAGTTGCAGCCGGTGCCGGCGCAATGGCTGCGACGCAGCCATCCGCGGTTTCCGAAATTCCCGAAATTCCCGAAATTCCCGAAGCGCCTCAATCGCCGGCGGCTCCCGCAGCCGACGCCGCCGTTTCCTCCGCTCCTGCGGAGCAGAGCGCTGCGCAAGCAATGGAGCCTGAGATTGACAACCGCGTATTTGATGATTACACACCCGAAACCAAGGTGTTTAACATCAACGACGCCATGAAGAACAACGAGAAAGACTACGGTGACTTCTTTGAAGAGGAACCTGAAAAGAAGGAAGCGCCGGCTGTCGCTCCCGTTGCAGCGGCTTCCGCTGCAGCAGCTTCCGCCGCACCTGCACAGGCGCCTGCCGACAATTTTGCCGGCAACGCGTTCTATCACGAGGACGTCATGGAGGAAGAACCCGAGGAGGAGCCGGAGAAAACCGACCGCAAGGGCGTTATCGCCGTGATTTTGATTATCGTGGCGCTCTTGCTGGCGCTTGCCGCCTACGGCGTATTCGCTTATCAAAAGAGCTGGTTCCCGTTCAATTTGGCGAACAACGCCAACCAAAACAGCGCGGCAACCACCGCCGTTGCCACAGACGCCACCGCTCCTGCCGCCACCACTGCCACCGTGCCCGGCACAACGGCGTCCACCGTGCCGTCCACCACCGGCAACGGCTCCGACACAACCGTTGTTCCTGCGGACGTCATCGGCTTCTTCTATGACTACGCCACCGATGTGCTGGAGGCGCAGGGCTATCAGGTTGTCAGAAACTACGAGTACAACAACAATGTTGATGAAGGCATTGTGTTTGCGATGTCTCCCGACAGCTCACAGCCGCTTGCCAAGGGCAGCACCGTTACGCTGACAGTTTCTAAGGGAAGCGAGAACGGCGGCAGCCGCTCTACGGAGAGCAGCCAATCGGACAGCTCCGACAATGACGCCGACAGCGGCGATTCCGACAGCGATGCCGACAGCGGCGAAAGCCGCTCTGAGAGCAGCAGTGACAACGATTCCGAAAACTATGTACAGACCGCCGCGCAGACGCGCAACAGCGCTGCGCCGGCGAGCAACACCTCCACTGCTGCTGTCAGCGCGCCTGCATCCTCCTCGCAGAAAATGACCTATATGCGCGTCAACCGCAACAACGACGACAACGGCGACAACTTCAGCGCCTATAAAAACAACACCTCCTATCTGACAAAGGAGGAGGTCAACGCGATGAGCCGCGAGGAGCTCAACCTTGCGCTCAACGAAATTTACGCAAGGAGAGGCCGCATTTTTACAACCGCTTCTCTTGCCTCTTATTTCAACTCCCAATCGTGGTACAAGCCCCTGTATGACGCGGACGCGTTTTATGAAAACGTTGTCTTTAATGATTACGAATCCCGCAACGTGGACTTAATCCGCAAGGTTCAGGAGGAAAAAGGATATTATTGATACCACAAATCCAATGTGTTTGAAGCCTGCGTTTCAAAACAGAAATAAGGGGATTTGAATGAAAGAAAAAACCTTAAAAATTTTAAAAAGCAGCTTTTTGTTTGCTTTTGTGCTCAACGCGATATTTCTTGCCCTGTGCGTGATTTTCACATCCTTTACCTATGAAACCGACGTTGACTACTACAATTCCTTGTACATCTGCCGCGACCACATGTACACCAACGCGACCATCAACTATGTGCTGGCAATGCTGATCGGTACCGCGCAATACGCGTTTTCCGGCATCAATTGCTTTGTAATATTTGAGGTCATGGCGTCCTTTGCGGCGTTTGTGTCCATCACCTTTGTGTTTGCGGACAAGTATAACAAGCGCAAGGCGTTTGTATTTGCCACGGTTCTCAACATCATGTTTGCCCTGCACCACTACACCAACGTGGACAGCACGCGCACGGCGGCGCTGGTTTGCGCGGCAGGCTTCCTGCTGATTTTGCTGGCTATCTATCAAAAGCGCTACAGCCTGTCCTGCTGGGTGGGTGTGCTGGAGCTGATGATCGGTTCGTTCATGAACCTCGCCTACTTCTTTATTGCGCTGGGATTTGCGGTGGCGTTTTTCTTCGGCGACTTGATTGCCAAGAAAAAATACCGCCTGCCATTTCAAAAGCTGTTTTGGTATTTCCGTCCGTTTTTGCTGATGTTCATTTTTGTTTCGCTGCTGGCGCTGGGATTGTATCAGTTTTCCTATTCTGTCAACCACGCAACGGAGCAAGCCTCCGATTACTACGAATACGCCGTCACCGAAAACGCGGTGGATTCCCTGCCGTTCCCCGATTACACCGAGCATTTGGAGGAGTTTGAGGAAGTCGGCATCACCAATCAGGCGGATTATGAAATGCTCAAGGGCGGCTACTACGACGCCGACACCGTGCTGAATACAGACGCTTTGAAAGCGGTTCAGAAAATGCAGCTCAAGGACAAGCCCAATACCATCGGCAACACTATTCTGTCGGTATTTACGGATAATTATGAGGAAATTACGCACCTCAGCCGCTCGATTATTGTGATTGCGGTGTATCTGACGGTGTCCTTGATATTCATTCTCTACCACAAAAACCGCTTTTCCTTCTTTCCGCTGTTCTATTTTATCGTCGGCTGCGTTTCCAGCTTTGTGCTGCGGTTCTTTTTCAGCAGCGGCGACAACTTCACCTACGGCGTATGGGTATTTATGGTAGCCATGCTGCTCAACTCCTTCAATTTTGAGGTTTTGCGCAGCGAAAAGAAATCTTCTTTTAGAAGGCACAACGGCTATCTGATTCTTTCCTGTGCGGTGATTCTGCTGTTGGCAGCATCCAACGGACTGATTTACTACAACAACCGCACCGTTATTCCCGAAAAGAACAGCGCACGCTTTTTGCTGTCGGAAATCGACCGCAATCCCGATTACTACTACGTGCTGGATCCGGCGACAAAGGATAAGTTCATTAAAAACACCGAAAACTACGAGCATCCGATGTGGGGCTTCCGCGACGGATATCTTGACAACGTGGACGACTTCGGCTATTTTCACAACGAACAGACACTGCGCCGCCGCAACATGCCGCAAAACATTTACCGCACCGTGCTGGACACAAAAAAAACCTTTGTCATCGACAACAACATCGTGTTCAAAAAAGAGCGCTTCTTTTCAGCGCATTATACGCAGGACGGCAGCCACGTGACATACGCACCGGAATCCGAACCGAGCGGCTATAAAATCTATAAAGTCAGCGTTGAAAAGCTTGATTGATAAACGCAGCTCCCATGTGTTGGCATGGGAGCTTTTCTTTTGCCTGCGTATTGACATCATACGCCCGAAAAGCTAAAATAATAGTATATTCTGCAACGGAGATGATGGAATGAAGCGTGCAATTTCTCTGGCACTGTGCCTTTTAATGCTGCTGCAGCTGTTGGGCGGCTGCTCTGCCGGCGAGAATAAAAAGGGCACTTACACCCTGATGGTCTATATGGTCGGCTCGGATTTGGAAGCTAAGTATATGGCGGCAAGCAACGACTTGGCGGAGATGATGGACTCGGAGCTGAAAACGGATAATGTCAATGTGCTGGTGTACACGGGCGGCTGCAAAATGTGGTTTGCCGACGTTCCGGCGGACGCCAACGCCACCCTGCTGCTCAAGCAGGACGGCGACGAGAAAAAGTTTGAACAAATTGAAGTGAACGACGCGCTGCAAAGTATGGGCGACGCCGAAACGCTGAGCGGCTTTTTGCAGTATGCCCACGACAACTACAGTGCCGATCACTACGGTCTGATTTGCTGGGATCACGGCAGCGGTCCCTTGGGCGGCTTTGGAAAAGACACCGTGTTTCAAGGGGATTCCATGGAGCTTGCGGAGTTACAGCAGGCGCTGGATAATTCGCCCTTCAAGGAGAAAAAGCTCGATTTTGTCGGCTTTGACGCCTGCCTGATGTCCTCCATTGAGGTCGCCGACACGCTCAGCCCCTATGCCGACTACATGATTGCCTCGCAGGAAACCGAGCCCGGCGACGGCTGGGACTACGCGTTTCTCGACACCATGAACGACACCTTTGACACAGAGAAAATTGCCGAAAGCGTCCTGTCAACCTATCACGCCCACTATGAGGAAAAGCAGAGCGACACCTTCTCCCCCGATTTGACGCTGTCCTGCTTAGACCTTAACAAAACAGAGGAAATGACCAAGGCGATGAACACCCTGTTTGCCGCGATGGAGGGTTCGCTCAACGGCGGCGCCTATCAGCGCCGCGCCGTCAAGCGCGCGGGCTTAAAGAGCTTCGGCGAAAGCGGTTCGCGCGGCTGGAGTCTGGATATGGTGGACTTTGCCGGACTGATTAAAGCCGGCGAGGACGACTTTGCAACGGAAGCCGCTGCCGCCCAAGCCGCGCTGGAGGATTTTGTGGTGCTCAACCAAACAAATCTCCCCGACGCAGGCGGCGTTTCCATTTACTATCCCTACAACGGCTACCAGCTGTATGCCAAGATGGGCGCGGATAAATACCAAGATTTCTACCGTTCCGAGGGCTACAAAAGCTATATTGATACCTTTGCGCGCACGTGGTCACAGGGCTGGCTGAAATCCGACAAAACCGTGGACACGCAGTCGGTCGGTATTGCCGACGCCAACACGCAGGAAACCGGCAATACACTGACGGTCAAGCTGAGCGACGAGCAGAAAAAGAACTTCTCTAAGGCGTATTTGAACATTTTCCGCAAGGATGCTTACGTAAAGGATTTCTATATTCCGGCGCTGTATCACGCGCAGGTATCCCCCGACAGCAGCGGTGATATCGTCATCAGCGCCGACGCCAAAATCCCCACCATCAACGGCAAATTTCCCTTTGCGCTGATGGAGCTGTCGAAGGACAGCGAACGCACCAACTATAAATCCTTCAGCACCTATGTCAGCATTGCGCAGACAGGCGATCAGGTGGTCAAGCATCCCGTCACCCTATACTGCTCGGTGGACAGCGGTTCGGACGATATCATTATCAATTCCATTGAATACAACAACGACGAAACCGACGGCAGTGAAAACGGACAGCGCTCCGGCAAATCCACGCTGGACGCCTCGCGCTGGCAATATTTGAACGCGTTTAACACAGGCGGCACGCCTGTCCGCGACGAAAACGGCGCGCTGCTGCCGTTTTCGGAATGGGAACTCGACGGCGGCAACTTCTACAGCAAACTGATTGACAGCTCCCTGAAGCTGAAAATGACCGACATTAACCAATTCCGAAAAGACGCGGAAATCTATTTTCAAATTGAAATTGAGGACGTCTACGGCAAGCGCTCCTCCACCGAGCTGCAAAAATTTGACAAGACGCCCGAAAACGTCCGTCAGCAGCAGGAAAAAACCGCCAAGGGCACCACGACCTATGAACTGCACGACAGCTACGCCAAGCTGGTACAATACAAGGGCAGCGACACGGCGCTCACCATTCCGAAAACGGTGGCAGGCGTGCCTGTTACGCAGATTGATTCACAAGCCTTCAAAGCCTTGGAGGACAACAGCGCCACCATGGAAAGCCTTACCTTTGAAAGCCCGGATTTTGATTATTCCGAATGTGGCAATCTGTATGTTTTCAAAAAAGTCGTGCTTCCCGACGGATTAAAGCATATTCCCTCCCTCGCATTTTCAAGTCTGCGCGACGGCAGCTCTATCAATATACCCGACACCGTGGAATCCATCGGCGCCAAAGCCTTTGCGGAGGACTACATTCCCAAAACGCTGCATATCGGCACGCTGCCGAAGGGACTGCAAAAAATCAGCAACGCGGCTTTTTGCGGCGTAACCTTTTCCGGCGGGCTGACAATCGACAGCGAAAACCAATATTATACGGTCAAGGACGATATGCTGCTGACAAAGGACGGCAAAAAGCTGCTGGCGTATTGCGGCACGGGCACTGCGCTGACGGTTCCGGACGGCGTGCAGGAAATCGGCTCCTATGCACATATTGCCACCGACGACTGTCAGCTTACCGCCATCACATTCCCCTCTTCGCTTAAACGGATTGCTTACTGCGCCTTTCAGGGAGAGTGCTTTGAAAAGCTCGATTTTCCTGACAGCGTGGAGGAAATCGGTCATTTTGCCTTCACCACCGGCGCCGTGAAGAAAAGCACCTCCATAGATATGGGCGACGGCTTCAGCTATGACACCTCTACCACCGATGTGTTCAAAATCAGCACGGTTCATTTCGGCAAAAAGCTCCGTTGGATTGGTGAAACCATTTTGGGCGGCGGCAGATATCGAGAGCTGACCGTCAGCGATGAAAACCGCTTTTATGCCGTGAAGGACAACCGCCTGACCAACAAATCGGGAAGCGCCGACCTGTCGGAAACAGCGCTGTCCGCCTCGGACAACCTGCAAAAGAATGAAAAAGAATACAAGGCGTATGAATTGATTGCCAAGCATGTGAACCTTTCGCTCTATGACGAGCCAAAGGAGGAAATGTTCCACAAGCGCTACGAAGGGCAAAACTATTGCCTGGAAATGACCTTAAAGGAAAGCGAACAGGCGAAATACAAAGCCCAAAAGAAGCTGACGCTGCTCGGCAAGGACATCAGCCTGCCGTGCTCCTATGCGCAGCTGGCGCCCCTGCTGACAGGCATGACGGAGATAAGCGATCCGCTGCCCGAAAAGCTGGAAGCCGGCGGCAATACATTTATTTCGGTTGAGGATAAGCAGCATAAAGCCGTGACGGTTTGGCTGAAAAACCCGACCGATAAAGCACAACCTGTCAATGATTGTACGGTAGACGAGCTGAGTTTCGGAAAGTTTTTTGAAAAGGACGCCGCGGTTACTTTCAGCTATTGCGGCATTACACCGCAGTCCGGCTTCGGCGAAATCGTCCAAGCGCTCGGCAACCCGACCTCCGTCAGCATAACCGGCGATCCTGCGTATTTTACGCTAAACTATGAGGAAATCGACCCCAACGATCAATACGCGTTTTTCAAAAGCGGCGCTGAACTGACATTTTGCTACGATGAGCAGGACAGACAGTTTTACTTAGGTCAAATCGAAATAACAGTTGTTTCAAAATAAAAAATTGAATTTGAAATGAATATAAAAACGGACGGTTATCTGCCGTCCGTTTTATACTATTCTCTGATAAAAGACTTTAAAACAGATGTCGATGGAAAATTCCGCAGAACAAGGCGGAGGACGAGGACGCAGGAATCCTGACGGATTCCGAGGACGACAACGCAGTTATGCGGAATTTTACACGACAGATGTTAAAGGATTTTATTTGAGAATAGTATTATTATGTCAGTATGGCTTGCATATCCGCAGGCAGCGGCGCGCTGAGAAAGATAGCTTCTCCCGTGACAGGATGGTCAAAACGCATTTCGCCGCAATGCAGCGCCTGCCGCGTGATGCGGTCAAGCGAGCCGCCGTAGAGGTCGTCGCCGAGCAGCGGATGTCCCAAATGCGCCATATGGCAGCGAATTTGGTGCGTCCTGCCGGTTTCTAAGGTTAAGCGGATATACGAATATTCTTTTGAAGAATAAAGAGATTGGTAATGCGTCACGGAAGGCGCACCCTCCGGCAAGACATGCCGCACAATTTTGGAATCCTCCGCTAAGCCGATGGGCGCATTAATAGTACCGCTGCCCGAAAGCGTGCCGTGCACCAAGGCGAAATAGGTTTTTTCCACCTTGTTTTTCAGCTTGAACGCCGTGAATTTGTCCTTGCACAGCATCACCAGCCCCGAGGTATCGCGGTCAAGACGATTCAGCGCACGGAAAACATACCGCTCTCCCCTGCTTTGGCTGTAATGCGCCACGATATTGGCGAGCGTGTCGCGTTGGTGCTGCTTGACAGGGTGCACCGGCATGTGCGGCGGCTTGTTGACACTCAAGAGCAAGCTGTCCTCATAGACGATATCGAGCGTCCCCGGAACAGGCTCGATAAACGACGGCTCCTCCTGCGGCAGACGGATGACCACCTCTTGTCCGGCGAAGACAGGATCGACGGTGCGCAAAATTTTCCCGTTCACCATAATTCCCTCTTTTTCACGCTTAAGCCGTGTTATCATTCTGGTAGAAAGCGCACAAAAGTCCTTTAAAAACCATTTTGCAGGCTTTTTATCAAATTGCAAAGGAACGGTAAAGCGCAGTATTTCAGACACCGCAAAACCTCCTTACACAGTAAACGACGGCGATTTGAAGCGCGATGATCAGCGGAATACCGAGCATAAACTTCGCCTTTCGGATTTTATGCCGAATCAGCAGCATGGTCAACAGCATTGCCGCGCTGCCGCCGAAAAAAGCGGTCAGCAGCAGCGTGGCTTCCTTGACGCGCCAGCCGCCGCGCATGGCGCGCACCTTGTCAAAAATCGTGATGATAACGGCAAACAGGCTGATTGCCGCTACATAAACAATCAAAATCCAATTCATAAAAACTCCGGGGATGAAAAAATGAAACGAAAAAAACCATTCACGCTCTTACTCACCGCACTGCTGCTGGCAATCGTTGTCGCCGTCAGCGCCGTCACCACCGCGCACAACATACGGCAAACGGCAAAGCCCGTACAGGCTACGCCGTCACAAGCCGCCGCTGTCAGGGATGAAACGCTTGACAACATGCGCGGCATCTGGGTGACATATATGGACTTGAGCATGGAATATGAAGCGGACAAAAGCGAAGCCGCCTTCCGCAAAAAGTTTGAAACAATTGCAACCGCATGCAGGGATTTGGGCTGCAACGCACTGTTTGTGCAGGTGCGCCCGTTCTGCGACGCGCTGTATGCCTCCAAGCTCTTTCCTGCCTCGCATGTTCTCAGCGGCACACAGGGCAAGAGCGCCGGGTATGACGCGCTGCAAATCATGTGCGACATCAGTCACGGCAAGGGCTTGAAGCTGCACGCATGGATTAACCCCTACCGCGTGATTGCCAATCAAACGCCCGAAAAGCTGAGCAAGGACAACCCCTGCGTCAAGGATGAAAGCATGGTGCTGAAAACCGACACCGACGTGATTTTGGATCCCTCCAACGAAAAGGCGAACAAGCTGATTTTAGACGGCGTGATGGAAATCGCGGACAACTATCCCGTAGACGGCATCCACTTTGACGATTACTTTTATCCGCCCGAGATGGAGGGACAGGATGACGCGCAGTATCAAGCCTACCGCGACAAAGCGCCGCAGGGCAAGGCGATGGATGTGGCGACATGGCGCTGCTATAATGTGAATATGCTCATCGCGCAAACATATCTCTCCCTGCACCGCGAGCACCCGGAAATGGTGTTCGGTGTGTCGCCGCAGGGAAACCTCGGCAACAACGCCGCGCTGTCCGCCGATGTGGTTAACTGGTGCGCCAAAAAAGGCTTTATCGACTACATCTGTCCGCAGCTTTATTTCAGCTTGGACAATCCGGCGCTCGGCTTTGAGCAGGCACTCAGTGACTGGACAGCGCTTGACTACGCCGACGGCGTGCGGCTGTATGTTGGCTTGGGCTGCTACAAGGCAGGCACCGACGCCGACGAAGGCACGTGGCTTGAAAAAAACGATATCCTTGCCGAGGAAATTAATATTCTGAAAAAGAATGATAAAGTCAAGGGCGTCGTGCTGTACAGCTACGCAAGCCTTTACGAGCCATCGGCGCAGCAGGAAATCAACAACCTCGAAAAGGCACTCAACGCGCCTGCGCGTTAAGCGAGCTCGCCCTCGCACCAATCCTCTCCGGCGGCAGTGAGCCGCACAGGGCGGATTTCGCCGCACAGCGTGTTGTCGGTGCTGTTGACATGCACGGGCGTGTAGTTCTTGGTGTAGCCCTCCAGATAGCCGTGGCGCAGGCGCTCGAACAGCACTTCCTCCGTGCGTCCCACCTGCGACTGCAAAAATTCCCTTCGTGACTGCTCGACCAACTCGCCCATCCGCTTGGCGCGCTTGTCCTTTTCGGCAGGGCTGACATGGTCGGGCATCTTCTCTGCCCGGGTGCCCTTGCGCACCGAATACGGGAACACATGCACCTTGGAAAAGCCGATGCTTTTGACAAACGCGAGCGAAGCCGCAAAGTCCTCCTCGCTTTCACCGGCAAATCCGACCATCACATCCGTCGTCATGGCGGCGTTGTCAAAGGCGGCGCGGAGATTTTCCGCAATACGGCGGTACTCGGCGGTATCATAATGGCGGTTCATCGCCTTTAAGGTCTTGTCACAGCCCGACTGCAGCGACAAATGGAACTGCGGA
>CADCAD010000058.1 GCA_902799325.1 uncultured Ruminococcus sp. | reverse complement strand
GGTTTGACGCAGGCTTTCCACACTGAGATAGCCCAGCGAATCCGCGCCGATGGTGCGGCGGATTTCCTCGATGGTCATTTTGTTGGCGATGAGGTTTTCCTTGTCGCTGATGTCGATGCCGAAGTAGCACGGGCAGACAAACGGCGGCGAGCTGATGAGCATGTGGATTTCCTTGGCGCCGGCGCTGCGCAGCAGGTTGACGATATGCTGCGAGGTTTGTCCGCGCACGATGGAGTCGTCGATGACGACGATGCGCTTGCCCTCCACGTTGCATTTGAGCGCGGTAAGCTTGGTGTGCAGCAGGCGCTTCTTTTTGTCCATGCCGGTGCCGGCGTTTCTGCCGAGAAATTTGTTTTTGATGAAGCCCATGCCGTAGGGAATGCCCGACGCGCGCGCGTAGCCCTCGGCGGCGATGATGCCGGAATCGGGCACGCCGCAGACCATGTCGGCGTCGATGGGATATTCTTTAAAGAGCAGCTCGCCTGCTTTCAGGCGTGCCTGATAGACGCTGACGTTATCGATCATGCTGTCGGGGCGCGCGACGTAAACATACTCAAAAATACACAGCGAGGTTTTGTCCGCCTTTTTGTCGAGCATGTAGCTGTGGAAGCCGTCCTCGTCGATGACAATCATCTCGCCGGGCTTGACGTCGCGCAGCAGCGTGGCGCCGATGGTGTCAAGCACACAGCTTTCGGATGTGATGACGTAGCTGTCGCGCAGCTTGCCGACGCACAGCGGACGGAAGCCGTGGATATCGCGGAAGCCAATCAGGCGCGTGGGCGCACAAATCACGGTGGAATAGGAGCCCTTGAAGCGCTTCATGGCAGCGAGCACCGCTTCCTCCAGATTATCGGTGCCGACGCGCTCGGTGGCGATGACATACGCCATAATTTCGGCGTTGGAATTGGACTGGAAGATAGAGCCGCCGCGCTCGAGCTCCTTGCGGATTTCGGGGAAATTCGTGATGGAGCCGTTGTTGGCGATGGCGATGGAGCCCTCGCGGTAGCGCAGCACCAGCGGCTGGTTGGCGGCGCGGTCAAGCGCCATGCCGGAGGTGTAGCGGACGTGGCCGACGGCGATTTTGCCGTTGGGCAGCTTGCGGAGCGTCTTTTCGTTAAAGACCTCGCTGACCATGCCGAGCTCCTTGACAGTGGTGAACTGCTGGTTGTCGTTGGCCGTGATGCCGGCGCTGACATGTCCCCTGTGCTGGAGGCTGTAGAGCGCGTCGTGTGTGACGGCGACCACGTCGAGATCGTCCGCCGCACTCGTCGTTTGCCTTGTCGCGCGCGGGCTGGATTGTCACAAAGTTTGTCATTAAAGCTCAGCCACCTTAGCCTGCATTGCCTGATCCTTTTTGGCAACGCCGTTTTCCATATCCGCCTTCATCTTCTCGAGCTTTTCTGCAAGAGAATCATCGGCAAGCGCCAGCATTTCCACCGCGAGAATGGCGGCGTTGGCGGCACCGTCTACGGCGACGGTGGCAACCGGGATGCCGGTGGGCATCATGACCGTGGCGAGCAGCGCGTCCATGCCGTCGAGCTGTGCGGACTTGCAGGGAATACCGATGACGGGCAGGGTGGTTTTTGCAGCGATGACGCCTGCGAGGTGCGCCGCCATGCCTGCCGCGGCGATGATGACGCCAAAGCCGTTCTTTTTGGCGTTGGCGGAAAAGCTGATGGCGGCGTCGGGTGTGCGGTGCGCGCTCATCACGTGTACTTCATAGGGAACATTGAATTCCTTCAGCTTTAAAACCGCCTTGGACACAACGGGAAAATCACTGTCGGAACCCATGATAATGGCTACCTTTTTCATGTTGACTCACAACCTTTTTCAATCTATTTTAACTTATATATTATATAAGAAAGGGCGTTAAATTGCAATAACTTTAAAGAATTATAGCGGAATAAGCAAAAACGTTATTTATAAAGCGCGTGTTTTTGATACTATTCTCTGATAGAAAGCAGACAACTTTCTATCAGAGAAAAAACGCTTGGCGCGTTTTTCGCTAAACAGCCTCAAAGCCAAAGAAAAAGCCGGCACCAAACGGTACCGGCTGAGGGGTTATGCTTTGCTGTCGTCCTTCCAGATTTCCTTGACAGCGGCAACGGAGCCGGCAAAGCCTTGGAGGTCGGAGGGAATGATGATTTTGGTCGCCTTGCCGTCGGCGGCTTTGGCAAACGCTTCCAGGCTGCGCAGTTGGATGACGCGGTCGCTGGGAGCGGCTTCGTTGAGCATGCGCAGTGCGTCGGCATTCGCCTTCTGCACGGTGAGGATAGCCTCTGCCTCACCCTGCGCCTCGCGGATTTTTTGCTCCTTGACGGCGTCCGCCTTTAGGATAGCGGATTCCTTTAAGCCCTCGGCAACGAGGATTTGGCTGCGCTTTTCGCCCTCGGCGTCGAGGATACGGGCGCGGCGCTCACGCTCTGCCTTCATCTGCTTTTCCATGGCGTCCTGAATTTCGCGCGGCGGCAGGATGTTCTTCAGCTCTACGCGGATGACGCGGATGCCCCAAGCGTCGGTGGCTTCGTCGAGGATGATGCGGATTTTATCATTGATGGTATCGCGCGAGGTGAGGGTGTTATCGAGCTCCAAGTCGCCGATGATGTTACGCAAGGTGGTGGCGGTGAGGTTTTCGATAGCGCTCAGCGGACGCTCTACGCCGTAGGTATAGAGCTTGGGATCGGTGATTTCAAAATAGACGACGGTGTCGATTTGCATGGTGACATTGTCGCGCGTGATAACGGGCTGCGGCGGAAAGTCAACCACCTGCTCCTTAAGCGAAACGCGCTTGGAGATTTTGTCGACAAACGGCGTTTTGAGGTGCAGACCGGTCTCCCATGTGGTGTGGTAGGCGCCGAGACGCTCGATGACAAACGCATGCGCCTGCGGCACGATTTTGATGTTGCGGACAATTAAAATGATGATAAACAGCACTATGATACTGATGATAATGATGGGTATTGCACTCATAATGAATCTCCTTAATCTGCTTTTTCTACAATCAGCTTGACGCCCTCAATGGCGAGGACGCGCACCTTGTCCCCTTTTTGCAGGGGCGGATTGTCGGTTTTGACGGTCCAGATGCCGCCGAGCACCTTGGCTTGTCCGATGGCTTCGGCGTCGATTAGATCGGTCTGCATTTCGCCTGTTTTGCCGATCATGCGGTCGGCGTTGGTGTTGACCTTGACATTGTTGCGTTTGAATTTGGCGACCAGCGGACGCGTGACGAGCAGCGCAAGAAGCGACACACATACAAAGACCGCCAACTGAATCGGTACGCTGTCGGTGAACAGTCCCGTGACGGCGGCGCAGAGCGCGCCCAGCACGAACCAGACGGACACCAACTGCACGGTTGTCATCTCCAGCACTGCCATAACGACGGCAACGCCAATCCAAATCAAAATCTGTACTACATCCATAGCACCACTCCTTTGCCTTCTTTATACCATATTTACCGAAAAATAGCAAGATTTTTCACAATTATTTCACGCAAATTTCGATTGCGGCACCCTTTTTTCAATATTATATGCTATAATCAAGCTAACAATCATAATTTGCAGGTGAAAAATATGGCATTTGATACCTTTGACG
The DNA here is from genome assembly GCA_902799325.1 of uncultured Ruminococcus sp. Classification (GTDB taxonomy): domain Bacteria; phylum Bacillota; class Clostridia; order Oscillospirales; family Acutalibacteraceae; genus Ruminococcoides. Next base: position 6,499 of record CADCAD010000058.1, on the reverse strand, counting down.
AGGGCATTGCGCCCGGCGGACTGAGAAGTAAAAATGAAATTAAAATATTAATCTGCTACCTGTTTGACGCGGTCAATGACAAGATGAGCCAAAGCTTAGTCGTGGAGGCAATCCGCGCCGATGAGCTGGCGAACTTTTTTGAGATTGTCGTGGCGTTTGAGGAGCTGGTGAAGGACGGCAATCTGGTGAAAAGCGACATAGTGGACAACGAGCAGACCTTCGTCCTCGGCGATAACGGCAGGGTGATTGCGCGGCAGCTGGAAACCGCGCTGGCGCACAGCGTCAAGCAAAAAAGCTACGATTGCGCCCTGCGGCTGCTGAGCGAGCGCAAAACCGCGCGCGAAAACTTTGTGGATATTCAAAAATGCGACAACGGCTTTGAGGTGGTTTGCCGCGTTTCGGGCGGCGAGATAGACTTGCTGTCCTTTACGCTGTACGCGCCGAATTATGAACAGGCGGAAGTGATTAAGCGGAACTTTTTGAGCTATCCGCAGACGGTGTATAAAACCATGCTGGGGCTGATGACCAAGGACATTGAAAATGTCGGCGAAGCTCTGGAGGAGGTTTACGGTGAGCTGATTTAAAGCATGTTCAGAAACAACAGCAGCGTGACGCCCGGCACGCCGCCAATCAGCGACACAAGCACCGACAACAGGCTGACGGGCAGATATACCCCCGTGAAGCCCGACAGCAGATTGACAGCGGCGAGCGTAAGCGCGCCCGAACCCATGGACAACAGCGCCCTTTTGACAGGGCGCTTATTTTTTGCCGCCGCGTGCAGCGCGGCAAAGAACAGAAGGCATGACAAAAGCAGAATAGCAATTCCCCACCAAGGCATATGAAACATCTCCGACAAAAAAAATAGGCTGTCGAACACTCGACAGCCTATTATATGCTTTGGCGGTTTTGTTTATTACAGTACCTTGAAGAAGGAGAGCACGTTCAGCGCGATAACGAAAATCACGAAAACGGCAGCGAAAACCTTTGTCCAACGGGACAGGAACGCGTCGATGGAGCGCGCCTTGTTTTTGGAGAAATAGGAATCAGCCGCACCGGTGACAACGCCGAGACCTTGCTGGTTGCCTTCCTGAAGAATGATAACAACAATGATAGCGATGGAAACAATCGCAAGCAAAATGCCCAGTACAATACCAAAAGCGTTCATAATATCGTCCTTTCAATACGAAATATATAAATCAACTCATATATATTACCATAGAAAATCAAAGTTTTCAAGGTTTTTTTGAAAATTTTTGCAGCAAAATCAAATCAGTGAGAGCTGCTCGTCGATTTTGTCCTCGTTGGAGGGCAAAGCGCCGAGCGCCGGCAGCGAGCGTGTGCGGTAGCGCGCCGGCTTGGCAAAGCTGCCCTCGGCGTATAACGCGAGGTTAAACAGGCGGTGTCCCTTTTTGAGCTTCATCACGGCGACGCCCTGCGTGCTGCGCGTTGTTTTGAGCGACAGCGCGCCGGTGTGCACCAGCAGCATCCTGCCGGAGGACGCGGTAAAGAGCACCTCTTTGTCCTCGTCAAGCCACAGCATGGCGGTCAGCGGCGACTTGTCGGAATAGGCGCCCGTGAGCTTTTTGCGGTTGGTTTTGGTGGCGTAAGCTTCCAGCGGCACCTTTGCCGCCTTGCCGTTTTCAAAGCCAAAGAGCAAAATGCCCTTGTAGTCCTTGGTGGGCACCATGTAGACGGCGCTCTCTCCCTCATCCATACCGAGCTTGGCGGCGACATATTCGCCCAAGGCGCTCGCCTTGGTGGGCTCGAAATAGTCCGCCTTTGCCTTGTAGACCTGCGCTTTATCGGTGAAGAACAGCAGGTCGCAGTCGTTGGAGAACTCGATTTCCTGCGTGATTTCGTCGCCCTCCTTGAGCTTGTGTGTGCTGCTCATGCGCAGCGACTGCGGCGTGATTTTTTTGAAATAGCCCTCCTTGGTGAAGAAGAAGGTGCAGGCAAAATCCTCCACCGCCGCGTTTTCCTCGTGGAACTGCTGTACGTTGTCCTCATAGATGATGATGCTGCGGCGCGGCTCGCCGTATTTTTCGGCGACCGCCTTGAGCTCCTTGACGATAATGGTTTTGACGCGCGCCTTGCTTTTGAGGATATCGTCGAGCTCGGCAATCTCCTGCTTAAGCTGCTCGATGTCCTGCGTGCGCTTGAGAATATACTCGCGGTTGAGGTGGCGCAGCTTGATTTCCGCGACATATTCCGCCTGGATTTTATCGATGCCGAAGCCAATCATCAGGTTGGGGACGACCTCGATTTCCTCGTCGGTTTCGCGGATGATTTTGATTGCCTTGTCGATGTCGAGCAGGATTTTTGCCAAGCCCTCCAAGAGATGCAGGCGCTCCGCCTTTTTGGTGCGGTCAAAGTAGGTGCGGCGCTTGACGCACTCCATGCGGAAGGCGATCCACTCCTCGAGCAGCGCCTTGACGCCGAGCACCATCGGCACGCCGCCGATGAGGACGTTGAAGTTGCAGGCGTAGCTGTCCTCGAGCGTTGTCAGCTTGAAAAGCTTTGCCATCAGCAAATCGGGATTGGTGCCGCGCTTGAGGTCGATGGTGATTTTTAAGCCGTCGATACCCGTTTCGTCGCGGACGTCGGCGATTTCCTTGACCTTGCCCTGCTTGACGAGGTCGATGATTTTTTCGATGATGACCTCGGTTGTGGTGGTGGAAGGAATGGCGGTGATGTCAATGCAGTTTTCGCTTTTATCATAGGCATAGCGCGCGCGCAGGCGGATGCTGCCACGGCCGGTTTCGTAGACCTGATCCAGCGCCTTTTCGTCGTACAGGATTTGACAGCCGCCGATGAAATCCGGCGCAGGCAAGGTGCTTTTGACGTCGTGGTCGGGATCGCGGATGATTGCCGCGGTGGTTTCGCAGATTTCTTTCAGGTTGAAGGAACAGATGTTGGACGCCATGCCGACCGCGATACCGGTGTTAGTGTTGACCAACACCGACGGAAAGGTCGCGGGCAGAAGGCTCGGCTCCTTCATGGTGTTGTCGTAGTTGTCCACAAAGTCAACGGTGTCCTTGTCGATATCGTTGAACAGCTCGGCGCAGATGGGCGCGAGCTTGGCTTCGGTGTAACGGGAAGCCGCCCACGCCATGTCGCGGCTGTAGAACTTACCGAAGTTGCCCTTGGAATCAACGTACGGGTGCAGCAGCGCTTCATAGCCGCGCGAGAGGCGCACCATGGTGTCGTAGATAGCGGCATCGCCGTGCGGGTTAAGCTTCATGGTGGCGCCGACGATGTTGGCGGACTTGGTGCGATTGCCCTTGAGGAGCCCCATTTTATACATGGTGAACAGCAGCTTACGGTGGGACGGCTTGAAGCCGTCGATTTCGGGGATGGCGCGCGAGAGAATGACGCTCATGGCATAGGGCATGAAATTCTCGCGGATGGTGGAGACAATCGGCTGCTCCACAACTTCACCGGCGCCGTTGATGACGCCGTGAATTTTGGAGGGCGCTGCCTTTGGTGTTTTCTTTTTTTTGGGTGCCAAAGCAATCGCCTCCTTTAGCTGACGTCGAGCCGGTCGATGTATTCGTTGCCGTGCTCGACGATGTAATCTTTTCTGGCTTGCAGGTTGTTGCCGATGAGGATATCAAAAATCTCCGCCGTCTGCGCCGCGTCGTCGGGCATTACCTTGATGAGACGGCGTGTTTTGGGGTTCATGGTGGTGAGGTTCATCATGTCGGGTTCGTTTTCGCCGAGACCTTTGCTGCGCTGAATCGTGTACTTTTCCTCGCCGATTTGCTCGATGAAGCGATCTTTTTCCACCTCATCATAGGCAAAGTAGACCTCGTTTTTGGTGGTGATTTCGTACAGCGGCGATTCGGCGATGAACACCTTGCCCTCGCGGATCAGTGTGGGCGTCAGGCGGTAGAGCATGGTGAGCAGCATGGTGCGGATGTGGAAGCCGTCGACGTCGGCATCGGTGCAGATGATGACCTTGTTCCAGCGCAGAGCGTCCATGTCGAAGGTGGCGAGGTTTTTGTTCGCCTTGCTTTTGACCTCGACGCCGCAGCCGAGCACGCGCAGCAAATCGGTGATGATGTCGCTTTTGAAGATGCGGTCATAGTCAACCTTTAGGCAGTTGAGGATTTTGCCGCGGATGGGCATGATTGCCTGAAAATCGGCGTCGCGCGCCTGCACGCAGGCGCCCTTTGCGGAATCGCCCTCTACGATAAATAATTCTCTTATAGAAATATCCTTACTGCGGCAGTCGGCAAACTTCTCCACGCGGTTGGTCATATCGAGATTGCCGGAGAGCTTCTTTTTAATGTTCAGACGTGTTTTTTCGGCGTTTTCGCGGCTGCGCTTGTTGATGAGCACCTGCTCGGCTATTTTCTCGGCTTCGAGCGGATTTTCGATAAAATATATCTCCAGGCTCTGGCGCAAAAACGCGGTCATGGCGTCCTGGATACCCTTGTTAGTGACCGCCTTTTTGGTTTGGTTCTCATAGGAGGACACGCTGGAAAAGGACGAAATGACGCAGACAAGACAGTCGGCGACGTCGTCGTAATTGATTTTCTTTTCGGTTTTGTTATATTTATTGTTGTTTTTCAGGTAGTTGTCGATTTGATAGACAAAGGCGTTGCGCACCGCCTTATCGGGTGCGCCGCCGTGCTCCAGCCAGCTGGAGTTGTGGTAGTATTCGGTGGTGCTGACCTTGTTGGAAAAGGCGACGGCGATGTCCATTTTGCACTTGTATTCGGGCTTGTCCTCGCGGTCGCGCGTTTTGACCTCGGTTTCCCAGTGCTGCACGCCGGTGAGCGCATCCTCACCGATGATTTCGGCAACATGGTCAACAACGCCGTTGACGTAGTTGAAGGTGGTGGTGTCAAAGCTTTTGCCGTTCTGGTTGCGGAAGATGAACTCCACGCCGGCGTTGACAATCGCCTGCCGCTTCATGACGTCGAGGAAATAGTCGGGGGCGATGTCGATGTCGGTAAAGACCTCCAAATCGGGCTTCCAGGTGATTTTGGTGCCGGTGTCCTTTTTGGCGTAGGGCTCCTTTTTTAAGCCGCCGATGTTCTCGCCCTTTTCAAAGTGGAGGGTGTAGCGGTAGCCGTCGCGGCGGATGTCAACGTCCATATACGCGGAGCTGTACTGGGTGGAACACAGACCGAGGCCGTTCATGCCGAGGGAAAACTCATAGCTCTCCCCTTCGTTGTTATTATATTTGCCGCCGGCGTACATTTCGCAGAACACGAGCTCCCAGTTGAAGCGGTTTTCCTTTTCGTTGAAATCGACAGGGATACCGCGTCCGTGGTCCTCGACCTCGATGGAGCCGTCCGCAAAACGGGTGACGGTGATTTTTTTGCCGTGTCCCTCGCGCGCCTCGTCGATGGAGTTGGAGAGAATTTCAAACACGGAATGTTGACAGCCGTCGATACCGTCCGAACCGAAAATGACCGCCGGACGCTTGCGCACCCGGTCGGCGCCTTTGAGGGTGGTGATACTGTCGTTGCCGTATTCCTGTACCTTTTTTCTTGCCATATACTACTTCCTTTTTTCAGCGGTAAGAGCGGAATGTTATTTTTCTCCTCTTAGCTTTTTGATTTTATCTCTTAAATAGGCGGCGTGTTCGAATTCCAACAGACGCGCTGCCGCCTTCATTTCCTTGGTGAGGCTTTCAATCAGCTGCTGGCGCTGCGCCTTGCTCAGCTTTTTGGTGTTCTTGAATTCGCTGTCGGAATGGGTGGAGATTTCGAGGATTTCGCCGACCTTTTTGACGATGGTTTGCGGCACGATGCCGTGCTCCTCGTTGTATTTTTGCTGGATTTCACGGCGGCGGTTGGTTTCCGTCAGCGTTTGCTGCATGGAATCGGTGACGCTGTCGGCGTACATGATGACCATGCCCTCGCTGTTGCGCGCGGCTCTGCCGACAATCTGAATCAGCGAGCGAGCGCTGCGCAAAAAGCCCTCCTTGTCCGCGTCCAGCACGGCGACAAGCGAAACCTCGGGGATATCCAAACCCTCGCGCAGCAGGTTGATGCCGACGAGGACGTCGAACTCGCCGAGGCGCAAATCACGCACGATTTCCATGCGCTCCACGGTGTCGATATCGTGGTGCATATAGCGCACGCGGATGCCCATGGTTTCGAGGTAGTCGGTTAAGTCCTCCGCCATTTTTTTGGTGAGGGTGGTGACGAGCACGCGCTGTTTTTTGGCGGCGCGCAGGTTGATTTCGGACACCAAGTCATCGAGCTGTCCCTCGGTGGGACGGACGGAAATTTCAGGATCGAGCAGTCCCGTGGGGCGGATAATCTGCTCGGCGACAACGGCGCTTTTTTCAAGCTCCAAATCGCCCGGCGTGGCGCTGACGAAAACCACCTGACGGATGTGCGCGTAGAATTCGTCGAAGTTGAGCGGTCGGTTGTCGTATGCCGAGGGAAGACGGAAGCCGTAGTCAATCAGGCTCTTTTTGCGCGCGCGGTCGCCGGCGTACATGCCGCGCACCTGCGGCAGGGTGACGTGACTTTCATCG
>CADCAD010000057.1 GCA_902799325.1 uncultured Ruminococcus sp. | reverse complement strand
CACCGTCGTACCGTTGACGCTGCCCGTGCTCAGCTCTCCCTTGACAGCGGCAGGGGAGGAGAGGGAGTTATTCGTTATGTAATTCATCAGCCACATCAAATCGCTCCTTTTTTAATGTAATTTCACTGATTTCGCCCTGCCGCCCGGCGGTCACCCTGACCTTTGCCACCGTCAGCGCGGAAATTTCTCCCAGCACACTGTCGCGCACCGTCGCCTTTTTGCCGAGCAGTGCCGCGTGACAGCCAAGGCACCGCAGCGTCAGCGCATAGCTGTCGCGGTTGCTGTTTTCCATCATCTTTTCGGCGGTATTCATGCTGGCATTGTCTGCCGCCGCGTTGACATACCGCACGCGGCGGATGTGCCGCGCGGCAGGATTGCGATTTTTCAGCGAGGCGTGATAATCGTTCTTCAAGCGGAATTTCAGCTTGACCTCCGACAGCAGGCAGTGACGCCGCTGCGATTCCTTCAGCCAATAGTACGGCGTGCCCTGATTGCCGTCCGAAAACGCGGCCTGCTCCTCCGGGTGAAAGCCGCGCAGATACACCCTGCCGTCCGCTTCCACACGCGGCACGCTTCCGTAGCGCATCAGGCAAAACCGGCACAGCGCCTGCCAATGGCTGGTGCCCTTGTCAATCAGCAGCTTGCCCGAATAGGGCAGCGCGTCCGCGTCCACAGGCTGCAAGCCAAAGGGCACCAAATGCTTGCGCGCCATCAGCCCGGCGGTCGGGTTGCGGTAGGTCTGCGGCTCCGCCTCATTGTCCAGCAGCGCCGCCGCAGGACCGCGCGCGTTCAGCTGCAAAACCACGCCCATGCCGCGTTTGACGGCGACAATATTATCGAGCTGTCCCATAAACACAAGCTCCTTTCCGTCATATGCCGCCAGCTTATCGGCATGTGCGCGGATGGTGCTGTCATAGGGACAGGTCACGGTCAGGCTGTCCGCCGGCACGCCGACGTCGCAGTCGAGCACCGCGTCCAGCACCGTGTCCAAGGCGCGCGCTTCTCCGTTGTCGAGCAGCAAAACAAAGCTTAACACAGCGCGACCTCCTTTCCGCCCAAGTCGTCGTCCGGGCGGCGGATATCGGGATTCAGTGCCACCAAGCGGTCAATCGCTATGGCAAAGCGATACGCCACGTCCCACAGCGTTTCGCCGCTCTCACATCGGTACGCCGTGGGTGTGTCGTCCGCGGTTTTTTCCATCACCTCGCGGAACACAAAGCGATAGGTCAGCACGTCCGGCTTGGGCACACCCTGTATACTCAGGCTCTCAAACACCGCGACCATTGTGCCCAGCTTCGGCACCGCCAGTATGCCGCTGCCGCCGCTCTTCATCAGCGCAAACAGCCGCTTGAACTGCTCGGCGCAGTCCGCGCCGTACAGCTCGCCCTCGCCGCGCACGACGGTGTTTTTGCGCCCTGTGTTTTGTATGTACGCTTTGCCGTAGGGCGCCTTCATCTCGCTGATATTCTGTTCGCAGGAAAACGAGATTTCGCGCGGATTGTGGTGCCACTCCACGCCCTTAAAGCGCATCGGTACCAAATTCATCGCCACCTCGCCTCCTCTTCCTCGGGCAGTGCGCGGCTGTAGCGGATGCTCTCCAGCTCCAGCTGTTCGCTCAGCCCCTCATAATCGCTTCCGGAAAACGCCTCCTCCGCAAGCGAATACAGTAATTCATTCAAATAAAACGCTCCTTTCTCCGGCGGCAATCACGGCGCGGTATTCCACCGCGCCGTTTGCTTCCGCCGTGCGTTCCAGCTTTTCCACCGTGCAAAGGGTGTACAGCTCGGTCTGCTGCCTGCCGCAGACGCAAATGCTGTTGATGTCCTGCTCCAGCGCGCACGCGCCGACGCAGTGAAACACCAGCTCCAGCTTGTACCGCCTGCTTTCCACCGTCGCCACAGGCTTGTCCGTCAAAAACTGATAGATAATCCCCTCGCCCCGGTTTTCGGTTATGCGGCGCAGCTCCTTTACGCCGCCGAGCGGTTCCCCATTGACGGCAATCGTCAAATCGCTGCCTTTGTTTAACGCAACCGGCATGCTATCCCTCCTCGCACAGGCAGAATTTAATATGGACGTCCACCTTGCGGAACACCGTGTTGGTGTCGGAGTCAAACGCGATGGAGGAGGCGGAAACAGCAGTAATCAGCTTTTCCTCGTCCGCCTTTTTCAGTCCCTCCATCAGCTCGCTGACTGCCTCCGACAGACCGCTGCCGTTCTCGCTCTGCGGTGCATAAACGCGAATCTCAACATGCGCCGCGTACACCTCGCCGCGCACGGAGGAGGTCAAATAACCCCCGATGTAGCCCTTTTCACGCGAGGTGCCGACAATGCCGACCACCGCCAGCAAGCCGCGCACCGGCGTTTCCATGCGGCTGTTGGCATATTCGCGCACAAAGCGAATCCCCGTCAGCGCGTCCAAATGCTTCAGCCTGACAATCAGCGCGTCAACCTGTCGCTGTATCCGATCCATAATCATCCTCCCGTTCATCGCCGTAGGGCACCAAAATCGCCCATTCATATATCGGCGTATCCTTCACATAATAGGTTTCACACCTTTTTACAATATACTTGCTGCCCTGTGCTTCTATGACGGATTCGTTCTCAATCAACCTATGGGAAGATTTTCCGACATAAAGGTACTTCTCTCTGCGCAGAAAGCCCAGCGGATGATATTCGCCGCCGATATAAATCTTGTTGCGGTAGCGCAGCGGCTCCAAAAAGGCGCGCGTGTTCACGCACGTTCCCCGCTGCGTAATGCTCACCTGCGAGCCGAAGCGCCCGATTTCCTTATCCACACAATTCAGTAAGCTCATGTTATCACCCTGCCAAATAAAAATCCTTCCGTGCCAATCAGGTCGGCATTCTGCGCCGCCAGCTCCGCCCAAAGCTCCCCGGCACGCATCCGCTTGTCAGCGGATGACGTCAAATGGACGTCACCCGCCACAAACTGGGTTAAACCGTCGTCGCCGCACAACGCGTACAGCTTCAGCGCATACGCCGCCGCCAGCGCCTCCAGACGCTTTGTCTGCGCCTCATCCGGCTCGCGCACCGCGCAGCGCTGCTGTACATAATCCACGGCGTCCTCTGTCAGCGCCTGCCACCTGAACATTTCCTCGCTGTCAATTCCCGTCAGCGCCATAAAGCGCGCGCGCACATTTTCAATGTTCAAGCACAGCCCTCCTTAAGACAAGGTTTTTGCTGCTTCGGTAAAGATTTTGGAGAAGCCTGCGGTGCAGGTGATTGCCGCGCGTTCCAGCTGGCGGTCAATCAGCTTGTCATAATCGGTCATCACACCGCCTGCCTGCACCATTTCCAGCGCACAGTTTTTGTCCAGACCGATGATGGCGCCGGACGCCATCTCGGGCGCGTGCAGCAGCGAAGCGCCGAGCGGCGTCACCATCTTGCCGGTGCCCTGAAAGTCCAGACCGGCGGTTGCGTCCTGCATCTGTGGCATCGCCAAAAGCTGCTGCATCTGCGCGGTGGGCGCCAAAATGGTGTTCAGCTCATAGGGTGCAAGGCTTGCCCACAGCTTCACCAAATCGCCGTAGCTCAGCTCGCCGCTCGTCTCCGCAGCCACATTGTCGGCAGCGTTGTTGTTGCCGTCGCCGTTGCGCAGCACGTCAATCGCGTCCTTCAGCTGGGCGCGTGCGATGTATGCGCCAATCTGGTTAAGCGTCACGGTAAACAGGTCAAGGCGCTGGAAGCGCAGCGCTTCATAGGACGCCACCAACATTCTGCCGCGCTTGTGCAGCTTGACAAGGTTTTCTCTGGTCTTGACAGTGGTTTGGGGAATCGCCGCGCCCTCGCTGACAATCTTCAGGCTCTTGTCATCCTCCGACGGTGCGGACACAATGCTGCGGTAATCCATGCCCTCAATGTCGGTGACGGTCGCCACCAAATTAGGCAGGATATCCGCGCGCTCCATGCCCTGGCGCACCGCGCGGCTGATGTATTCGGGAAACAGCGCCGCGGAATTGGAGGTCTGGAAAAACTTCTCCACGCAGTCGCTGCCTCTGCCGTTCACCTTGATGTCAAAGCGCTTGAGCTGACGGGAAAACGCGTCCAAGCCCTCCAGCGCGGTGCCGGCATAGTTTTCGCTCGGATCCAGCTGCTCAAGCGCAGCGGTCATGCCGCCCTTGGTCTGATACATACCCTTTTCAATAGTAATATTCTCAAAATGTGCCATAATTATTACCCTCCGTAAAATTAAAGAATAAAGCCGATTTCCGTTGCGGTGGAATCTAAAACCAACAGTTCTCTGCCGGTAGAATTCACCGCCACATCGCCGGAAGAACCGGCGGCAAGCTTTTTATAGCCCGGGGCAATTTTTGCCGCTGCGGGCATTCTTACATAGCCGTCGAGCTGCACAGCGGCATAGCCGTCGCGCAAGCCGACGCAAATGCCGCAAAACACATCGTTGCCGTTGCATTTGCCAACTGTGCCGTCACCGGTGATTTTGACAGGAACGCCTGCTTCCGTCAGGGTGCTGTCCGCGATAAAGGTAGTCACATTTTCTCCGTAACCGTTAAAGTTGATATTCATACAAAATCCCTCCGTTAAATGGTAAACTGTCCGAATGATTCGGTTTTTTGTTTGGACTGCTTGCCCAGCAGCTGCGGCACGGGCGCATACGCCTGCTGCTTCTGCTTTTCAAAAGCGGTCTTTACTTCCTTAAGCTGGCTGATGTTCAGCGACTTTGCCACGCTCTCCATGGTTTCGCGCGAAATATCAGGCTGCACCGCCGCCGAAAGGCGCAGCACCTCCGCCGTCAGGCTGTCGCGGTAGAACACGCCGTCCTTCGCCGATTGCTTCAAATTGCCGATATAGCCGCACAGCTTGCGGCATTCGCTTTCACTGAGCAGCAAATTGCCGCCCTCCTCCAGCTTTTTCAAAATCTGTTCCATGCTTCCTTCCTTTCCTTTTGCGCTTTTCACCACGCCTGCCGCCTTTTGCGCAGGCACGGCGACAAAGCTCCATTCATAGGCGTCCAGCGGATTTTGCAGCTCGCCGCAGCACAGCTTGCCGCTGTAGCGCTCGCCCTTTTGATGGGCGCAAAGTCCCTGCTCCTCGCCGCAAATGCTGCACACGGTTTTTTCCACCGCGCAGCCCACGCTGACCTCCTTGACAATACCGCTGTCAATCGCGTCAATCAAGCTGCGGTTGTCCTCCGTTTTAGGCATATAGGCGCGCGCCGTCAGGCGGAAATAGTCGTCGCCCGTGGCGGTCACGCGTCCGGGAACGCTCTCCACACGGCAGGCAAAAATCCGCGCCTTCTGGTTTTGAGCGCTCGGGTTGTGATCCATAATGCCCGTTTTGCCCACAAACAGCTTTTCCAGCGCAAACAGCGACTCCACCGTAAAGCGCTCGCCGTCGCGGTCAACATCGTTGTCGCACAGCACCACGGAAAACACATACACCTCGTCCGCCGTCAGCGCGCGGCGCGCATAACCGTTAATCAGCCCGAGCTCCTCCTCGCTCACGGCGGCAGGACTGTCGCCAATCAGCGCCGCCTTGGTTATGTCATTCTGTTTCATCTTCATCCTCCCAACCGGTTTCGCGCTCGAGCTGTCTGGCGCGCGCGTTATTCAGCCGCGCCTGCGACAATTCAACCGCGTCCTGCAAATTGATGTCGCTCCAAATTATTTTGAAGTCGCTTCCCATGCCGCAAAGCCGCAAATGCGTGCGCACGATTTTGCGGATTACGGGCTCCACCGCCGCACGGTAATACTCCAGCTCGCTGGTGAGAATATCCGCCTGCTGGGCGCTCATGCGCTCGGTGCTCGACCAGGAAATGCCGAGCAAAAACGGCGGAATTCCCAGCTTTGCCACTATCTGCTCCAGAATAACGCGCACCGGTACCTCGCAGTCCGGCATCTGGTTTTCCGCGCCGATAACCTTAATTTTCACATCGCCCAGCGACACAAAGTCGCACACGCTGTCGCCGCGCATCGCCTTTTTCCATTCGTCGGCAATCTGCTGCGCGCTCTCCTCGCCGAAAACGCCGTCCTTCGGATCGTAGGTCACGGCAAAGCGAATGTCGCCCGCGCGCTCCCAGTTGTTTTTCAGCGAGGCAAACACGCGCAGCAGAATCGAGCTGATAAACGGCAGCCCCGCAAGCAGCGACCTGCCGCGCACGGAGCCGCTCTCCGGGTTCAGCAGCGACACGAGCATCAGCGACTGGTTTTTCACAGGCTTGCCGTCTGCCAGCACCACCGGCTCCAGCGGCGAGCTGCCTGCTGCAACGGCAGCGTCGTTCAGCGACGCGTTATACAGCGCGCATATACCGCCCAGCCTTTCATCGGGCAGCATTTCACCGATTGCTTCCCCGTAGGTCAGCAAATCGTCCAAATATCCTCCGACAAACGCCGTCAAGCCGGCGGCACCGCCGTTGGTTCTTACATTTTCCAGCAGGTCGTCCGCAAAGGCTTGCGCCGCGCTGTCCTCGGTGACAACGCGAAAGCTGCCTATCAGCCGCACAATCTTGCCGAGCGCCGCGTCAATCAGCGGCACACTCTGCCGCAGCGACGCATACAGCGCACGCTCCGCGTGGCTCTGCACCTCGCCGTACAGCCATGCGCTGCTGCTTTGAAAGCCGCGCGGCACGGTCTGCGCCACCGGCAGCGCCGGCGGACTTGCCTGCTTTTTTCTGCCAAACATTGGTTTCCTCCTATCTCGCGGCGGCGATGGCGCAAACGCCGCCGCTGCCGCCGTGGTTGATTGCCGCCGCAAAATAGCGGATGTCGTCCATCGCGTGGTCGTTTTCCTTGACGGGCGCATCCTCGCGCCGGTTGGCGTCCCAGCGATACAGTTGGAACTCGCGGCGGCTGTCGGCGCAGTTTTTGCAAATTTTGATGGTGCCGTCCTTCAGCGCGCCCGACACCGTTCGAATACCGTTCATCACGTTGTTTTGCGCGGGTGTCACCGGAAATTCTCCGTGGCGGCGGATGACCTCCATAAAGCTCGCCGCCGAGGGATCGACCACGACCATCTTGATGCGTCTCCCTTCCGCCAGCTTTTGCAGCGCGGCATAGTGTTCCTCGTCGGTCTTTTGAAAGCCCTCCTTGCGCGAGTCAAAATAGTACTCGTCAATCCGATACCAAGAGCTGCCCTTTTTGCCCCACAGCCCCATCGAGGTCGGATTGACCGTGCCGTAATCGCAGGACACCGCAAATTCGCTCATCCCGTCCTCCGGCACCTCTGCATACATGCCTTCGTCCGCCATAAACGGATACACCGCGCCGTACACCGCCACCCATTTGCCCTTGACAAAGCGCTCATAGAACGCGCCGGTGTACAGCTTTTCATAGCGGCGCTTCACGCGCTCTGTCAGCGATGGGTTGTCGTCCATCGTAAAGTGCAGATACAGCGCGTTTTTCCGTTCCGCCTGTTTAATCCACTCGCGGTAGAACCAGTGTTCCGGATGCTCGGGGTTGCAGTTGAACCAAAACCGCGAGCCCGATACCGAGCAGCGCGCCATCGCCTGCTCCACAAACGAGCGCGGCATCAGCGCCACCTCGTCAAACAGCACGCCCGACAGCGTAATACCCTGCACCAGCGCCGCCGAGGATTCGTCCTTGCCGCCGAACAGATAAAACCGCCGCTCCGCTTTGCCGTAGCGCACAATCAAAAGGTTGTGGCTCAGCTTTTCCTCGCACACAAACCCGAGCGACTGCAGCAGCGGCAGCACCGGCGTCACCATGTTGCGCCGCAGCGAGCGGATGGTTTTGCCGCACAGCCCGAAATCGCCCTGCTCAAACGCATAAAAGCTCCACAGCACATACGACAGCGACATACAAAAGGTTTTGCCGCTGCGCACCGCGCCGTCGCAAATAATCGCGTCGCGGTCAAAATCGGGCGAGTTGCGGTGCCACCAGCTCAGCACGCGCAGCTGTTTTTTCGAAAACTCCTTAATCAGCGTCCTCACGTCCCGACGCCGCCTGTCTGCCAATCGCGTCAAACAGCCCGGCAACGCCGCTGCTGTCCTCCTGACGGCTGCCCAGTTTTTCCAGCGCCTTCAGCCTGTCAAAAAACTTGATTTCGAGCATGCCGTCGCGGTTGCGCTTGATTTCCGAAATCATCATCAAATCCATCCCCTCCAGCTCGTCCGCCGTCGGCTGCTCCATAAACAGCAGCCGCAGCGGATCGCAAATGCTGCCAAACGCCAAACGGCGATAGCCGATGGTCGCCAGCCTTGCCATCGTTTTGTTCCGCAGACAAAGCTGACGGTCAATTTCCTCCATCACCGCCTCGTCGCACAGCAAACGGTCGCCCGTCAGCGCAGGCTCGTTGGCATAGCCTGCCTTTTTTGCCGAAAGCGCCGCGTCGCCCGTGCAGGCAAAGTATCCGCAGAACAACCGCTCCCTCGGCTTCAGTTTTCTTTTGATTAGCGTCACCTCCCGTTTTGAGAGCACCAAAAAAGTCCTCTCACTTATACTCGAAACAGCGGGAAAAATTGCATACAAGTATGCAATTTTTTGTAACCTTTTCAAAAATTTTTTCAACTTTGTAAAAACTGCACAAAACGCTTGCCGATTTTTGAGCAAAAAATATCCGGCGGCAGGGGAGAGTCCCTGTCGCCGGAGCGTTTATATACAAATTATACCAATCTACATTAAAAAGCAAATTTTCTGCTTTCTATCAGAGAATAGTATTACCTTTCAAGCACAACAACATACCACAGGTTGGGTGGAAAGTCCGGAAAAAAAGAAACGGTCTGATAAAAACCAAACCGTTTCCTTAGTTAACCTAATTTTACATCATATTCCGCCATTACATCATATTCCGCCAAATACATTTGCAGCAATGTAGCGTCGTCGATGGTAACTTTTCCGTCGCCGTTTGTGTCGGCTAAGTCAAGCCGCTCGCCTGTCAAAATCTCAAATCCGGCAAGATGGCGCTGAATCATCGTTAAATCGGAAACATTGATTTTCCCGTCACTATCTACATCACCGATTACCGCTTGCTTCCTTTCGATAAAAGTAAAACCGTTATCATTCGCATACTGTTCTGCGGCACTGCCCGGAACGCCGTAAATTGTAAAGCCGTCTATTTTATCTTCGAAGTTCCCAACATAACCAAAAGAGCGATTTTCGATGCTTGTCACGCTGTCGGGAATGATGACGCTTGTCAAGCCGGTGCAGCCGTGAAACGCTTCATAGCCGATACTCGTCACGCTGTTGCCGATCGTGACGCTTGTCAAGCCGGTGCAGCCGTAAAACGCAGAATTGTCGATACTCGTCACGCTGTTGCCGATTGTGACGCTTGTCAAGCCGGTGCAGTACACAAACGCAGAACTGCCGATACTCGTCACGCTGTCGGGGATCGTGATGCTTGTCAAGCCGGTGCAGTCCCAAAACGCACCATAGCCGATACTCGTCACGCTGTCGGGAATTACGGTTGACTTGCAACCGTATATCAACGTATTAGTAGCTGTTTCAATAATAGCGTTACAGTTGTTGCGGCTGTCATAGACACTGTTGTCAGAATCAACGGAGATACTTGTCAAGCCGGTGCAGCGGGAAAACGCAGAACTGCTGATACTTGTCACGCTGTCGGGAATGATGACGCTTGTCAAGCCGGTGCAGCGGGAAAACGCCTCGACGCCGATACTCGTCACGCTGTCGGGAATGGTGACGCTTGTCAAGCCGGTGCAGCTGGAAAACGCGTCACTGCCGATACTCGTCACGCTGTCGGGGATCGTGACGCTTGTCAAACCGGTGCAGTTGAAAAACGCCCATTCGCTGATACTCGTCACGCTGTTGCTAATCGTCACGCTTGTCAAAAGCTTGCAGCCGTAAAACGCATCACTGCCGATACTTGTCACGCTGTCGGGAATCGTCACACTCGTCAAGCCGGTGCAGCCTCGAAACGCAGAACTGCCAATACTCGTCACGCTGTCGGGGATCGTGATGCTTGTCAAGCCGGTGCAATTGTAAAACGTACTGCTACTGATACTCGTCACGCTGTCGGGAATCGTCACGCTTGTCAAGCCGGTGCAGCCGAAAAACGCAGCACCGCCGATACTCGTCACACTGGTGCCGATCGTCACGCTTGTCAAGCCGGTGCAGGTTTGAAACGCACCCTTGCCGATGCTCGTCGCGCCGTCGGGAATGGTGACGCTTGTCAAGCCTTTACAGCCGGAAAAAGCATAATCACCGATACTTGTCACGCCGTCCTCAATGATAACGGCTTTGATATTAGCTCCCCACGGTGCGGTTGTAATGAATATACTGTTGGAATATTTGAATGAATAATCCCCCATCGCCCCGTTACCGCTGATTGTTAGTGTGCCCTCTTCATCGAGCGTCCATGTGCAGTCGCCCGTGGTTCCGCTTGAAGCGCCGACAGAATCCAAGGTTGAATCTGCTGCCATAACTGTAATCGGTAATGACAGTATAATCAAAACTGCTGCAAGCAAAACTGCGATTGATTGGACAATTGTTTTTTTCATTTGCTGTCCGTCCTCCTCAAAACAAAAAGTGCGTACAACCGAAGCTGCACGCACGAAAAACGCACTGCTCCAATTGCTGCGACACAATCTCAATACATGCTTCTACGTAAACAAGTATGACTAAGGAGCATGCATTTTTACCGAAAAGTAAAAACACACACTTAGTCTTTGTGTAATCAATGAAATTATGTCGCAACTATATTTTACCATATTTAAAGGTATCGCGCAATCCAAAAAACGCCGCGCCAATTTAGTAGATTTGCACATAAAAATACACCGCTCAGACATTTTTAATCTGAACGGTGTATTGGCTTTGTAATTCATTGATTCAACAGGTCTTGATAAATCATCAAATCCTCATCCTTGAACACATTGAAGATGACCTTGATATCGCTGTCGGTTTCCTTTTTATATGTCCTTACGGTATTGACAGCAATCTCCGCCGCTTCCTTCTGCGGAAAGCCGAACACGCCGGTTGAAATACAGCAGAACGCAAGGCTCTCACAGCTGTTTTCCTCCGCGAGCTTTAGGCAGGAGAGGTAACAGCTTTTCAGCAGCTCACAGTCCTCCTCTGTCAAATAGCTGCTGACAATCGGCCCCACCGTGTGCAGAACATACTTGCTCGGCAGATTGTAGCCGGGCGTGATCTTCGCCTGACCTGTCGGCTCCTCATAGCCCTGCCTCCGCATGAGCGCATAGCACGCGCTGCGCAGCTGCACCCCGGCATAGGTGTGAATCGCGTTATCAATGCACCCGTGGCACGGGCTGAAGCAGCCCAGCATTTGGCTGTTGGCGGCGTTGACAATCGCGTCGCATGCCAGTGTGGTGATGTCGCCCTGCCAAAGGTAAAGCTCCTTTTGAAGCGGCTCCAAATCCCCGAGCGCGGTGACACCCTTTCTCCGCGTTTCTTCCTGCAAGTATGCGTCCTGTATATGCAGAAAATCCTCGCTGACGGACGCAGGCATGCGGATATTCATCAGCGAGCGCAGCAGCTGCTTTTGACGGGCGGCGTCCTCGGGAATTTCCACATCTTCGCGCCGCTCGTCCAGCAGATAGTGAATTAAAAAAAGTCGTCTTTCTGTTTGTGTCATAGCATCCCCCTTTTGAATAGCAACAAAAAAGCGTTGCGGACGCTCTTGCCCGCCTTTGGAAAAATTCATCTTATTCACTAACGGCGGGATGAAGAAGTTTCCTATAGAATAAAAAACAGCGGACAGCCAAAGCCGTCCGCTGCATGTCAGGCTTTTACACAGCCTTTGCAACAAAAAGAAATTACGCCTTGCCGACGGAACCGAACAGCTCCATCTTCTCTCTGACGGTTTCCTTAATAGCCTCTGCGCCGGGAGCGAGGAGCTTTCTGGGATCGAAGCCCTTGCCCTGCAAGTCCTTGCCTTCCTCGATGTACTTACGGGTAGCCGCCGCAAATGCCAGCTGGCACTCGGTGTTGACGTTAATCTTGGAAACGCCCAGCTCAATAGCCTTCTTAATCATGTCAGCCGGAATACCGGTGCCGCCGTGCAGAACGAGGGGCATGTCGCCGGTGAGCTGCTGGATAGCGTCGAGGGTTTCAAAGCTGAGTCCCTGCCAGTTTTCGGGATATTTGCCGTGGATGTTGCCGATGCCGGCAGCCAGCATGGTAACGCCCAAATCCGCAACCATCTTGCACTCCTGCGGATCGGCACATTCGCCTGCGCCGATAACGCCGTCTTCCTCGCCGCCGATGGAGCCGACCTCTGCCTCAATAGACAGACCGAGCTCGTTGCAGGTAGCTACCAGCTCCTTGGTCTTGGCAACGTTCTCGTCAATCGGATAGTGCGAGCCGTCAAACATAATGGAGCTAAAGCCTGCCTCAATACACTTCTTTGCGCCCTCATAGGAGCCGTGATCCAGGTGCAGCGCAACGGGAACAGTGATGTTGAGCTCCTCGAGCATAGCGGTAACCATGCCGACAACGGTCTTGTAGCCGCACATATATTTGCCTGCGCCCTCGGATACGCCGAGGATTACGGGAGAATTAAGCTCCTGAGCGGTAAGAAGAATGGACTTTGTCCACTCAAGGTTGTTGATGTTGAACTGGCCAACCGCATAGTGACCTGCCTTTGCTTTGGTAAGCATTTCTTTTGCGTTTACTAATGGCATTTTCATCTTCCTTTGGTTCATAGATTTCAACAAAAACGCGTCCGTTCCTGTCGAGTTGTTATTATTATACTATAAAAAACCGGAAAGATAAACCCTTTTCGGGAATTTTATCTCACTTTTTTAAGAGATTTCTTGTTTTTTTCGCCTGTCGGCAAATTTTCAGACAGCCGTCACATGAAACAGCGGCTTGGCGGTTGCTTTTCGGGCGGTTTCAGTGTATAATAAAAAAAGCCTACACCAAAAAGGCAGGAGTAATTTTATGGATAATCAATTTGAAAATGAATTCTACGGCTTTGCTCCGCAAAAGCCGCTCACCGAAAAACCGTCCGCCGAGGAGCCGTTCACACCGACCACGCCGCAGCCGGTTGATTTTCAGCCGCAGAAGCCGCTGATGCAGCCCCCTGCGCCGCAGGAGGACAGCTTCAATCCCATTCAGCACACAGCGGTGTATGCGCAAAACCGCTTTGAACCCGCTTCGCCTGTCAACCAGCCGCCCGTGCCGCCGTTTCCGCCGGCTCGCGCTGTACAGGAAATTCCGACGCAAGCCATGCCGGAGGAGCAGGAGCAGGCGCCAAAGTCCAAGGCGAACACCGCGCTGGTGATTGTCATCATCGTGCTCAGCCTTCTGCTCGCGGCAAGCTTGTTTGCCATTTTCGGCATCGGCATTTTGCAAAAGCAGGAAAGCGGCGACCAACGCAAGCATAACGGCGTTATCGCTACGCAGGACGCCGCCGGACAGCTTCCCGAGGATAAATTCGAGGAGTATTTCCAAACGCCTGCGCAGGAAAGCGCGCAGCCCGAGCACAGCGAAACCGACTATTCCGACAAGACAGATAAAAACTACGCCGGGCTGACGCTGGCGCCCCTGCCAAACGATGCCGCCTCCAACACCGCCTACAGCGCAGGCTACGCCTACAACGCGGTCAACGAATCCGTGGTGGGCGTGCGCTGCTACAGCGGCGAGGCAGGCGAGGATAAAAACGTTTCCTCCGAGGGCAGCGGCATCATCATTTCCGCCGACGGCTACATCGTCACCAATTCGCACGTGATAGGGGACAGCAAAACCGCCTACGCCATTCAGGTCATCACCGCCGACGGCACCAAGTATACCGCAGGCGTGGTGGGCTTTGATTCGCGCACTGATTTGGCGGTGCTCAAGCTCGACAACGCCAAGGAACTCAAGCCTGCCGCCTTCGGCGATTCCGAAAAGCTTACGCTCGGCGACGATTTGGTCATCATCGGCAACCCCGGCGGCATCAGCTTCCAAAACTCTGTGACCAAGGGCATTGTGTCCGCCATCAACCGCGACGCGTCGCGCAAAAGCATTGTTAAATACATCCAGACCGACGCCGCCATCAACCCCGGCAACTCGGGCGGTCCTGCCGTGAATAACTACGGTCAGGTCATCGGCATTGCCTCGGCAAAAATTGTCAACGAAAAGTTTGAGGGCATGGGCTTTTGCATTCCCTCGGCGCAGGCAAAAACGATTGTCGATTCCCTCATCCGCAACGGCTATGTTGACGGCAGGGTAAAAATCGGCATTTCCGGTCGAGAGGTCACCGAAGAAACAGCGCAGGCATACGGCTTGCCGCGCGGCATTGTTGTTATCGGCATCACCGAGGGAGGTCCCTGCGACATCGACGGCTTCAAGGAAGGCTACATCGTCACCGCGCTCGACGGCAAAGCCGTCACCAGCTTTGCCGATATCTATGAGCTGCTCGAGGGCTATCAGCCCGGCGACAAGGCGAAGCTGAGCTTTTGTGACCCCGACAGCGGCAAGGAATACGAAAAGGAAATCACCCTGCAGGCAGACCGATAAGCTGCGTGAAGCGTACTACCAATCTTCATTAAAAAGCAGACTTTCTAATTTTTAATAGCGCCGTAGGCGCGTCAAGATTGTATAAAACGGTAAACAATTTGTTAGAAATCGAATATTTCTCGAACAGAAAAAAACCGAATTTTTTAATCCTTTTCGAGAAAAATAACAAAGCGTTACAGGACTTGTTCATAATCAAAACAAAAATAACAGGTTTTTAACAAAATGAGTACAAGTTTGCCAAAAATAGGTTACAATTTTCATTTGACATTGACTTTACTACAAGTTTGTAGTATCATTTTCTATAGGAGAATTGTATCGTTACGTCTGTGTAACCACAATCCCTTGTGTGTTTTAATCAAAATGTAATATATTTTGTGGTTTTAATCCAAAACCGCGTATATTGCTTTCCTATATTTCGGTCAGAATAAAGTCCTATCAAGCTGTATTGGAGTGTACACCAATTGGAGAAGTTTGTAGTCACGGGCGGCAAGCCCTTGTTTGGCGAGGTTTCCATCAGCGGTGCAAAAAATGCCGCCGTCGCCATTATCCCGGCGGTTATCCTTTGCGATGAGCCCTGCCAAATTGAAAATATTCCGAACATCAGCGACGTAACGCTTATCAGCAAAATCTTGCAGCAGATGGGCGCGAAGGTCAGAAGAATCAATAAAACCACTCTTTATATCGACCCCACCCACATCACCACCCACAGCGCCACCACCGATTTGGTGCGCGGCATGCGTGCTTCCTACTATCTGCTGGGCGCGTTGCTCGGCAAATACGGCAAGGCAAAGGTTGCGCTGCCCGGCGGCTGCAACTTCGGCGTGCGTCCCATCGACCAGCACCTCAAGGGCTTTGAGGCGCTCGGCGCGGAAACCCGGCTGGTGGACGGCGCAATTATCGAGGCGGAATGTGAGGACGGCTTGGTCGGCAGCCATGTGTATCTCGACGTTGTTTCCGTCGGCGCCACCATGAACATCATGCTGGCGGCATGCCGTGCCAAGGGACAGACCATCATCGAGAACGCGGCAAAGGAACCCCACATCGTTGACCTTGCCAACTTCCTCAACTCCATGGGCGCGGATATCCGCGGCGCCGGTACCGACGTCATCAAGGTGCGCGGCGTCAGCTACATGCACGGCATCACCTATTCGATTATCCCCGACCAGATTGAAGCAGGCACCTATATGTGCGCGGCGGCTGCCACACGCGGCTGTATCACCATTACCAATATCACACCCAAGCATCTGGAGTCCATCTCCGCCAAGTTCCGCGAAATGGGCTGCAAAATCACCGAATACGACGAGGCGCTGACCATTGACGCAACCGTCAAGCCGCTCAAGCGCTGCAACATCAAAACAATGCCGCACCCCGGCTTTCCCACTGACTGCCAGCCGCAGTTCACGGCGCTGCTGATGGGCATTCCCGGCACCAGCAAAGAAAAAGAAAACGTCTG
>CADCAD010000056.1 GCA_902799325.1 uncultured Ruminococcus sp. | reverse complement strand
GAGGCGGAAGATATCGGCGTCGAAGGTCAGCTCCTCCGTCCACATCATGTCATCAAGGCTCTTGCCCTCGTCAATGTGGTTTAGCGAAACGGGCAGGTACTTTCTGAGGTTGTGTATCCTCGCCTGCGCGACGTAGGGGTTCTCGACGGTGAGAACGCCGCCGACGCAGCCGCCCGAGCAAGCGTTGAGCTCGATGAAATCGACGCCGTGGATGTGCTCGTCCTCCAGCTCCTCCAGCACGCGGATGACGTTTTCGATGCCGTCCGCCGCCAGATATTTGTCGCCGAGCATGGCGGCAGCCTCGCCGCCGGAGGTTGCCCAGCCGATGCCCATGAGTCCCGATTGCCCGAGCGGCTCCACCTCGGTAAGATGATCCATGACCTGCGTCAGCTCGGGATAAATCTTGGAGATGGCGATAGCGCCGTCCACCTCGGATTTTTCGGTGGAGTTGGGCGAGTGGATTTCCGTGACCTTTGCCGGACAGGGCGAAATGAAGAACACGCCGATTTTGTCCTTGGGCAGCCCGGTTTTTTCCATCGCCTCACGCTTGGCAATGCGCGCCGCAACCTCGATGGGCGCCAGCAGCGGCATGACGTTTTCGCACAGCTCCGGGAAGCGGATCTTTATCAGCCTGACCACAGCCGGGCAGGCGGAGCTGATGATGGGCTTTTTCAGCTTATTTTCTTTTATCAGTTTGCGCGTGGCTTCCGACACCAGCTCGGCGGCGCGGCTGACCTCGAACACATCGTCGAAGCCGAGCTGCTTGAGCCCTGTCAGCACGATGTCGATGCTGTCGAGGTGATTGAACTGCCCGAACAAAGCCGGCGCAGGGATAGCCACGGTGTATTTAAATTTGAGGATTTCCTCCAGCTTGCTGCTGTTCGCTTTTTTGGCGTGGTGCGGACAAATGCGGATACACTCGCCGCAGTCGATACAGCGCTTTGACAAAATTTTCGCCTTGCCGTCGTGCACGCGGATTGCCTCGGTGGGACAGCGCTTCAGACAGTTGGTGCAGCCGCAGCAGCGGTCGGCGTCAAGCTGAACGGAATGAAAGTATTCGCTCATAAAAAGTACTCCGTTTGTACATTCGATGGATAGCGGTTGTCGCGGCGGTTACGCCTTTACCCTGATGGTGAGATACAGGTTGGTGCCGACGCCGATGGTGGTGTCGATGCGCATTTCGTCGCTGTATTTTTTGATGTTGGGCAAGCCCATGCCGGCGCCGAAGCCCAGGCTGCGCACATTGTCGGGCGCAGTGGAGTAGCCCTCCTGCATCGCCTTTTCCACATCGGGAATACCGGGACCGTGGTCGGACAGCAGCACCTCTACCCTGTCGGGATAGATGTCCACGTCGCAAAAGCCGCCCTCGGCGTGAATGACCATGTTGATTTCCGCCTCGTACATGGCAATTGCCGTGCGGCGGATGGCGTCGGGGTTGTAGCCCAGCGATTTCAGGCGCTTTTTCACCGCGCCGCTCGCTTCACCTGCACGGGTAAAGTCCTCGCCCGACACCTCATAGTGAAGATGAATGGCGTTGCTCATACCTTGGTACCTCCCGACAGACCGGCGCTGTAGAGCTTGCCGCAGGCGGTAAACATTCTGAAACGTGTTTTCATCAGGGTAATGCCGCGCTGCTCGGCGAGGTTGATGATGGATTCGTCGGGCATTTTGCCGCGCACAAAGACAATGCACGCCATGTCCATCATTTCGGCGGTGCGCACCACTTGGGGATTCACCAAACCGGTCAGCAGCACCGACTGATCCTTGACAAACGCCAACACGTCGCTCATCATGTCCGAGCCGCAGGCGGTTTTAATCTCCTGATTTAAGTCTCCCTCGCATATAATTTCGCCTTCGAGAATGTCGATGATATCCTTGACAATCATGATAAACCATCCTTTCGAGTAGTTATAGTCATTGTTATTATAGCATAGAGATTTATCATAAGCAACCGATTTTTTGTACAAGATTTCAGCCTGTTTTTTAGGCAGAGTGTTAGGCAGAGCGCCATTCATGTGCGCAGCCTTACCGATCAGGTGCGGACAAGCGTCCGCCCGCAATTTTCAAATTTCCATTTTCAATTACATTCCGCTTCAAAACAAAAGAGAAAGAACGCCTCTGCCGGAATCGGCAAAGACGTCCTTTCTCATAAAAAAGGAATTCTATTCAAAAAATCACGTGGTAAGGCTGTTTTGAATGGCAACCGCAACGGCTACGGTGGCGCCAACCATCGGGTTGTTGCCCATGCCGAGGAAGCCCATCATCTCAACGTGCGCCGGAACGGAGGAGGAACCTGCGAACTGCGCGTCGGAGTGCATACGGCCCATGGTGTCGGTCATGCCGTAGGAAGCAGGACCTGCCGCCATGTTGTCGGGATGCAGGGTTCTGCCGGTGCCGCCGCCGGAAGCAACGGAGAAGTACTTCTTGCCCTGCTCGTTACATTCCTTCTTATAGGTGCCTGCAACGGGGTGCTGGAAGCGGGTGGGGTTGGTGGAGTTGCCGGTGATGGAAACGTCAACGCCCTCTTTGTGCATGATGGCAACGCCCTCGCGCACATCGTCGGCGCCATAGCAGCGAACATTGGCGCGCTCGCCGTCGGAGTAAGCGGTTTCCTTCACAATGGTGAGTTCGCCGCTGTAGTAATCAAACTGCGTCTGCACATAGGTGAAGCCGTTGATTCTGGAAATAATCTGCGCAGCGTCCTTGCCCAGACCGTTGAGGATAACGCGCAGGGGCTCCTGACGAACCTTGTTGGCGTTTCTGACAATACCGATTGCGCCCTCGGCAGCCGCGAAGGACTCGTGACCTGCCAGGAAAGCAAAACACTTGGTTTCGTTGGAAAGCAGCATAGCAGCGAGGTTGCCGTGACCGAGACCGACCTTGCGGTTCTCTGCAACAGAGCCCTCGATGCAGAAGCTCTGGAGACCTACGCCGATGTACTTGGCAGCCTCCTCTGCGTTTTTAGCGCCTGCCTTCAGGGCGATGGCAGCGCCTACGCAGTATGCCCAGCATACGTTTTCAAAGCAGATGGGCTGAATGTTTTTAGCGATTTCATAGGGATCAAAGCCGGCAGCCTTGCAGATTTCGCGGCTCTCCTCCACGGAAGCGATGCCGTACTGCGCCAGCACGCCGTTGATTTTCTCAATTCTTCTGTCGTAGTTTTCAAATAAGCTCATTCTGCACACCTCCTTATTCTTTACGCGGGTCGATATACTTCGCCGCGTTGTCGAACTGGCCGTAGTGACCTTTCGCCTTTTCAAGCGCCTCGTTGGCGTCCATGCCGCCCTTGATGAAGTCCATCATCTTGCCGAGGCTGACGAATTCGTAGCCGATGATTTCATCGTCCTTGTTCAGGGCGATGCGTGTGCAGTAGCCCTCGGTCATCTCCAGATAACGGGGACCTTTTTCCTTGGTGGCAAACATGGTGCCGACCTGCGAACGCAGACCTTTGCCCAAGTCCTCCAGAGAAGCGCCGACAAGCAGGCCGCCCTCGGAGAACGCGCTCTGGGTTCTGCCGTAAACAATCTGCAGGAACAGCTCTCTCATAGCGGTGTTGATAGCGTCGCAAACCAGGTCGGTGTTGAGCGCTTCAAGCAGGGTTTTGCCGATGAGAATTTCGGAAGCCATCGCGGCGGAGTGCGTCATGCCGGAGCAGCCGATGGTCTCAACCAACGCTTCTTCGATAATGCCGTCCTTCACATTGAGAGTCAGCTTGCAGGCACCCTGCTGCGGTGCGCACCAGCCGATTCCGTGTGTGAAACCCGAAATATCCTTGATCTCTTTTGCCTGAACCCATTTGCCCTCTTCGGGGATAGGAGCAGGACCGTGATACGCGCCCTTGGCAACAGGACACATATTGGTTACTTCTGCTGTGTAATACATAAGCAATTCCTCCTTGTTTTCTGTCATCTGCAAACAGATTAACTTATGTTAATTATAGACGAAACTAAAGCATACGTCAAGTACAAAATGTTGCTTTTAGATACTTTTCAGCAAATCTTCAAGAATTTCTGCCGCACATCTGACAATTTCCGGGCACGGACGCTTTTTATAATATGCCGCCGTGCGCGCCTCGGGCTCGCTGCCGGGAAGCGTGTCGGTGTTCTGCAGCAGCTCGCGGCAAATAATCGAGCCGTTGCGCTCGCGGAACCTGCGCGCGAATTCCTGAATAAGATGGTAGTGGCTGCGCTTTGCCTGCGCGTCGGCGGGATTGCTGTAGCCCTTTGCAAGCCCCAGCACCATAGAGGCGCCGCTGACCGCACCGCAGACCTCTCTCATTCTGCCCAGTCCGCCGCCGAAGGAGGAGCTGAGCCGCGCCGCTGTTTCGCGCTCCAGCCCGGTGACGTCCTCAAACGCAAGCAGCACCGCCTGCGCACAGTTGTAGCCCTCGCGGAAGTTTTGCTCCGCCAAATCTGCATGTGTCATGATAATTTCCTCTTTTCAACGGATATCGGAACTTTACGGGAAAACACAGTCCTCCCTCCGTTCAACTCTCCACTATCAACTGTCCGTTCCGAAAAGCGTGACCGCCGTATAGTCATGGTGCACCGCCGGGAGGAACACGCCAAAGATGTCGGACGCTTTCAGCTTTAGGCTGGAGGTGTTGACGCAGGGGTGGCAGCCGATATACTCCTCCGCAAGCAAATCCCTGTCCACTAACAGCTTCACGGCATTTTCACTGTCGTTCATCAGCCCCAGCACGCTGACCGAGCCGGGCTTGATGTCGAGATAGTGCAGCATGCTTTCCTCGGGTGCAAAGCTCAGCCGCGCGGAATTTATCTGCGCGCTCAGCTCCTTCGTTTTAAACGGCTTGTCAGCCGGCATCATTAATAGATAAAATTTTGTTTTTTGTCGATTGCATAAGAACAGGTTTTTACAGATTTTTGCCCCAAGCACTTCATCAATCGCCTTGCAGACCTCCATATTGTCCGCAGCCGCATGGTCAACGCGCTGATAGGTGATGTGCAGGCTGTCCAAGCAATCATAAACACGCTCCTCGCGCGGCTGTCTGCCGCTGTCGGCCGGGCGTCCGTTTTCTGTATGCATACCATTTCTCCGTTTCTTTTTCGCTATTATAGGAGCCGCCTTCCTTCCGCCGCTGCCGAAGGTCATCGGTATGATGGTTTAAGCGTCTCCGGCGTTTGTATCTATCATAGCAAATCGTGCGGAAAAATGCAACCGGTGTTGTTTTATTTCGCGTTTCTTTGACAAAATCTTGTCAAAGAGTTGTAGGGTTTTGTCGTAAAATACTAAATAAGCAAGATATTGGCACTAAAAACAACCTTTCAAGGTTGAATTGCGCTTTAAAGTGTGATAAAATAAAGATGTCTGACTATACAACAATAATCCTTGGAGGGATAATTTATATGTTAAGGGACTTAAAGCCCACTGACATTATCTGCGGTTACAGCGTGCGCCCCGGGCACTATGACATGGAGGGTGCAACCGTGGTGCGCGGCGGCGTCAATTTTACCATCAGCTCCGTCTACGCCACCTCCTGTACCCTGCTTTTGTTCGCACCCGGCGCCAGAACCCCTTATGTGCGTCTGCCGTTTCCCGAGTCCTATCGCGTCGGCAACACCTACTCGATGATTGTGTTCGGTCTGGAAGTGGACAAATTTGAGTACGCCTACTCCATCGACGGTCCCTACGACCCCAAAAAGGGACTGATTTTTGACAAAACAAAATATATCCTTGACCCTTACGCCAAGGCGGTCACCGGTCAGAGCGGCTGGGGCAAGCCGCAGCGCGACCAGTGCGTGTACAAGGCGCGCGTGGTGATTAACGACTACGACTGGGGCAACTTTAAAACGAAATCCATTCCGCTGGAGGAGCTGATTATCTACGAGCTGCACGTGCGCGGCTTTACGCAGGACGAAAGCTCCGGGGTGGACAACCGCGGCACCTTTGCCGGCATCCGCGAAAAAATCCCCTATTTAAAGGAGCTGGGCGTCAACGCCGTGGAGCTGATGCCGATTTTCGAGTTTGACGAAATGGGCGCCCACCGCTATTTTGAGGGGCAGCAGCTCTATGACTACTGGGGCTACAACACCGTCGGCTTCTTTGCGCCGAACACCAGCTATGAATCCGCGCGCGGTCACAAGCACCACCGCGAGGGT
This sequence comes from uncultured Ruminococcus sp., assembly GCA_902799325.1. Taxonomy (GTDB): domain Bacteria; phylum Bacillota; class Clostridia; order Oscillospirales; family Acutalibacteraceae; genus Ruminococcoides. The sequence goes on along the minus strand of CADCAD010000056.1, from coordinate 9,914 downwards.
ACCGAGCTCAAGGAGCTTATCCGCGATTTGAAAACTAACGGCATTGAGGTCATTTTGGACGTCGTGTTCAACCACACCGCCGAGGGCAACGAGCTGGGACCGTTCTTCTCCTTTAAGGGCATTGACAACAGTATTTATTATATGCTGACGCCGGACGGCAAGTATTACAACTTCAGCGGCTGCGGCAATGTGCTCAACTGCAACCACCCGATTGTGCGCAACTTCATCAAGGCATGCCTGCGCTACTGGGTGACCGAATACAAAATCGACGGTTTCCGCTTTGACCTCGCCTCCATTCTCGGACGCAACGAGGACGGCACGCCGATGGATCAGCCGCCGCTGCTCAAGAGCCTTGCATTTGACCCGATTCTGGGCAACACCAAGCTGATTGCCGAGGCGTGGGACGCAGGCGGACTGTATCAGGTGGGCAGCTTTCCGTCATGGAACCGCTGGGCGGAATGGAACGGCAAGTACCGCGACGACATGCGCTGCTTCCTCAAGGGCGACCGCAACCTTGCATGGGCTGCCGCGCACCGTCTGACCGGCTCCAAGGATTTATACGATCCGTCCTACCGCGGCAACTGCGCGTCGGTCAACTTCATCACCTGCCACGACGGCTTCACACTGTGGGATATGTACTCCTACAACGAAAAGCACAACCTGAAAAACGGCTGTCGTCAAGAACGCCTTCGCCTCCCTCATGCTCAGCCGCGGCGCCGCGCTGTTTCTTGCAGGCGATGAATTCTGCAACACACAGTTCGGCAACAACAATGCCTATTGTCAGGACAACATCACCTCATGGCTGGACTGGTCGCGCAAGGAACAGTTCAGAGATGTGTTTGAATTCTTTAAATATATGATAGCCTTCCGCAAGCGCTTCAAGGTCATCACCAAGAACCGCCGCCAAGGCGACTGCACCCTGCCGCCCGAAAGCCTGCACAGCCAAAAGCCGTGGCAGACCGACTTTAATCCCGAGTCGCGGTATGTCGGCGTGATGTACGCAGGCGCGTCGAGCATTCCGCTGCTGGATGAAATTGTATACTTCGGCATGAACGCTCACTGGGAGCCCACCGAGGTGGAGTTGCCCGGACTGCCTGCCGGCTATGTTTGGCGGCTGTATGTGGACACCGGCAGAGACGTCGAGCACGTCATCTGTGAAAACGACAATATCATGCTGTATGACCGCCGTCTGCACATGCAGGGCAGAACCGTCATGGTCGCCGTCGCACACAGAATTGCATAATACAACGCTGCGAACGCTCTCGCCCGCCTTTGGAAAAATTCAACTTATCAACGCCTTCCGTTAACGGCAGGATGAAGAAGTTTCCAAAAAATAAAATAGCATAAAAGAACAGGGCTGACGCTGCACTCACAAAGAGTGGTTGTGTCAGCCCTTGACTTTTCATGGACAATATAAGATAAATGCTGCGGCAAAAGGCAAAAGCTTTTTCTTGCAGCCGCAGCATTATCTTTTGGGTGTGGGCGGAGCCCACCCTTCATTTTCCATTTTCAAATTTCAATTTTCAATTGATAAAGCTACTTCTTCCTCGAATAGCGCGCAAACTTTTTCTTTTTTTGCTGCTGCTTTCGAGGCGCCTGCTGTCCCGGCATGGGCGTCACCAGACAGTGCTTGCCGGTGCCGATGAGATCGCGCCTGCCTGCGGCGAGCAGCGCCTTGATGACCTGCGGCTTGTTTTCGGGAATAAAATATTGCAGCAGCGCGCGCTGCATGCTCTTTTCGCGCTCGGTTTTGGGCACATAGACCTCCTCGAGCGTGTACGGGTCAAGCCCCGTGTAGAACATGGCGGTGGAGATGGTGCCGGGCGTGGGATAAAAGTCCTGCACCTGCTTGGGATGAATGTTCTGCCGCTTGCAGAACAGCGCCAGCTCCACGGCGTCCCTGAGGGTGGAGCCCGGGTGCGAGCTCATGAGATACGGCACCACATACTGCTCCTTTCTCTCCCCTGCCGTTAGGGCGTAGAATTTGTCGCAGAATTTTTTGTAGGCTTCAATGTGCGGCTTGCCCATTTTGTCGAGCACCGCCGCCGAGCAGTGCTCCGGCGCCACGCGGAGCTGACCGCTGATATGATGGCGCACCAGCTCCTCAAAGAACGCGTCGCTCTCGTCCTCCATCAAATAGTCAAAGCGGATGCCGCTGCGGATGAATACCTTTTTAATGCCGTCGATGCGGCGCAGACGGCGCAGAATATGTAAATACTCCTCGTGACTGACCTGCATCTGCGGACACGGCTTGGGCGCAAGGCATTTTTTGCCCTTGCACAGCCCGAGCTTTTTTTGCTTTTCGCAGGACGGCAGGCGGAAGTTCGCCGTGGGGCCGCCCACATCGCTGATGTAGCCCTTGAAGCGCTTGTCCTGCAAAAAGCTCTCCGCCTCGCGGACAAGGCTTTCCTCGCTGCGCACGGTTACGGCTCTGCCCTGGTGGAACGCCAGCGAGCAGAAATTGCACGCGCCAAAACAGCCGCGGTTGTGGGTGATGGAGAACTGCACCTCGGCAATGCCCGGCACGCCGCCCTGCTGTTCATAGCAGGCAGGGTACCAGCGCTCATAGGGCAGCGCGTACACCCAGTCAAGCTGCTTGGTGTCAAGCGGCGGCATCGGCGGATTTTGCACCAAAAGGTACTTTCCGTGCCGCTGAATCAGCGTTCTGCCGCGCACCGCGTCGGCTTCGTCGAGCTCCTTGCGCGCCGCGACGGCATAGTCGCGCTTGCTTTCGCACACGCGCTCAAAGGAGGGCAGCTCCGCCGCCGACTGTGGCACATAGTCGCCCGTGGGCACGGCATAGCAAATGCCGCGGATATCGTGCAGCGCCTCCACGGGGTAGCCCTCGCTCAGGCGCTTGGCAATCTCCATCGTTTGCAGCTCGCCCATGCCGTAGACGAGAATATCCGCGCGGCTGTCAAACAAAACAGACGGCATCACGCGGTCGTTCCAGTAATCGTAATGCGCAAAGCGGCGCAGAGAAGCCTCTAAGCCGCCGATGATAATCGGGCTGTCGGGATACAGCCGCCGCAGGATGTTGCAGTAAACCGTCACCGCCCGGTCGGGGCGCTTGCCGTTTTTGCCGCCTGCGGTGTAGGCGTCGTCATGGCGCTTGCGCTTGGCGACCGTGTAGTGCGCCACCATGCTGTCGATGTTGCCTGCCGACACCATAAAGCCGAGCCGCGGCTTGCCGAACTGTGTGAAATCGACATCGCTTTTCCAGTCAGGCTGCGCCAAAAACGCCACGCGGCAGCCGCAGGCTTCGAGCACACGCGTGATAATTGCCGCGCCGAAGGAGGGGTGATCCACATAGCTGTCGCCGCAGACGTAGATGATGTCCGCTTCCTCCCAGCCGCGCGCCTTCATTTCGCGCGCGTTCATCGGCAAAAAAACCATGTTTTTCACTCCTTTCCGTGACAGCTTGCTGTCTATTCATGAGCCGAGGCTCTGTTTATCGCACATAAAGGGCATCGCCATAAATGGAATTGCCGTGCAAATCATTTTTAATCGGAACGGTTCTGCAGCACATTCCTGCGCTCAAGCCATTCGTTGTAGGTCATAAGGACGTCGCGCGGCTTGGAGCCCTGGTGCGGGCCGACGATGCCGAGCTGTTCCATATCGTCTATCATTCTGCCGGCGCGCGCGTAGCCGACCTTTAGGCGGCGCTGCAGCATGGAGGTGGAAGCCTGTCCCGACTCGATGACAAACTGAATGGCTTCCTCCATCTTGGCGTCCACGGCGATTTCGTCGCCGTCGGCGTCGCCGCCTTTTTTGCCGTTGTTCAGTCCCTCCGCTTCAATGCGCTTGATGTTTTCCTCAATTTCGGCATTGTATTCCGCCTTGGCGGATTTCTTAATGTACGCCGTTACGCCCTCGATTTCCTCCTCGGAGGCATAGCAGCCCTGCACGCGGATAGGCTTGGGCGCGCCGACGGGTGAAAACAGCATGTCGCCGCGGCCAATCAGCTTTTCGCCGCCGCCCACGTCGAGGATGGTGCGCGAATCCATGTTGGAGCTTACCTTCAGGGAAATACGCGACGGCACGTTCGCCTTAATCAAGCCGGTGATGACGTTGACGGTCGGACGCTGGGTGGCGAGAATCAGGTGCATGCCGGCGGCACGCGCCATCTGCGCCAGACGGCAAATGCTGTCCTCCACCTCGCTGGGCGCCGCCATCATCAGGTCGGCGAGCTCATCGATGGCAATCACGACGCGCGGCATTTTCTCCTTTGCAACGGGCAGACCGTTGATTTCCATGACGGGCTGCACCAGCTCGCCCTCTTCGTTTTCCACGGGCGGATTATCCGCCATGTAGGCGATGTTCTTTTCAATCAGGGTGTTGTAGGAGTCGATATCCTTGCAGTCGTATTCGGAAAAGATTTTATAGCGGTTGAGCATTTCGTTGACCGCCCAGCCGAGCGCCGCCGCCGCCTTTTTGGCGTCGGACACAATCGGCACCAGCAGATGCGGAATACCCTTATATTTGGAAAACTCGACCATCTTCGGGTCAATCAGCAGCAGCTTCACCTCGTCGGGCGTCGCCTTGTAGAGGATGCTGATGAGAATCGAGTTCACGCATACCGACTTACCGGAGCCGGTGGTACCGGCGATGAGCAAGTGCGGCATTTTGGCGATATCGGTGACGACAATCTCGCCCGAAATATCGCGGCCGAGCACCGCCGTGAGCTTGCTTTTGGCGCTGCGGAAGGTGTCGGAGTCAATCAGCTCGCGCATCGACACCATGCTGACGACCTTGTTGGGCACCTCAATGCCGACCGCCGCCTTGCCGGGAATGGGCGCTTCAATGCGCACGCCGTTGGCGGCGAGGTTGAGCGCGATGTCGTCGGAGAGGTTGGTAATCTTGCTGATTTTCACGCCGGGCGCCGGCTGCAGCTCATAGCGCGTGACAGACGGACCGCGGCAGATGTTGATGATGTTGGCGTTGACGCCGAAGCTGTTGAGGGTGTCAATCAGCTTGCGCGAGTTGGTTTGCAGCTCCTCCATCGCGTTTTGTTCATTGTTGTTATTCGGCGGCTTGAGCAGCTGAACAGGCGGATAATGATAGGTTTTTTCGGATTTATTTTCTTCAACAGAATTATTCTTTTGATAGCCCACATTATCAAACTCGCTCGGCGGCTGCTCCTCGGGCTGTGTTTTGCGCACGCGCTTGGTGCTGACCGGCACGGTCTGCGGATCCGCCTGCTTGGCGCCGCCCTCTACGCGGTTGGAGCGCTTTTCCTGCGAGATATCCTGCGCGATATGCGACACAGTGGAATCCGCGCTGCCGCGGCTGACGCGGTCGATGATGTTGAGCAAATCCTCCGACAAATCCCTGTCGGTCGCGTTGCCGTCGTCCGGCTCCGCCACGTCGATATCCACGCCGGTGCGCACGGGCTTTTTGCGTTTTTTCTTCTTTTCGGGCTTGGCGTCGTCGAGCGGAATGTCAATCGAGTCGGCGCCCTTGCCGTACTTGCCGTAGTCGAGCGGAATGTCGATATCCGCGTCGGGAAGGTCGGCGGGATCGATGCCGAGCTTTTTCGCCTGTTTGCGCACGCGGTGACGGTGAATCTGCCGCTCACCGGCGCGCTTGGCGCGCTGCATGGCGCGTGCCACGTCCCTGACGGACAGGTTGGCGAGAAGGAAAATCCGCGCCGCGAGAATCAGCAGGCAAAGAATCAGTCCCACAACGTTGCCGCACAGCCGCGCCATCGGATAGCCGAGAATGCCGCCGATGAAGCCGCAGCTAAAGACAAAGTAGGCGCCGCCGTCGGTAACGGCGCGATAGGCGTCGAGATAGAGGTTGCCGAGCGCCGCGAAGAAACCGAGCTCCTTGTGCTGCGCGCCTGCCGCTATGTAAATCAGTGCACCGGCAAACAGCACGGTCAGCACACACAGCGCGACCTTTGCCTTGAAGTGCGCAATCGCCGCCTTTTCCTTTTCGTTCATCACACACAGATAGATAAACGCCGCCGGAATCAGGATGATGCCGAAGCCGAACACACCGATAAACGCACCGCGCACCATCGTCCATACGCTGCTTCCCCTAAAGAGAATCATCACGAGGAAGAACAGCGCCGCCGCCACATATAAAATGGATTTGACGCGCGGACTCAAGCCGCTTTTGGGCGGCTCGGGCGCTTTGCGGCTGCTTTGCGCTGCTTTGCGCGAAGCAGGTTTAGTATTCGATTTTGAATTCCTTTGCTTTTGGTTTGATGCCAATCAAACTCACTCCTAAACAGGTCTTTATGCGAACAGCGCCGCCGTCTGGCCGGTGAACAGGTTGGTGCCGTTCATGATTTCCATGACGGAAACCACCAGCAGTGCTGCGCCGACAAGTGCGGTATAGATGATGAACACAATCATTTTGTCGGTTTTGAGGAACCACTTGAACAGCAAAATGGAAAAGTAGCCAACCACAGCCGACACCAGCACGCCCACCACGATGACAAGAGGCTCCGCGGTGATGCCCTCGGGGGATTTTATCGCGTCCGCGCCCTCGAGCACCGCCGCCGCCAAAATGGACGGGATACCGAGGATAAAGGTGAAATCAAGCGCCTTTTGCTTGTTGACGCCGCGCATTTCGCCCACCGCCAGAGTGGAGCCGGAGCGCGACAGACCGGGCAGCAGCGCCGCCGCCACCTGCATCAGTCCCACGCAAACGGCGTCCAACACGGTGTAGGTTTCCCTGCCCTTGCTGTCGGCGGTTCTGCCCTTCATGTGCTTGAAGGACACCGCGCTGTTTTTGCGGTTGAAGTGTGCGCCCACTGTCAGCAAAAGGCTGGTGAGCAGCAGCGACACCGCCGTGACAAGCAGAATTTGGCTGCCTGCGAAAATGTCCGCCAAGTCCTTCACCTTCATGTCCGTGCCGGGAATGGGGATAAACATGATGAACAGCGGCAGCAGAGCGATGAACAGCATGACAATCATGTTGCGCTCGTAATTCATTTCGCGCCACTTGAATTTGCCGGTGAAAATGTCGCCGAGCATTTTGAAAAATTCCTTTATCAGGTTCCACACCAGCTTGTGGTAAAAGGCAACCACCGCCACCAGTGTGCCGACATGCAGCATGACGTTGAAGAATAAGTTGCCCTCGTCTGCCACGCCCGTGATGTGCTGGGTGATGGCGAGGTGTCCGCTGCTGGAAACAGGCAGAAACTCGGTGAGTCCCTGCACGATACCCTGGATAATCGCGTCTAAAATGGTCATAAGGATCTCCTTTATGTACGGGCTAAAGCCCGTTATTTTTCTTTTGCAGAATTTTCTTCTATCATTTGATAGAGTGCGTCAATCGCGTCCGACACCGTTCCCACCGCGTCGATCAACCCCTCCTGCACGGCGCGTTCGCCGTCGAGAATGGTTCCGACGTCCATCACCAGCTCGCCTGTGTTGAGCACGAGCTCTGCGTAGCGCTCGCGCGAAATGCCGGAGTTTTCCGCCACAAAGGTGTTGATTCTGTCCTGCATGCGCTTGAAATACTCAAAGGTCTGCGGCACGCCGAGCGTCAGCCCCGTGGTGCGCACAGGGTGCACCGTCATGGACGCGCTTTTGGCGATAAAGCTGCGCTTGGCGGAAACCGCCAGCGGAATTCCGATGGAATGTCCGCCGCCGAGCACGATGGACACCGTGGGCTTTTTCATGCCGGAAATCACCTCGGCAATCGCAAGCCCTGCCTCCACGTCGCCGCCGACGGTGTTCAGCAAAATCAGCAGCCCGTCAATGCGGCTGTCCTCCTCAATGGACACCAGCAGCGGAATGATGTGCTCGTACTTGGTGGTTTTGTTGGAGGGCGGCAGCAGATAGTGCCCCTCAATTTGCCCGATGATGGTCAGGCAGTGAAGGATTTTGTCCTTGTGGCAGGTGATGATGGAGCCTGCCTCGTTGATTTGCTCCTGCCGCTCCTCCGGCTGCGCTTCGTCAGCCTTCGGCTCCTCACAGGGGTTGGGAACATAGTCGCCGCGTTCGGCGTTTGCTTGTTTCGGCATAATGGCACCTCCGCAAAAAGTGTGCCCAAAATACCGCGCAAAATTACTCAGTATCTATTATATCAGCAAACGGCGCAATTTTCAAGATTTAATCAATTATATTTCTAAAAAACAATAATTATTCTGAGGAAGTATAGTATGATAATTTTATATAATATTATTTTGGAGTGAACTACGACTTGGACGCTAACATAATGATGGGTGTTGTCATTCTGCTGCTCGTGCTGCTGTCCGCGTTGTTTTCTGCGATGGAAACGGCTTTTTCGTTTGCCAACAAAATCCGTATCCAGCAGAGCGCGGAGGACGGCAACAAGCGCGCCAAAACCGCGCAATATATCATCGAGCATTTTGACAACGCCCTCACTGCTATCCTGATTTGCAACAACATCGTCAATTTGGGCTGTTCATCAATCGCCACCGTGCTGTGCCTGAATCTTTTCGGCGACATCGGCTCGGCAATCGCCACCGGCGCCACCACCCTGCTGGTGCTGACCTTCGGCGAGGTGATTCCCAAATGCCTTGCCAAGGAAAACTGCGACGCGTTTTCCCTGAGCACCGCCGGGCTGCTGCGGGCGCTGATGATTATTCTCACGCCGCTGGTGTTTGTGTTCATCAAGCTGAAGGCGCTCGCCCTGAAGATGGCAGGCGGTCATGAGGACACTCCCTCCGTGACGGAAAACGAGCTGAAATACATCGTTGAAAGCATCGAGGAGGAGGGCGTGCTCGAGGAGAGCGAGAGCGAAATGGTGCGCTCGGCGCTTGACTTTGACGAAACCACCGCCGAGGAAATTTTGACGCCGCGCGTGGACGTTGTGTTCCTCAGCGTGGAGGACAGCCCCGAGAAGATCAAAGAGATTATCATCGAAAACCGCTACTCGCGGATTCCCGTTTACGAGAACACCACCGACACCGTTATCGGTATTCTGCATACGCGCGACTATCTTGAGGCGCTTGCCGACGGCAACGTGCCGAACCTGCGCGACCTGCTGCAAAAGCCCTACTTCGTCTTTAAAACACAGCAGCTTTCCAAGATTCTCAGCCACTTCAAGCGCACCAAGGTGCACATGGCGATTGTCACCGACGAATACGGCGGCACGCTGGGCATTGTGACGATGGAGGATTTGCTGGAGGAAATCGTCGGCGAAATTTGGGACGAAGACGAGGAAATCGAGCGCACGCACTACAAAATCGGCAACAACGAGTATTTGGTCAACGGCGACTTTGAGCTCGACGAAATGCTGGAGCTGTACGACATGGACGAGGACGCCATCGAAAGCGACGCCGTGACCGTGGGCGGCTTTATTCTTGAGCACGCCGGCAACATTCCGCAAAAACGCGAAAGCATCGAGGCTGACGGCTTCCGCTTCACCGTGATGGAGGTGGAAAACCAGCGCATTATGCGCGTGGTCGTCAAACGAATAGAGCCCGAAGAAACAGAAAAAGAGGAAATGTCATAACGGCATTTCCTCTTATTTTTCTTTCTTATACCAATCTTCATTATAATAGCGCCGTAGGCGCGTCAAGATTGTATAAGACGGCAATTGCGCTTTTGCGCAATTGGAAAACGCGCCAAGCGTTTTCTCTCTGATAGAAAGTTGTTTACTTTCTATCAGAGAATAGTATTAGAATTTTATTTTGCCATTAGAAATCGACAATATACCACTTGCCGTCCTTTTTGACGAAGTTCATGTCGCACTGAATCTTTCCGTAATCGCCCAAGAATTGCGACGTGCTGTAGCCTGCCAGCTTGGGCAGGAAGGTGATGTGGCAGCTCGCCTTGTCGCCGTCCATTTTCATTTCGCCCTTTTCCACATCCATGCTGAACTGCACAAACGACTCGGCAAAGAACAGTCCCTTTGCCTTCATGAAATTGGCGTCCTTGTTTTCGGGCAGGAAGATGTCCGCCATTTTGTCGGCGTCGTGCTCGTTGATG
>CADCAD010000055.1:1279-13711 GCA_902799325.1 uncultured Ruminococcus sp. | reverse complement strand
ACCTGTGTGGCGCCCTGCACCATGCAGCCGTAGCGGGTGGCAACCAAATCGAGCCAGCCCATGCGTCTGGGACGACCGGTGGTGGCGCCGAATTCGCCGCCGTCGCCGCCGCGTCTGCGCAGCTCGTCTGCCTCGTCGCCGAAGATTTCGGAAACGAACTCGCCGGCGCCGACAGCGCTGGAATACGCCTTGACAACGGTGACAATTTCCTTGATTTCATACGGCGGAATACCGGCGCCCACTGCGCCGTAGCCGGCGATGGTGTTGGAGGAGGTGACCATGGGATAGATGCCGAAGTCGGTGTCCTTCAAGGAGCCGAGCTGACCTTCGAGCAGAATGGTCTTGCCCTCCTTGAGCGCGTTGTGAACAACCATGAACGCGTCGCCCACATAGGGAGCGAGCTGCTCCTTGTACTCCATCAGCTTGTCGAAAATTTCTTCCTCGGTGATGGGCTCCTTATGATAGAGGTTTTGCAGGGTGGCGTTTTTGATTTCGAGCGCGTGATGAATTTTTTCCTTTAAGGAAGCGGGATCGTCGTAGAGCTCGTTAATCTGGAAGCCGATTTTGGAATATTTATCGGAATAGAACGGCGCAATACCGCTTTTGGTGGAGCCGAAGGAATTTTTGCCCAGGCGCTCCTCCTCATAGCAATCGAAAGCGACATGATAAGGCATGACAATCTGCGCGCGGTCGGAAATGATGATGTTCGGCTCGGGCACGCCGCGATCCTTGAGCTCCTTCATTTCCTTGACAAAGTTTTCTACGCTGAAGGCAACGCCGTTGCCGATGATGTTGATGATGTTCTGGTGGAACACGCCCGAGGGAAGCTGATGCAGGGCAAACTTGCCGTAGTCGTTGATGATGGTGTGACCGGCGTTGGCGCCGCCCTGAAAGCGGATGACCATATCGCTGTCATTAGCGAGCACGTCGGTAATTTTACCCTTGCCCTCGTCGCCCCAGTTGGCGCCCACGATTGCTTTTACCATGTTGTTTCTCCTTTGTTACACATTCAATAATGAACCGTTCGGTGCATTACACATTAATTTCGGGTTTGTCGGACGCGATGTCCTTGTATTTTTCGAGCACCGGCGCCACACATTCCGCGAGGAAATCCTCGGTTTGCTCCTTGGCTCTGCCGGTGTATTTTTCGGGCTGCAAGATATTTTCCAGCTCCTCGAGCGTTACGCCGAAGGCGTCGTCCGCCGCGATGCGCTGCAGCAAATCGTTTTCGCCGCCCTCCTCCTTGATGACCTTAGACGCTGCCATCGAGTGCACGCGGATACGCTCGTGCAGCTGCTGGCGGTCGGCGCCGCGCTTCTTTACCGCGTCCATCATGATGTTTTCGGTCGCCATGAAGGGCAGCTCTTTTCTGAGACGCTGCTCGATGACCTTGGGATATACCACCAAGCCGTCGGCGACGTTGGCGTAAAGAGAAAGGATGCCGTCCACCGCGAGGAATGCCTCGGGAATGCTGAGGCGCTTGTTGGCGGAGTCGTCGAGCGTGCGCTCAAACCACTGAGTGGCGGTGGTGAAGTAGCCGTTGAGCACGTCCACCATCACGTAGCGCGACAGGGAGCCAATGCGCTCGCTGCGCATGGGATTGCGCTTGTATGCCATTGCGGAAGAACCGATTTGATTCTTTTCAAACGGCTCCTCCACCTCCTTGAGGTGCTGCAGCAGGCGGATGTCGTTGGAGAACTTTGCCGCGGACTGCGCGATACCTGCCAATACATTCAAGAACTGGGAATCGAGCTTGCGCGAATAGGTCTGTCCCGATACCGGGAAGCAAGCCTGATAGCCCATTTTTTCTGCGATTTTTCTGTCCAACGCCTTGCACTTTTCGTGGTCGCCGTCAAACAGCTCCAAAAAGCTTGCCTGTGTGCCGGTGGTGCCCTTGGAACCGAGCAGCTTTGCCTTGGAAAGCTGGTACTCGACGTCCTGGGTAAACGCCAGTGTGGGCAGCGCCTTGTAGTCCTCCGCGAATTTTGCGAGGTTGCGGATGACGGTAATCAGCTTATCGCGGATTAAGCGCAGGCCCTCGGTCATGATGATGATGTCGGTGTTGTCGCCGACATAGCAGGAGGTCGCGCCGAGGTGGATGATGCCCTTTGCGTTGGGGCACTGCACGCCGTAGGCGTAGACATGGCTCATGACATCGTGGCGGACGAGCTTTTCGCGCTCTGTGGCGACCTCGTAGTTGATGTCGTCGGCGTGCGCCTTTAGCTCGTCAATCTGCGCCTGCGTAACGGGGAGACCGAGCTCCATTTCCGCTTCCGCGAGGGCAATCCAGAGCTTTCTCCAGGTGCGGAACTTTTTGTCGGGAGAAAAGATATATTTCATTTCCTTGCTCGCATAGCGCGCGGACAAGGGAGATTCGTAGGTGTCTTTTATCATGGCGTTTCCTTTCCTTTTCATGATTGGCAGAGCCAATCTGTTTTGCGGCGCTGTTATTCCTTGCCCTGACAGCTTTCCTTGTCGCTGTAGTCCATGCCGCCGCGCTCCTTGCCTTCAAGGGTGATTTTGGTGGTTTCGGCAGGGTATTCGCCCGTGAAGCAGCCCTGACAGAAGCCCATCGGCGCGTAGCCGATCATTTCGTGCAGGGATTCCACCGGGAGATAGCCCAGGGAATCGGCGCCGCTGAGGCGCGTGATTTCCTCAATGCTGTGGTTGACGGCGATGAGCTCTCCGCGCGAGGGAATATCGGTGCCGTAGTAGCACGGCCACATAAACGGCGGCGAGCTGATGCGCATGTGCACTTCCTTGGCGCCTGCGTCGCGCAGCATGGTGACAATGCGGTCGATGGTGGTGCCGCGCACGATGCTGTCGTCAATCATGACCACGCGCTTGCCGCGCACGCGGTCGGCGATGGGATTGAGCTTGATGCGCACGCTTTTCATGCGCTCCTTTTGGGAGGGCTTGATGAAGGTGCGGCCGATATAGGAATTTTTGACGATTGCCTTTTCGTAGGGAATGCCGGACTCCTCGGCATAGCCGATAGCCGCGTCGATGCCCGACTCGGGCACGCCGATGACCATGTCCGCTTCCACGGGATAGGTGCGCGCAAGGATGCGTCCTGCCTGCTTGCGGGCTTCGTAGACGCTGACGCCGTCGATCATGGAGTCGCTGCGCGCAAAATAGATGTGCTCGAAAATACACACCGCGTGCTTTTTGTCACCGAAATCGGGGCGGATGCTGTGATAGCCTTCCTCTCCCTCGCCATCGATGACGATGATTTCGCCGGGCGCCACGTCGCGGACGAACTCCGCGCCGCAGGCGTCGAGCGCTGCGCTTTCGCTGGCGACGACAATGGAGTTGTTGTATTTGCCCAGACAGAGCGGACGGAAGCCGTGCGGATCGCGCGCCGCGATGATTTAGGTCAGCCGCGCACGCGCGATGAGGTAGCAGATGACCTCGCTGTCGATGGTTGTTTGGAAAATGGCGCCGCGCTGTTCGAGCTCGCGGCGGATTTCAACGGCGTTGGTCAGGTTGCCGTTGTGCGCAACAGCGAGCGTACCCTTGACATAACGCATAACAAGCGGCTGCGCATTTTCCAGCACAGAGCCGCCTGCCGTTGAATATCGAACGTGAGAAATTCCCATTTGCCCCTGCAGCGAGTCCAAAATGTCGTTGTTGAACACCTCGCTGACAAGTCCCATGTTTTTATAATAGTCTACAACGCCTTCGTCGGATACAGCGATGCCGCAGCTTTCCTGACCTCTGTGCTGCAAGGCAAGAAGTCCGTTATAGCAGGCATAGGCAGGATTGATTGTGCCGTCGCTGAACACGCCGAATACGCCGCATTCTTCATGTAGTTCTTCGTTGAAATAATGATCGAAAGAAGTACTCAAAATTTCACCATCCGAAAGTTTTATCGTTGTGGGGTGTGATTATTTGTCCAGACCTACGCGCTTCATCATCTCGGCATAGGCTTCCTCCACACCGCCCATGTCGCGGCGGAAGCGGTCCTTGTCGAGCTTTTCCTGGGTGTCCATATCCCAGAAGCGGCAGGTGTCGGGAGAAATTTCGTCGGCGAGAATGATGGTGCCGTCGGGCAGTCTGCCGAACTCAATTTTGAAGTCAATCAAATCGACGTTGCACTGCTTGAAGAACTCCACCATGACCTCGTTAATCTTCATGGTGTACTGAGCGATGGTGTCGAGCTCCTCCTTGGTGGCGGCGCCGATGGCGATGATTTGGCTGTCGTTGATCATGGGATCGCCCAGCGCGTCATCCTTGAGGCAGTATTCCAGCGTGGGAGCCTTGAACTGTGTGCCCTCGGGAACGCCGAAGCGCTTGGAGAAAGAGCCTGCCGCCTTGTTTCTGACGATGACCTCAAGGGGTACGATTTCCACTCTTTTGAGGACGGTGTCGCGGTCGTTGAGCTCCTCCACAAAGTCGGTGGGAACGCCCTTTTCCTCGAGCAGCTTGAACATGAAGTTGGACATGCGGTTGTTGACAACGCCCTTGCCCACGATGGTGCCCTTCTTTTCGCCGTTGAACGCGGTGGCGTCGTCCTTATAGGAAACAACACAGTAAGCGGGATCCTCGGTGGAATAAACCTTTTTGGCTTTGCCTTCGTACATAAGCTCTTTCTTTTCCATTGTAATTCCTCCAAAAATATGCCTTTTCAGGTGAAATATAAATAACAATACAGTTTATATTATAATATAGATTGTCAAATTTTTTTACCTTATTAGAATTAAAGGTAAATTTTGCAGGTTAAGACAGAAATCAATCCGCAACGGGTGTTTTTTTAGTAAACTTGCATTTTCGGCAGCGCAGGAACGCCCTGCGACAAACCGCAGGGCGCTTGGATGCTTTAAGAAAGCGTATTCACATGATAGGGATTGCCGTATTCGGCGAGGTATTGCTGTACGGCGGTGGCGTCATCCACCGTGACGCTGCCGTCGCGGTTGACATCGGCGGCAAGGGATTGCTCGGGCGAAAGGACGATATAGTCCGCAAGCAGCCGCTGCACCTCGGTGACGTCCGAAATGGTAACCCTGCCGTCTCCGTTGACGTCGCCCGACAGCACATCGTGCGTCACCGTGCCGTTGGCGACGTCGCGGAACACATGCAGCGAGGGCAGCGCCTTGCCGTTGGCGTCAAAAAAGACCTGGTTGTCCACCGCGCTGCCGCCGTAGTATTTTCCGGCGTCGTCGGGATCGTATTCAACGGAATAGCTCGACGCCCAGCCGCTGCCGAACTGCTCCCACAGCTTGCTGTTGGCAGTCCACTGCGCGGTGTAGGCGCTGCCGCTTTTGCCGGAGATGTCGCCTACCGACACCCATGCGCCTTCCCAGTAGAACATGCCGATGCCCTTGCCGTTGTGCACGTTGTTGACGGCGTTCATCACGGCGCGCACCTCATCCGCCTGTCCCTGCACGGTGAAATCCCACAGCAGGTTGTCGCCGGTGTTGTTGTTCCAATAGCTGATGGTGTTGCCGTGACCGTCGGTGTCCTCGAGGGTGTTGGGATAGGAGGTTTCGGCAACCATTGCGTATTTGCCGTACTTGTCAGCGGCATAGTTGAGCACCTCGGCGAGGTTTTCCAGACTGCCGTGCCAGCAGGGATAGTAGGAGGTGGCGAACACGTCATAGTCAACGCTGTTCTGATGGAGATAGTCGGCAATCCACTTCATGGTCGCGGTCTTTTCGGGGTTGGTGAAGTGCAGCGCGACCAAGACGTCTTTGTCGAACGCGCGCACCGCCGCAGCGCCTGCCTTAAAGAGCTTTGCGCGGTTGGTGTTGTTGAATTCGCCCGCGATACCGGCGGTGGTTTCGTTGCCGATTTGCACCATGCCGACAGCGGCGCCGGCGGATTTTATTTCGTTGAGAGAATTAAGGGTATAGTCATAGAGCGCCTTTTCCTTTTGGGCAAGGGTGAAATTTGCCCACGCCTTGGGCGCTTTTTGCTTGGCGGGATCCGCCCAGAAGTCGGAGTAGTGGAAATCGACCAGCAGCTTCATGCCGTTGTCGGCGGCGCGCTTGCCGATTTGCTTTGCCTTGTCCAAATCGTTATTGCCGCCGCCGTAGCCGTTGCCGTCGGCGTCATACGGATCCAACCAGACGCGGACGCGGATGTAGTTGACGCCGTTGTCGGCGAGGATTTTGAACAGGTCCTGCGCCTCCCCTGCCTCATTGCGGTAGACAACACCGGACTGCTCGAGAGAAATCACGGAGGAAACGTCCATGCCGCGGATAAAATCCGGGTGGTTAAAATCAATTTTTTCGACAGTGATGCTATCCCTGTAGGGAGCCGGATGTGATGTCGCTGTCGCTGGCAGCAACGCCGCTGCGGAAAGCAGCGCGGCACAGCAAAGGGCTGTGAATTTTGTGGGCATTTTCATTTCAAAACCTCATTCCTTTTTTACTTCCGTTGCGCCGGCAAACACCAGCCTTGACTTTGGCGTGCTGTCGTTCGAATAAATGCTCCAATCCTCTACAAAGGCGGAGAAATCATATGTTTTATCACTGTCCAAGGCGATATATTGATTCAAAAAATAGGAATCCTTTGCCCCATCGAGCAGCATCATTTCGTACACGGTATCGCTGTATTTGAAATGCGCTATGCTGAGTTGGGATACGGAGCTAAGCAGGTTTTGCCCGGCAGAAAGCGCAATATCCTTTTTGCAGTTTTTGATGATGACAGTGTCGGTGCCGTATTTTTCTTTGATTTCTTCCGGCGTTTTGGAGTCCATCTCCTTATAAAACAAATCAGCTTTATACTGATTGTCGATAACAATGCGGTCGTCCATCACCACAATAGCCGTTTTCTTCTCTTCTGCGCTTTTGCTGTCGGACATCGCCGACGCGATACTGTTTGTTGCCCAAGCAAGAATGTATGTGACGATCATCACAATTGTCAAGCCGAGCTTCAAATGTTCCGAATACATGCGCCGACCGTATAACACAATGACTGACAACACAAAAGCAACGACGATCGTCACCCATCCGACGCCGCCGGGCTCTCCAACGAAAAAGTATTGGAACGGGTTTCTGCCGGCAGAGAGATCTATCAGCATCATCAAAATAACAATAAAGCCGGAAAAAATCGCCCCCAACCAACAGCACCCGTGGCAAAAGGATTCAAGCGAGGAGAATACTTTTTTGGTTTCCTTTTTGGGCGCGCTGTCCTCAAAGCCGCCGTGATTGGGCGCGGGCGGCGTCTGCGGAGGACGGTACGGCACATAGGTGCCCTCCGCGGCATACTGCGTGGCGTTGGGATCTGCGGTGTTGGCATCTGCGGCGTCGCGCATGACAAAGCCGTTTCCCTCCGTTGCGGAGGATACGGGAGCACTGTTTGCGTCCAGCGCCTGCAAATCGCGCAGCATGTCGCCTGCGGAAGCGTAGCGGTTGGCAGGATTGGCTTCGCACGCCTTCAGCACGATTCTTTGCAGCTCCCGGCTGCCGTTGACCGGCGGCGGCAGCTGCTCGCCCATGATGCGGCGGATAACCGCCTGCTCCTCCTCCGAGGCGGTCGGAATGGCTGAGCCGTTCGGCATGAACGGCAGGCGGCGGTTGTTGAGAATCCAGTACATGACCAAGCCGAGCGAATAGGTGTCCACGTTGCTGCCGTATGGCCGGTGGTGGAACACCTCGGGCGACATATAGGCAAAGGAGCCTGTTTTGGTCGCCGCTGTGGTGTGCTCCATTTCACGCGCGATCCCGAAATCGCCGAGCTTGTAGGCGCCCGCTTTGTTGACAAACAGGTTTTGCGGCTTGATATCGCGGTGTACGATTTTCATTTTTTCGCACACCACCAGCGCGCTGCAGATATCCTTGCCCAAGGCAATCGCCGTCTGCTGCGGCTGAAAGCTGTATTTCAGCCGCTCCATCAGCGGCGTCAGCAGCTCCATTCTCAGGTAGACCGTGCAGCCTAAGCCATCGGGATCCTGCTCGAGCTGGATATCGCTGCACTCCACCACATGCGCGCTGCTGACCTTGCGGATATTCTTGTATTCCGCAATTACGTTTTTGGCGTCCGACAGCAGCCTGCCGCGAATTTGAGCGTCATCATAGCCCGAATTGCGCAGATATGGAATCATGTTGTCATCCTGCGGTATGCGGATGACCTTTAGTGCTGATTTTTCCGTTTCATCCAAAATGGTATGCTCTATCTCGTAAACCGAGCCGAAACCGCCGGCGCCGAGCCTGCCGACAACACGCCAGCCGGGAAAAAGCTTGTCTATACGAAAAGTATCCATGCTATCACTACCTAAAGATATCAATCTCTTTTTATTGTATATGATGTCGAAAAAAATGTCAATAAAATGTCAAAAAAGCATCGCGGATGCCCTTGCCCGCCTTTGGCAAAGCATTTGTTGAGGAAGCGTTTCATCAACGGCGGGATAGATATGTTTCTTATAGCATCAAAAAGCATCCGCCGTTGAAACGACGGATGCAGTATGCTTAGGCTTATTCGACGGGCTTTCCCATTTTCTTTCTTTGCACCAGATAGAACAGGACGCCCAGCACAATCCAAATCAACAGCATGATGTAGGATTCCTTGCCGAAATGCACGGCTTCCAGTCCCGGGATGGGAACCAGCTGCAAAACCGCAAAGCCGAGCGAGAACACTACGCCGGCAATTGCCATGACCTTCAACAAAAGACTTCCGTCCTTAAAGCGGCGAATCGTCACCAGCGTCGCCGCGCAGGTGAAGAAATAGCCGATAGACGCGCCGATGGCGGACATGTCCACAAACCAGCCGAGCGCCTCGCGTCCCAAAACAGGACCGGACAGCGAGATGAGGATGCAGAACAGCATTGCATTTTTCGGTGTGCCGAAGCGCTTGTCCACCTTTCCGAAAGCAGCCGGAAGATAGCCCTCGCGGCTCATGGAATACATCAGGCGACTTGACGCGAGATAAAAGCCCATGATGCCGGAAAGCACCGCGCAGGACACCGCAATGCCCACCAGCACAATGCCGGGCGTTCCCAGCAGCCGCTCCGCCGCCGAGAGCAGCAGCCACGGCGTGGAGGAGGATTCGACGATTAAATCGGGCCAGTTTTCAAGGGCAGCCGCGGCGATGGTGTTGTTGGCGACATAGACAAAGCAGCCGAAGGCGATTGCCACCACCATAATGCCCATGACCTTTTTATAGGAAAACTTAAATTCCTCCGCCGCCTGCGGAATGGTGTCAAAGCCGACAAACGCCCACGGCGCAATGGCAAAGGTTGCCAAAACAGACGCCATGATGCCCATGCTGCCGCTGTGCGCGAATTCGTCAACGGAATGGTAGGCGCCGTTGGTTGCTGCTTCCACAGCAGCCGCCTTGTCAAAGCCCCAAAGCGGAGGCAAATGGTCGAGTGAAACGGCGCTGCTGAACAGGGCGGCAACGGTCAGGGTGATGACCGACAGCACCAGCATGCCTGCCAGCACCACCTGCACAATGCCTGCTTTTTTGACACCGAGGATATTCAGCAATCCGAATAGAATCAAAATAAATGAGGCGAGCAAAATTTCGCCGAGCCAGACGTCAAAGCCGGCTATTTGATAGTGAAAGCCGAATTTCAAAATATCGGCGCCGCCGTCGATGCCGTCCACAATCAAGCCGATTGCCGTGGAATTCATCGGCACGTTGGTTAAATATGCCGCCACCAAAAACCAGCCGCAGGTGTAGGCGGTCAGCTTGCCGAAGCTTTGCTTGGCAAAGGTGAACTCGCCACCTGCCTTGGGATATTTTGGCACCATATAGGCATAGCTGAACGCGATGATGATCATGACCAGCGCGCCGAGCAGCATGGCGATGGCAGTTCCTGCCACGCCGGAATTGGGAAGAAACTTCTTGCCCGGGTTGATGAAAGAGCCCCAACCGACAATACATCCAAAGGCAATTGCCCATACATGAAAGGGGTTGAGCTGACGCTTAAGGGTAGGACTTTGCAGGTTTTTTTGTTCCATGTTCATTCCTCCGATGGATAATTCTTATGCAGAAATATATTGTAATGCCGCGCTATTCGGTAAAGGCGGCGTTTTCACGCAGATGATTCAAAATCACATTGACGTCTTCCTTCATCTCCATTTGCTCATCGGTTGTTGTTTTGTAATCCGTGACGGTGACGGGCTTGCCGTTAAGGGAGCCTACCGGCGTGCCCTCGCCGGTATCATAGCCAATGTCAAACAGCGGTGTTTTGCCCTGAAGGAAAGACACCTTGTTTTTCTGCACATCGACAGTCACCTTGCTTTCCCACTTTTGGGGATAATAAAGCGTCGCCCAACCGGCGTCAACGGCAAAAACCGACGCGCTGTCACCGTTGGAAGCGTCGCTTTCGGCACCGCCGTAGTCCTTTTCGATGCGGTTGAGAATGACGTTCAAATCCTCCTGCATTTGATAGAGCGTATCGTCGTTTGTTTTGATGGCATAGGTCTTGATGTTCAGCGAAGCGGCGCCGCTTTCGGTGTTGACGGTACCCCAGCGGTCGCCTTCGGAGCCGTTGAAAATCAAGTCAAACAGCTTGTCGCTTCCCTTGGAAAAGGTCAGCGTAAAGCTGTCGGACACCTTGTGGTCGGCGACGCCGTCAACCGTCACCGCGTCCTTCCAACGTTCGGGATATTGCAGTTCCATAAAGCCTAAAGGAATACTGTAGGTGGATACATCGTCAAAGGAGTAGGCAGAGGCTGCAGCGGTGGCTGCGGTAGTTTCTGCCGGTTCGTCGGCGGTCGCAGCATCCTTTTGGTTTTGGGACGAATGAATGATCGCAAACGTAATCGTCAGCGCTGCCGCCACAACGACGACACACGCGATGACAATGAGAATCATTTTTTTGTTTTTGGCAATAGCCGGTGCTTTTTCCGAATTTGAATGTGTGTTTTTCATATAAACCCTTCCATCAGCTGTAAACTATTTTTGACGGCGCAGTGCGGCTGCCACGCGTTTTCTTTGCGCACCTCTCACCCGCGCCTTCAACGCTGCGCTGCCTCTGACAACGGCAAGCGCTTTTCCGGCACGGACAACGCCGCTGCGCCGGTATTCCTCCATAAATCGCCTGCGCTCATCACTATAAGCGGCGGCTGTGCCATGCGGCTTGAGCGCGTACAGCACCTTGTCAACGGGGATATCCTTGATTTGCATGGACGAAGAAAGGAGCGAAACGGCAGCCTTGCCCTTTTCCGTATTGGCAAGCAACAGCGAAACGCCCTTGTCGGCATCGCCTTCCCCGGTGACAGAGCGGCTTCTCCAAAAGTCGCCGAGCGTCAAATCGGACAGATGGCGGTCGGTGAACGGGCATTGGAGGCAGTTCTCCCTGATGTTCCAGCGGTGCAGCAAAAAGGCGGAAAAGAAAGGATCCAGCGAAGCCTGACAGGAATATTCTTTACCGTTGGCAAAGGTGATGTGAATGGCGTATTCTCTCCAGCCAAAGGTTTTCGGGCGGAAGTTAACCGATTGTACCGGCGCATGATATTGCTGCTCCAGTGCGGTCAGGTATTCCTCATACATTTGGTGCGAGGGGAATCCGCCGCAAATGAAATCGCAGACAATTAAATTGGGATAGTCACGGTTGAGATAGGAACGCAAGCCTGCCGCCTGGCAGGGCGCGCCGCAGAACAGCACCTCTCTGCCCTGTTCCAGCGCCGCGCGGATTTGCGCGAACGCCTCGCCGGTTAGGCTTTCGGTGTACTTGCTGCGCCGCAGGGCGTCCAATCCGACCTCCTCGTCACAAGCAAAACGGACGGCACGGCAATCCTCCGAATAGGCGGCGCCGAACACAATGCCGCCGCGCTGCTTTATGTCCTCGGCAAGCGCGGAAAACACACCCCCGGAGGAGGACTGCCATATCACCTCATCATCATGATGCACGGCACGAAACGCCGACAGCGGCTGACGCGCTGCGGGCAGGTGCAAAACAGGGCAGCGTTTTTCGCACAAGCCACATTCTGTACAGCGCGTGCTGTCCACCGACGGGCGGTAAAACAGCGCGTCTGTTTGAACGGAGACGGCAGCTTGCGGGCAAACAGATACGCAAGCGCCGCAGTTGGTGCATTGTTCAACATGTGAAATACTCATTGTAACACCCTTTTCAGATAGGCTAACGCCTGTGCGCGCGCCTGCTCTGTTTGTTGGTTAACCGAAGCATAGTCAATCGGCGGCGCGCTGTCCAGAGCGTCTACGCCGATGAGCGGCAAGCCTAAGCGCTGCCGCAGCTCGTCGAGCCGGGAGGGCGCCTTGGGATTGATGACAAGACTTAGCTGTTTGTTAAACGCCGCGGCAAACGCGGCGCCGTGAAAGGAGGAGGTCACCACGTATGCGGCGTGATCAATCAGCCACAAAAACTCCGCAGGTCCCACGTCGTAAAGCGATTTGGTCGCATAGGCTTTGGAGGGCGCAGGCTTGACGGCATAGACAGGCAACCCGGTTCTGCGGCTGAGCTGCCGCAGCTGATGGTTCAGGCTGTCGTCGCGGTAGATGGTATACAGCAGGATATAGGGC
>CADCAD010000055.1:0-1255 GCA_902799325.1 uncultured Ruminococcus sp. | reverse complement strand
AGGGCTGCTTTAGGGGCTATGGTTGTTCATAGGTGCGCCATTCTTCGGCGCTGACCAAAAAAGTCGGATCGATATGCACGCCGACCTCCTTGTCAGTGATGCCGCGCAGCAGCTCCCTGCCCTTTTGCTCACGGACGGAAATATAGGCAAAGTCCGCCAAGCTGTCGGCGAACATTTTTTGCTTGTCGGCAGGGATAGCGTCCGCACCGAAGCTGGCGGCATAGGACACCTTGCGCTCGCCCTCTCTTTTGACGAAATCCAGCAAAAACAGCGGACTTGCCGCGGACGGCAGCCAAATTTGGTCGCTGCCTGCAATATATACGTCCGCGTGGGGATAGGCTTCACACAATGCCTTGTATCCCGGAAAACAGCGGACGGAAAGATTCTTTTCGATAAACGCTTTTCCTTTTCGGCACGCGTCGGAAAACGCCCTGTGGCGGATAAAGTATTTTGGGAAATAATAGAAGTCCTTCGCGCTTTTGGGGAATGACAAGCGGTATTCCGGCTGAGGGCTGTCAGTGAGCAGCTCGCTTTCGCAGCCAAGGCGCAGCAGCGCCTTTTTCAGTCCGAGCGCCTGCAAAACAGAGCCGTAGCTTGTCCACACACAGTGCGTTGTTACATATGCCTTCATTTTGATTTGTGAAACCTCCGGGTGATTCGCTTTAAAATAGCTTTTTCTGCTTCATTGAGTCCGAACAAGCCGGTGAGCAAAAAGCTGATGCCGACATAGACAACGCCTCCCACCGCAAAAGCGAGCAGCGCATTGGGAATGAGACGGGCAAGGAAAAAGGCAGGGACAGCCGCGATGATTTGAAACGGCAGGATGCCTTTGTACGCCTCTTTAAACAGGTGCAGCACTCTGATTTTGAACTTAAAATGGTAGTACAAATTGATTATCAGCACATTGCCGATCAGCAGGGTGATGGCGGTGGCAATCACCGCGCCGAGAATCCCCCACCATCCGACAAACACAATCGTCAGGGCGATATTCGCCACGGTGGTGGCGGTAAGCGCCAAGGAACGCACCAGCCGCTTGTTGGCGATATCGAGCACGTTGATGCAGACCGCATTGGTCATATTGAGAAACATCGGCACGAGGATAATCAACGCAAAAACCCACGCGTCGGTTTTTTCGGCGCCGTACAAAACAGAGACAAACTGTTTTCCGACCGCGAAAAAGCCGCAGAGGATATTGCCGCAAATTAACACCGCCAGGCGGCAGGGGTGTATCAGCGTTTCGGTGAACGCCGCAGGC
>CADCAD010000054.1:11961-17605 GCA_902799325.1 uncultured Ruminococcus sp. | reverse complement strand
ATATTCTCACCTTTGAAGCGGAGGGCAAAGCGCTGAAAATCGTTTTGAAAAACGGCACACGGCTGACGCTTGACAACACGAATATCTCCGCCGGTGCGCAGCAGGCTGGTGTCGGTCAAAAAGAAACAGAGCTCCCTTTGCGCGTTGCCGGCATATTTATCCTTGGCACCTTGGAAGATATTTTCGGGAATTTGCCGGCAGACATATTTTCTTCCCGACGGGCAAATCCAGTCGGCATAGCGGTATACCAGTCGGTAAATATGATCCATAAAGCTGTTCGCGGGATAGCCGGAATCCACCGCGTCGCCTTCACCGTTTTGCTTTGCCATTGCGGCGGCTTCCTTCAAAAAAGGCGGCGAAAGCGGTTTTGCGGATAGAGAGAGATGTGATTTTATAGCAAAAATCATTGTGCACCGTCACGTTGATGGTGCGCTTGCTGTCCTCGGGCTCGTCTGTCAGGCTGACATCGGTGATGTCGCGGTAGACAATCTTGACCGGCGTGCTGAGCACCTCCTTGAGATACAGCGCGTCGGGCGTAAAGACAAAGCCCTCCTTGCCGCTTTTGAATAAGGTGGTGTCATAAAAACCGATGACGCGCTCGGGCACCAAATCGCGCGCAAACACCGCCTTTGCGTTTTTGATGATTTGTGCCGGCACCGCCGAGCGTTTGTGAAAAACGCCGCTTGTGGTGAACATCTCCTTGCCGCAGCGATTCAACAGCTCGGCGTAAGGATGCAGCTTGTCCTTTTCCTCCGCCGTCTCGGCAGGCTGTGCCGGAGCTGTTTGCGGCGCCGGTTCGGAGGGCGCCCCGGCGGTTCTGACCGGCGTAACAATGACACGCGGCGGCGCATAATCCTGCACCGGCGGCTTTGCCGCAGGCGGTTTTTCCTGCGCATGAGGGATGCTGACGGCAGCGCCGCTGACCTTGGCGAGGAAGGCTTGCAGGGGCGTTTTATGGATGAGCGTTGTCGTAATATGCTGAACAGCGCCGCTGCGAAGATAGACAATCAGCTTTTTGTCACTGTCCTTCGCGGAGGGGCTGCCGGTTATCTCCATCGAAACAATTTGGCCGTAGAACAGCTTGATGGGATCCTGCGACGTCTGCTTGATATATACCGCCGTGTCCGTAAACAGAAAGCCCTCTTTGCCGGAGGTGAAAACAGTGGTATCGTAAAGACCTATGACGCTGCTTTCCTCTACGTCATAAGCAAAACGCGCCTTGGCGTTATTGAGCTGTTTGCGGCTGATGTTTCCTTCAAAGAAAAAGGGAAAGCTTGTCCGCATATGGATGCTTTGCAGCATTAGCTCGGTTAAGATTTCATCTCGCGTCAACGCAAATGCACTCCCTTGCTTGTGAATATAATGATATAAAATTATACTACATTCCCTATATTTTTTCAATCTTCGGGCAGAATTTTGTCAGACTTTTCTTACAATACAAAAGCGTCGCGGGTGCACTCCGCAACGCTTTATGCTAATTACTGATAGGAAACAGCCTTCGTTTCAGTACTCCGTTTTGACGGAATCGAGGTGATAGGTTTGCTTGAAGGTTTCCAAGTCCTTTTGTGAGCGAATCAGCATGACCTCGATAAAGCGGCCGTCTTTTTTGTTCTTAAAGCCTGCCACCCTTTCGCCGGTGCAAATTGAGCCGCGCACCACGGCAAGCTGTGTGTCCGGGTTAAACGGCGTTGTGTCAAAGCCGCTGTCTTTTTGAAAAAATTTGAACCGTTTCATAAGCCACCTCCGCTGCTGTTGTTATAGCGCAGAGACGGCTTTTTCGCAAGGCTTTGTCGACAATATATTGCCCTGCGGCGGATTTTATGATAAGATAAAAAAAGAAAGATTTTTGTCACCGAAAAGGAGGCGGTTATATGCGGCTTTACCACATGTGCACAGCAAAAGGCAGGAGGAACACGACATGCATACATTCTTAGACTATTTGGATTTCGACTTCTCCTCCCCTTCCGCTATTGTCAAATGTGTGATTGGCGGCACCATCGCACTGCTGCTGCTGGTGTCCGAGTGGCGCGTGCTGGAAAAGGCAGGCGAAAAGGGCTGGAAAACCCTGATACCTTTTTATAATATTTACATTTCGCACCATGTCATGGGCATGGCGCATATTTGGTTTATCCTCGAAATTATCGTCTGGCCGATTGAGCTGCTGCTGGAGATTTTGGAGCCTGTTCCCGACTGGCTGGGAATCGGCTTTGGGATTCCCACGGCAATCATCACCATCATTTCCATGATTGTGCACGCCAACTGCATGGGCAAATGCTTCGGCAAAAGCAGGCTGTACCGCCTCGGACTGCTCCTGCTGCCCGAGGTGTGTTTGCCGATGATCGCGTTCGGCAAATCGACATACATCAAGCCCGAGCAGCACTGAGCGCTTGCGGCAAAGCCCAATTGAAAAAGGAGAAAACATAGCCATGAACAAAAGCAGAGTAGAAGCGTTCAGCGACGGCGTTATCGCCATTATCATCACCATTGTGGTGCTGCTGTTTGACCTGCCGGAGGGCGACGACTGGGGCTCGCTTGCCAAGATATTGCCGCTGTTTTTTGCTACGCGGTCAGCTTTGTGCTGATTGGCATGCGCTGGGCAAACCATCACCACCTGCTGCAAATCACGCAGGAGGTCAACGGCAAAATTATGTGGGCAAATTTGCTCTATCTGTTTCCGCTGTCGCTGTTTCCGTTTGCCACGGGCTGGGTGGCGCGCAGCGGCTTTGCGCAGGTGCCCACCACGGTGTTTGCCGCGCTGAATCTGGCGGAGTCGCTCGCGTTTATTTTGCTGGAGCACGCGGTTGTTTCCTCGCACGAGTGCATGGAGATTTCCTCGGCTGTCAGCGCCGCCAAAAAGGAAATCATCACCATCGCGCTGGAGGCGGCGGCGATTGTCGTGTCGTTCATTCCGCCCATCCGTTTCGGCGCCTATGTGCTGTTGCTGGCGATGTCCTCTCTGTGGATTATCCCCGACCTGCGCATGAAAAAGTTTTATGACAAGAGCAAGGGCGATTGAAAATTGAAAATGAAAAATTGAAAATGGAAAATTTTGGGTGGGCTCCGCCCACACCTGATTTGTCATACTGCGGAAAAAGCAGAAGCTTTCATCACAGCCGCAGCATGATAACCGGGTGTGGGCAAAGCCCACCCTTCTTTTTATTGTCCGTTAATACAGACTTATCTTCCCTTGAAAATCTGCTCTAAATCGAGATATTCGCAGATGGCGGAACCGTACTCGTTGCGCACGCCGGGCACCCATTCGCCGCGCCACACGTAGGTATCCAGCGCGCCGTTGCCCTCCCACGCGAAGTTGCCCTCGATGGTGTGCACCTTCTTGACCTTGCCCTTGGCGTCGGTTTCGACGTATTCGACATAGCCGATGTGATCTCTGCCGTCGTCGTCGGGACGCGTGAGCGCCGAGGTGGTAAACAGGTCGCCGGGCTTGGGCAGGTAGTTGTTGTCCGCCACATAATGGTGCGCACCGAGCGCGCGCGCCTGCACCACGATTTCGCTGACATGCTTGCGCGGCGCGATGGGATTCTTTTTGCCTGCCTTTGTGGCAAACTGGTCAAGCGCACTCCACGCGAACACCGCGCACCACGGGAACGAAGTGGACACGCCGAGGTTGGAATGAGCGTTGATATATTTGACATAGGAGCTGTTGCCCTTGCCGATTTGGGCGCGCAGATGGGAAATCATAATGCTGCGCAAATCGTCCATCACCGTCACGGTGCAATAGGCGCGTGTGCCGTTGTTGAGCTCGCAATAGACGCGCGTGGTGCCCTTTTTGAGCCCGGTAGCCAAGCCGCCGGACTTTTGTATGGAAACAACAGAGGGATCCTCGCTGTAATACTTGCGGTGATATGCCGCCGTGTTCTGCGGAATGGAGCTGTTGAAATCAAAGGTTTCGTTCTTTGCCAAATCGAGCGTGGTGCGGTTGAGCGTCATGGACGTCGCCAAGGGCAAAACCGTCACGCGGCAAACCGCCTTGGTGCCGTTGAGCAGCGTGCAGGCGATATTCGCCGTGCCGGGCTTTTTGGCAGTGACAAAGCCGCCGCTGAGGGTGACCTCGGCAACCGCAGGATTGTCGGAGGTGTAGGGACGGTGGAACGCCGCCGTGCCGCCGCCGACGGTGCTGTTCAAATCGTAGCCCTCCTCCACGCCGAGTGTCAGCTCGGTTTTGTTGAGCGTCAGCTTGGTGGCGGTGGGCATGACGGTAAAGACGCAGGCGTCGGACAAGTCGCCGCAGGTGCAGGTGACGGTCGCGGTGCCGCTTGTGTGCGCGGTGACCAAACCGTTTTCATCTACGGAAGCGACGTCGGGACGGTCGGACGCAAAGGTTAGCTGCGGCGCGTTTGTCTGCGCTTGCAGTGCGTAATATTCCGCGTCGCCGAGCGTGACCGCATGGGCGTTGAGCGCCAAAGTATCCACCGTCTCCGCCGGAGGTTCGGTTACGGGCTCGGTTGCAGGCTCTGTAATAGGCTCTGTCGCAGGTTCGGTTACCGGTTCGGTTGCAGGTTCTGTTACCGGTTCGGTTGCAGGTTCGGTTACGGGCTCGGTTGCAGGCTCGGTAATAGGCTCAGTTACAGGTTCGGTTGCAGGCTCGGTAATAGGCTCTGTGCCGGGCTCCGTTATCGGTTCGGTGGCAGGCTCGGTGGGATAGACCTCCGCAAAGGTCTTGCCGATGATTGGGTTGCTGTCCATGTCGCAGAGGTAGCGCTGGAGCTCCGTCACGTCGGAAATCGTTATCCTGCCGCTGCCGTCGGTGTCCATCACGCGCAGCCAAGCCGCGTCCTCGGGCAGCTCCTCATAAGCCAGCGTGCGCTGCAAAAAGGTGGCGTCCATCACATTGACCTTGCCGTCGAGGTTGCAGTCGCCGACAAGCGTAGCGGCGGTGACAGACGGCGCTTTGGGCGCGTCCTCCTGCTGTGCCGCTGCCGCCGTGACAGTCGACACGGCGAGCACTGCCGAGAGCATGAGTGCTGTATACCGTTTATATTGCATAAAAATTCCTCTTTCCCCATTTTCTCCCAATTATTGTATCACATTTTCACCTGCGGCGCAATCCCCATTTTGGGAGAACGGGAGAATTTTGAGATCGGCAGAAGGTTGTAATAAGCTCTAACCTATCATTTACATTGTAGCTGCAAACGGACGGCGGCTTTGCGTTATGGACAAACGAAAAACGGTGTGCTATAATAAAGAAAAAACGGAAAGGAGCCGCCTATGCCTGCTGAAAACGAATACAGAGAAGCACTGCGAATGGGACAGAGAGAGGTGCATGCCGCGCCTGTCAAAAGCGAAAGCGCCACCCTGCCGGTGCTTGACCACATTATTTCCTCCGAAAAAGCGTCATCG
Organism: uncultured Ruminococcus sp.; assembly: GCA_902799325.1. Classification (GTDB taxonomy): domain Bacteria; phylum Bacillota; class Clostridia; order Oscillospirales; family Acutalibacteraceae; genus Ruminococcoides. The sequence continues at coordinate 12,247 of CADCAD010000054.1, read as the reverse complement.
GGGATCCACCTCGGCGTGGAGCAAATCCCAATGGAGCTGATTGTCGGCACCAAAACCGAGGGACGTGTGAACGCGTTCTCGCCCGGGTTTATGCCGCTTTTGCCCGAGGACACCGAGTTTGCCGCCAAGTGGAAGTCGCTGTATGAATCGCACATCAACGAGGGAATCCGCGACCCGATTAAGGTGTATGAATACCTCCACCGCTACTATGTGGAGGAGGGCAACAAGCGCGTCAGCGTGCTGAAATTCTGCGGCGCGTACAGCATTGCCGCGGCGACGGCAGTCT
>CADCAD010000054.1:0-11923 GCA_902799325.1 uncultured Ruminococcus sp. | reverse complement strand
AGGTGAAGCTCTACATGGAGTATGTGGAGTTCAACCGCCGCAGCAAAATCAACTTTATTGAATTTTCCAAGAAGGGCAGCTACCGCGAGCTGCTGCGCGAGATGGACAAGCCCCTTGACGAGCAGTGGAGCGAGGAAGAGCAGCTTACCTTTTCCAGCGTGTATTACCGCTTTGAAAAGGCGTACTATAAAAACCGCGGCGAAAAGCTGAAAACCACCGTGGGCGACGCGCTGCTGAGCTATATCAAGGTGTATGGCTATCCGCAGCTGCTGGAGGAGAGCAGCGACGACATCGAGAGCAACCTCAAAAAGATGTGGGAGGACGTCGCCCTAAACGAGCAGAACGAGGCGATTGAGCTGAAAACCGTTCCGGCGGAGGAAAAGGAAATCAAGCAGTCGGTGCTGTCCAAGGTGCTGCCGATTGTCAAGCCCGCCAAGCTGAAGGCGGCGTTTGTGTATGACGCCCTGCCCGAAAAGTCCGGCTGGGTGTTTGACCATGAGGCGGGCAGAAAGTATGCCCAGACCGCGCTGAGCGACAATGTGGAAACGCAGGTGTACATCAGCGACGGCGAAACCGACACGCCCGAGGTGCTGGAGCAGGCGATTGCCGACGGCTGCACACTGATTTTTACCACCTCGCCGCGCATGCTGCAGGCTTCGCTGCGCACGGCGGTGGAGCACCCCGACATCATCGTGATGAACTGCTCGCTGAACACCTCGCACCGCTATTTGCGCACCTACTACACGCGCATGTATGAGGTGAAGTTTATTCTGGGACTGCTGGCAGGTTCGCTGACGCAAAGCGGACGGCTGGGCTATGTCTGCGACTACCCGATTTACGGACAGATTGCCGGCATCAACGCCTTTGCGCTCGGCGCGCAGATGGCGAATCCCGGCTCAAAGGTCTATCTGGAATGGTCGGCGGTCAAGGGCGCCAAGGAAGCGGCTGACGCGCTTAACCGGCAAAATATCCATTTGATTTCCTCGCAGGACACCGCGCGCTTTACCGAGGACGACCGCCTGAGCTTTGGGCTGTCGCATGTGGACGGCGACAAAACCGAGCTGCTTGCCGTGCCTGTTTGGAAGTGGGGCGTGTATTATGAAAAGCTCTTGCGCGCCGTGCTGGACAAGACTGTGAAAGATGAATATGACAACACCGCGCGCGCCCTCAACTACTATTGGGGCATGTCGGCAGGCGTGGTGGACATTGAATACGCACCGGCGCTGCCGCTGGCGTCACGGCGGTTTGCCGACTACTTCCGCAGCAGCATTATCCACCACGGCGGGACACCGTTTTTGACGCCGTTTTACACCCAGAGCGGCGAGATTATCGGCAAAGGACAAACCGAGCTGACGCTGGAGGAGATTATCAACATGGACTATCTGGTGGACAACGTGGAGGGCAGTATTCCGCTGTATGAGGAGCTGACCGACATGGGCAAATCGACGGTGGAAACGGTGGGCGTCCGTCAGGCAAAGCAGGAAGCGGAGGTTGAGCTATGAGAATTTTGGCTGTAGCCGATGTTCCCTCCGACCGGTTCTACAAGTTTTATCAGCCGGGCAGGCTGGACGAATTTGACCTGATTTTGTCCTGCGGCGACCTCAGCCCCGAGTATATTGAGTTTTTGGTGACGCTGGCGCATTGTCCGCTGGTGTATGTGCACGGCAACCACGACGATAACTTCCGCCGCGAGCCGGAGGGCTGCATTTGCGCCGACGGCAGGCTGGTGGAGGTGAACGGTCTGCGCATTTTGGGCTTCGGCGGCTCCTATCGCTATCGCCCGGGCAGATATATGTATTCCGAGCGGCAGATGAAGTCGCGCGTCAAGGGCTTTACGTCCCGGCTGAGGAAAAGCCACGGCTTTGACATTTTGCTGACACATGCCCCGGCGTTCGGGCTGAACGACTTGGAGGACTTGCCGCACCGGGGCTTTGAGTGCTTCAACACCCTGCTGGACAGGTATGAGCCGTCCTATTTTGTGCACGGTCACGTCCACCGCAACTACGGCTTCCATATTCCGCAAAAATCCCAAAAGGGCAACACAACCGTCATCAACGCGTTTGATTATTGCATTTTTGATATTTAGCCCCACTTAATTGAATGGAAATTGGAAATTGGAAAATGTTGGGCGGACGCTGTCCGCACCTGATTTGTAATGCTGCGCACATGAATGACGGCTTTGCCGCATTATCCATCATCCTTCATTATAATACAACAAAAAGCAAAGGACTGACACAATCCCGTTGGGGATTTGGTCAGTCCTATTGTTTTATCATTACGCATTAAGACTCTAGCTTACGGCTTTGCCGGTGTAGAGCTGGTAATACTTGCCCTTTTGCTCGAGGAGCTGGTCGTGGGTGCCGCGCTCGATGATTCTGCCCTGTTCGAGCACGATGATGCAGTCGGAGTTTTTGACGGTGGACAGGCGGTGCGCGATGACGAAGGTGGTTCTGCCCTTCATCAGCTTATCCATGCTCTCCTGCACCATCTTTTCGGTGCGGGTGTCGATGGAGCTGGTCGCCTCGTCGAGAATGAGCGCCGGCGGGTCGGCAACAGCCGCGCGCGCGATGGCGAGCATTTGCCGCTGTCCCTGGCTGAGGTTGCCGCCGTCCGCCTTGATGACGGTGTTGTAGCCGTCGGGGAGCTGGCGGATGAAGCTGTCGGCATTGGCGAGCTTTGCCGCCGCGATGACCTCCTCATCGGTGGCGTCCAGCCTGCCGTAGCGGATGTTCTCCATAATCGTGTCGGAAAACAGGTTGGTTTCCTGCAACACAATGCCGAGCGAGCGGCGCAGGTCTGCCTTTTTTATCTTGTTGATATTGATGCCGTCATAGCGGATTTTGCCGTCCTGGATATCGTAAAAGCGGTTAATCAAATTGGTAATCGTGGTTTTGCCCGCGCCGGTGGAGCCGACAAAGGCAATCTTCTGTCCGGGCTTGGCATAGAGGTCGATATGGTGCAGCACCAGCTTGTCGTCGGTGTAGCCGAAGTCCACATCGTCCATGACGAGGTCGCCCTGCTGTAGCTTGTATTCCACCTCGCCTGTCGCCTGATGGGTGTGCTTCCACGCCCAGATGCCGGTACGCTTGTCGGTTTCGGTGAGCTTGCCGTCCTTGTATTCGGCATTGACGAGGGTGACATAGCCGTTGTCCTCCTCGCTCTTTTCATCGAGCAGCGCAAACACGCGGTCGGCGCCGGCAAGCGCCATGACAATCGAGTTGAACTGCTGGCTGACTTGGCTGATGGGGTGCGAAAAGCTCTTGTTGAAGGTCAAAAAGCTGACCAGCGCGCCGAGCGACAAGCCCAGCACGGGCACGCCCTGACAGGTCACGGCAAGGATACTGCCGACGATGGCGCACAGCACATAGCTGACGTTTCCGAGCTGACCGTTGACGGGCATGATGATATTGGCGAACATGTTCGCATGGTAGGAGCTGTCGAAAAGCTGCTCGTTGAGGGCGTTGAAGTCCTCGATGTTGCGCTTCTCGTGGTTGAACACCTTGACGACCTTTTGACCGTTCATCATCTCCTCGATATAGCCGTTCTCCTTGCCGAGGTCGGTTTGCTGGGCGACAAAGCTCTTGCCGCTTTTTCCGGCGAGGGTTTTGGAGACGAACATCATCACGCCCACCATGAGGAGCGTGAGCAAGGTCAGCGGCAGGCTGAGGGTGAACATGCTGACGAGCACCGCCACAATGGTGATGACGGAGTTGAACACCTGCGTCATGCTTTGGCTTATCATCTGGCGGAGGGTGTCGACGTCGTTGGTATAGACGCTCATGATGTCGCCGTGGGTGTGGGTGTCAAAGTATTGAATCGGCAGGCTTTCCATGTGGCGGAAGATATCGTTGCGGATATCGCGCATGGTGCCCTGCGTGACATATATCATGATGCGCGACTGCACATAGGTTGCCGCGGCGCCGAGCAGATAGAACAGCGCCACCTGTCCGATGGCGAGCAGCAGCGGCTGAAAGTCCGCCTGCTGTCCGTCGGCGACCTGCTGCACCAAGGGGGTGATGTAGTCGTCAAACAAGTTCTGGAGGAAGCGTGTGCCCTGCACGCTTGCCAGCACGCTGACAATAATGCAGACAAACACGAAAATCATGGCCACCTTGTAGCGTTTAAAGACGAGCGCGAGCAGGCGCTTGAAGGTCTGAAAGCTCTGCTTGGGGTTGTCAAGCTTGGCGCGCGGCTGGATGTTCCTGCGCCTTCCGGGGGTGGGTGCCGGCATGTTACATACCTCCTTTCTTGTCAAAGTCGCCGTTGCCGACGGTTTGCGCGATGTAGGTTTCGCTGTAGATTTTGCAGCGCTCCATCAGCTCGTCGTGCGTGCCCACGTCGTCGATTTCGCCGTGGTTCATCACCACAATGCGGTCGGCGTGTTCCACGCTGGAGACGCGCTGGGAGATAATCAGCTTGGTGGTGTCTGGGATTTCATCGGCAAAGGCTTGGCGGATTTTGGCGTCGGTGGCGGTGTCAACCGCGCTGGTGGAGTCGTCGAGAATCAGAATCAACGGCTTCTTGAGCAGCGCGCGCGCAATGCAAAGGCGCTGCTTTTGTCCGCCCGACACATTCGCGCCGCCCTGTTCGATTTTGGTATGGTAGCCGTCGGGGAAGCGCTCGATGAATTCGTCGGCGCAGGCAAGCTTGCACGCGGCGATACATTCCTCCTCGCTTGCGTTCTCGTTGCCCCAGCGGAGGTTGTCGAGAATGGTGCCGGAGAACAGCACGTTCTTTTGCAGCACCACCGAAACCTTATCGCGCAGCACCTCTAAGTCGTAGCTGCGCACGTCCTTGCCGCCGACCTTGACAACGCCCTCGTTGACGTCATAGAGCCTGCCGATGAGGTTAATCAGGCTGGTTTTGGAGGAGCCTGTGCCGCCGATGATGCCGATGGTTTCGCCTGCGCGGATATGCAGGTTGATGTTTTGCAGCACCGGGCGCTCGCTGGTTTGGCTGTAGCTGAACACAACGTTTTCAAAGTCAATGCTGCCGTCGGGCACCTCGCGGTCGGGGTGCTCCGGGTTTTGAATGGTCGCGGTTTCTTTGAGCACCTCGGCAATACGCTTGCCGCTGGCAAGGCTCATGGTGAGCATGACAAAGATGAAAGCGATCATCATGAGGTTCATCAGAATGTTCATGCAATAAGTCAGCATGCTCGTCAGCTCGCCCTCGGTCAAGTCGCCAGCCACAATCATGTTGGCGCCGAACCAGCTGATGGCGATAATCGAGCCGTAGATGGTAATCATCATCAAGGGCGACACCGACACCATCATCTTTTCCGCCTTCAAAAAGAGGGCGTACAAATTCAGCGTGGCGCGCTCGAACTTGGTAATCTCGTGGTGCTCGCGCACAAACGCCTTGACAACGCGGATGGCGCTGACGTTTTCCTGCACGCTCGCGTTCAGCTCGTCATATTTTTCAAAGACCTGCGAGAAGGTCTTGTAGGTCTTGCGAATCAAAAAGAACAGCACCACCGCCAAAAACGCCACGGCAATCAGGTAAATGCTGGCGAGCTGCCAGTTTATCATCATCGTGATGGTCATGGCGACAATCAGGCTGACAGGCGCGCGGAAGCAAATGCGCAAAATCATCTGATAGGCGTTTTGCAGGTTGGTGACGTCGGTTGTCATGCGCGTCACAAGCCCTGCGGTGGAGAACTTGTCGATGTTCGCAAAGGAGAAGGTCTGGATGTTCTCAAACATGGCGCTGCGTAGATTGCGCGCAAAGCCTGCCGACGCCTTGGCGCCGAACACTCCGCCCATCGCTCCGCCCAGCAGCGCCAGCAGCGCGCACAGCAGCATGAGGGCGCCCATGAGAATAATGTGCCCCATGTCGGGGCCGGAGGGGTTTTGGATTCCGTTGTCAATCATGGAGCTCATCAGCAGCGGAATGAGCATTTCCATCAGGACTTCCAGTATCATGAACAGGGGCGTCGCCACCGATTCCTTGATGAAGCCCCGGACATGTACTGCTAACGTTTTCAGCATAGTATCACCTTTTGTCGTTTGTTATCCTTATTATACATCATTTTCCCCGGAAGCACAATATGAAATTGAAAATGGAAATTGGGAAATGGTATTACCCTGCCAAAGAATAATAATCGGCTCTCCTGCGCCGGAGAGCCGATATCCTATCAAAATTACGCAATCATAATTCTAAATTCCAAATTCAAAAATTCACTTCGCGGCGTGGATAGCTTTTTCCTCGCCGTTGAGCAGGCGCTTGATGTTCTCGTGGTGCCTGGCGATGGCGAAAATGCCGATGAGCAGGGCGCAGAAGGTGGTGATGAGCACATACCACAGGCACGGCTGGCGGAGCAGATGGTCAAACACAAACGTCACCGCAAAGGTGGCAGGCGCGTACATGACGGCGCCGCAGATGCTTGCCAGCGAGATGATGCGCTTGATGATGAACACCAGCAGGAACGTGGCGAGAATCAGCAAAAACGCGCGCCAGTCGGACGCGAGCATGAGCGCTGCCGCTGTGACAATGCCCTTGCCGCCCTTGAAGCGGAAATACACCGGAAACGAGTGACCGAGGATGCAGAACACGCCTGCAAAGAACTTGACGCAGGTGAAGTAGCACTGCGCAAACCATGCGTCCCTGCACGGCAGCACGGCGAACTGCACAAAGAGAAAATAGGCGATGAACACCGCCGCGATACACTTGAGCGCGTCGCAGACAATCGTGATGATGGCAGGCACCTTGCCCACCGAGCGCAGCACGTTGGTGAAGCCTGCGTTGCCGCTGCCCATGCTGCGGATGTCCTGCTTGCCCTTGGTGACAACCTTGGTAACAATCACCGCCGGGTTGATGCTGCCCAGCAGATAGGCAATCAGGGCGGCTATCGCAAACAGATACCAGTTGGTGAGAAACGAATTCCAGAGTACGGCGAGCACTACTTATCTCCCCTTTCGCGGATGATGATTTTCACGGGCGTGCCTTCCAGCCCAAACGCCTCGCGTATGCGGTTTTCGAGGTAGCGCTGATAGGAAAAGTGAAACAGCTCCTTGTCGTTGCAGAAGAACACGAACGTCGGCGGCTTGACGCCTGCCTGCGTCATGTAGAAGATTTTCAGGCGCTTGCCCTTGTCGCTCGGCGGCTGCACGCGCGTTGTCGCCTGCGCCAGCAGCTCGTTGAGCATGCCGGTGCGGATGCGGCGGTTGGTGTTTTCAAAGCAGAGCAGGATGTGCTCGAACAGCTTGTCCAGCCGCTGCCCGGTCTTTGCCGAGATGAACACCTGCGGCGCGTAGGACATGAACGCAAAGTCCGCGTCGAGCTTCTTTTGGAACTCCTGCATGGTCTTGCCGTCCTTTTCCACGGCGTCCCACTTGTTGACCGCCAAGATGCACGCTCTGCCTGCGTCGTGCGCCAAGCCTGCCACCTTGGTGTCCTGCTCGGTGACGCCCTCGGTGGCGTCAATCATGATGACGCACACGTCGCTGCGCTCAATCGCCATCTTGGCGCGGAGGATGCTGTATTTTTCGATGTCGTCATAAATGCGGCTCTGACGGCGCAGCCCGGCGGTGTCGGTGAAGTTGAACCTGCCGAAGCGGTTCTCCACCAGCGTGTCAATCGTGTCGCGCGTGGTGCCTGCGATGTCCGACACAATGCAGCGCTCCTCGGCGGTTATCTTGTTAATCAGCGAGCTTTTGCCCGCGTTGGGCTTGCCGATGACGGCGACGTTTATCACCATGTCGGTGTCAACGGCGTCCTCAAAGCCGTCAAGGTGCTCAAACACGCGGTCGAGCAAATCGCCCGAGCCGTGACCGTGCACGGCGGAAACCGCCACAGGCTCGCCCAGCCCGAGGTTGTAGAACTCATAGAACTCCATCGGCACCTCGCCCACGGCGTCGCACTTGTTGACGCAGAGCACCACCGGCTTGCCGGACTTCTGGAGCATTTGCGCCACCTCCATATCGGTCGCCACCAAGCCGCTTTTGAGGTCGGTCACGAGGATGATGGCGAGCATGCCCACGGCCCACACATGGAGCGTGGTCCACTGTTCCAGCACAATGGCGGCCATGAGCGCGTTGCCGACCACTTGACCAGCGGTGGAGATGGGCATGGCGACCGATACACCGAGGGGTTTGAGTGCGGAATACTGCCCGAACGAGCCGATTGTCCAGAACACTCCCGAACACAGCCCCACGACCCAGATGCGTGGATTGTAGGCGAAGGCCCAGCCGGCGTGGGGCACCACATAGCACAGCGACACCGCAATGGCGAACAGCAGTGCACCGATGGTGGTGCCCAAGGTACCCTGACTCGGTTTGCCGTCGATCTTTGCCGTGATGATGCTGTTGGATCCAAGGAATACAGCTGGTAGCAGCGCGAGCAGCATGGTGGTCAAGGCGCACGTCCTCTCGTGTTGGGGGTGTGCCATCTGCGCACACCGCAATGTCGCGCCAGTCATTGTACGGCCGCTCGCACCGTGTTCCTTCCCCGCTTTTGCTCACAGCATGCGGAACTTCACCTATAGAGCTTCATGCCTTGCGGGCTAGGAGCGAAGCCGGCTGCCCGTAGCGCCACGGTGACGCCACTGCGCTGGGTGAGCGGAACGCCATTGCAATCCTTGAGTGTTACACTTCCGCCCATGTGGCGGTGCAGCATGTCCGCAAACGCCTTGCACGCCTGCTCCTGCAATGACTCCACCCCCGTGAACATGACCAGGCGACCGGATTTCACGCCGATGTACAGCAGTACCTCGCCACCGCGTATCACGGCATACGATTCGGCTTTGCGTATCGGTTTGGCGGCGGTCCCAGACTGTGCCCCGGCTGCGTCGTGCTGCTCGGCGGTCATTTCGATGGGCGCTGGCCATGCGATGGCCGAACCGTACATATTGGCGGGATCAGTTGCGTCCACGGCCACCGTGCTCGACGGGCCGTTCGCATACTCGCGCAGCACATCCACCGTCTCGCGTTGGGCGAATTGGGCCGCGCCAAACCCGCGCACGAACATGCCGCGTGTCAGGATGCCCTGCTCTTCCATGCGTTTGAGCACCGGGTAGATGGCGGATAATCCACCGGGGATCCCCACCCGCTCGACGACGGGTTGGCTGACCACGCCGTATCTGTCCAACAGCATATCCACCAAGTCGATCGTCCGCTCTTCCGGCGTGCATGGCTCTCCGGCCGCCGTGACCAGCGACCAGAGCCCCGTGAGCGCCACGGGTTGGGCGATGCGTACGCGTGCGCGCCTACGCGAGGAGGATGGCATGCGTGCGCTCACCGTGCCACTGGCTGCCGCACGGGCCACGGCGAATGCGCTGTTGGTGATGCGGCCCTCGCGCACCAATCCCCACAATGCGTCTTCGAACGCGGCAGTCGACCATCCCGCCGCCACCAATTCGCCTCCCCACAATGCGTCTTCGAACGCGGCAGTCGACCATCCCGCCGCCACCAATTCGCCTGTTGCGGGCTCGATCATCGACTCAGGGTGTTGTTCCCATATCACGCGGGCACGCTGCTCGAGCTGGTTTGCCGCATAGGCGCCACCTGCCTCGAACACCCGCACAATGGCGTCGGCCATACCCATCTCGTTTTCCGGCTGGGGCCCCTCACCGGACGGTGTGTTGGCGTGCGATGCGCAATGCACCTGCAATTGCACCGAATCGAACGGATAGAACGCCACTGCCCCCAACCGCTCCTTGCCGGCGGCCGGGCCGGCGCCAGTCCACACCACCTCGCCGCTGGCAATCAGTTCGTCCAGCAGCGCAGGCCGGTAATCACGCACACGCACCGGGAACACCGATTCCTCCCATACGTTGATGGGCAGACTGACACCTTCGAGCTGCTCCACGACGCGCATCACGCCATCCACGCCTTCGTAGCGTTCGCCACCAAGGGATCCCACACCCTGCCGGTCAAGCACAAAGGACTGGAATTGCGCCGGTTCCACGGGTTTGACCGCTTTGCGGGCCTTGGCGAGCGATTTCGACCGGATGCGCTTGAGCACATCGACATGCACCCATTGCGGCGCATCCACCGGAAGCCGGTCGTCGAACCTGCCGGTGAGCATCTGCCCGGACGCATGTAGCTCGTCAAGTTCGTGGACCGCCGCCTGTGCGGGCATGCCCAGATCGGCGATCATCTGGTCGGCGGTGAACGGCACGTGCGTCACCGCATAGCGGTGCACACGCCCGCGCACATCGCCGTCGTCGAGGTCGTTCCAGAACGTGCGCTCGGCGAGTTGGGCCGCGACCGCATCGATCACGCCGCCGTCGAGCACCGAAGACACATCATCGGATCCGAGCAGACGTTCCAGCACCTGCGGATCCATCGACAACAGCTGCGCATTGCGTTCGGCCTGCGGCACATCGTATTGGTACATGACCGACCCCACGAACCCGAACAGCAGATGCTCGGCCATGGGTGACGGCACGGCCGTCTCCGCGTCATGCACATCGATCAGTCCCGCCTGCATGCGGGTCAACACCTCACGCAGGGCGGGCACGTCGTAGACGTCCTGCAGGCATTCGCGCGCGGTTTCCAACAACAAGGGGAAATTCTTGTGGGCGCGCGCCGCCGTGAGCAGTTGCGCCGCCCGCAGACGTTGCTGCCACAATGGCACGCGTTTGCCGGGGTCGGTGCGCGGCATGAACAGCGCGCGTGCCGCACACTCGCGGAACCGTGCGGCGAACAGCACGCTGCCCGAGACCTGCGCTTCGACGATGCGTTGGATGTCGTCGGGGTCGAACGCGATGAGCGACGCGATGTCGATACGGCCGTCGCCGTCTGGCAGACGGATGAGGATGCCGTCATCCGCCGCATAGATCTGCCCGTCAACGGCATAGCGCTGCAACAACCGGGCGTTGATCGCGAGCGCCCATGGCTCGTGCACGCGCCTGCCGAATGGCGTGTGCACGACGATGCGCCAGTCGCCTTCCTCGTCGCGGCAGCGTTCGATCACCACATGCGTGGCGTCGGGCACCACGCCGGTGGCGGCGCGCTGCTCGGCCAGCAGCCGTGCCAGGTTGTCGATGGCGTTGGCGTCGAGGCCATCTTGGACAAGGCGGGCCTGCACGGCATTCGTGAAGCGCGGGCCGGGGGCGTGCGGGGCATCGGGGTGCGTCTGGCCGGCGCCCACAAGCCCCTGCGCCACGTCGTGCACCCATTGGCCTTGCGCCAGACCGAAACGGTAATCGCGGCCGTCGCCGTCGCCATGCCAAAACGGCAGGCGCGCGCTGCGCCCGGGGGCCGGCAGCACGATCACACGGTCGTTGGTGATCTCCTGGATCTGCCAGGATGTGGTGCCCAAGGTGATGATGTCACCGACGCGCGATTCATACACCATCTCCTCGTCGAGTTCGCCGACGCGCCGCGGGCCCGTACCGGCCTCCCCTTCGGGAAGCACCACCGTGTAGAGACCGCGGTCGGGGATCGTGCCGCCACTGGTCACCGCGAGGCGCTGCGCCCCTTGGCGGGCGGCGAGCATGCCGGATTCCTCCTCGAACACGAGTGGGGGTCGGAACGCGGAGAACTCCTCACCGTTATAGGCGCCGGTGACCATGCCCACCACGGCGTCGAACATGTCGCGCTGCAGCGTGCGGTACGGGGCGGCGCGGCGCACGGTGCGGAACCATGCATCGGCGCTGATCGGCTCGAGGCTCGCGGCGGCCACCGTCTGCTGCGCGAGCACGTCGAGTGGGCTGTTGGGCACACGCAGCGGCTCGATGGCGCCGGCGAGCATGCTTTCGACGCTCGCGGCGGCGCCGATGATCTGTTCGCGCGTCACCGGGTAGATGAGTGCATGCGACACCCCGCCCACGCGGTGGTCGGCTCGTCCCACGCGCTGCAGGCCGGACGACACCGACAGCGGCGGCGCCAACTGGATGACCAGATCCACCGAACCCATGTCGATGCCGAGTTCCAGACTGCTTGTGGCCACGACGCATTTGAGTTTGCCCACTTTGAGC
>CADCAD010000053.1 GCA_902799325.1 uncultured Ruminococcus sp. | reverse complement strand
GGGTATCGCGGGTTATATCGCAATTTTCTTCTTCATTTATTTCTTCATCTGGTTCAGCCAGTATTTCGCTATGAAGAAAAGAATTCAGGAGTTAAACGAGAAAGTAAAAGCAGACTAATTAAAAAACAGCCGTCAAACGGGATTAGCTCCTGCTTGGCGGCGTTTTTGTATAGATTATTATTTGTTTTTGAAAATAGATTTTGTTATAAGGTGCAAAAATCGTCGGCAAGATGCGAAACGGTATTATTTATAGGTCAATTCCTTTAACTGCCATTCTATTTTTTCTTTATTTCCTTTTTTAACACCGCTTTGAACTAACTGCCCGGTTGCAGTATCAACCCAGAATAGCCCCGTCCAAGCCCAAGAGAACATTGTGAGCACCATGCTGATTTTGATGCAGGAATAGGTTTTGTCATCAATACTAACTTCCTCAGTACCGATTTTCTTGGCTGCGAATTCACCGAGCGACATTGCACCGCGGTTATCGCCTGTGCCAATCGGATAGAATAGGATCTCGTCAAGCTTCGAATGAGCAAAAGCAGGGAAGCACATATCCATCATTTGATACCACAGACCGTCGCCGATCTGGAAGCTCTTGTCCTGCGGCTTACCCTTGAAGCTGCCAGTCATCTTTATCACGCCGTTTTCCTTAACAGCATTGAGTTCGGTATTGTCGGACGGGCGGCTGTATGCCCATTTTGTCGCGGAAAGGCTGCGCTCAAGGGTGAATTCCTCCTCTGCCCACTTTTCACCGTTCTTATAGGTGGTCTGAGTGATGATCTGTTCGCTCTCGTAACGGTCATAATTGATCACACGGCGCTGCGTGCCGTCCGTGCTGACATACTCGGCGGAAACCAAGCCCTCGGGGTAGGTATAGTCGGGAATATCAAAGGACTGAATGGGCTTCTGAGAATAAGCTATCTTGCCTTTTAAGAACACTCTGTCGATAAACTGAATGTTAGAGATGTTCTCGGCAGGGTTCTTGTCAAGCAGAATCAAATCCGCTTCCATACCTACCTTTATCTGTCCTTTTCTGTCGGCGATTCCGAGATGCTCCGCGCCGTTTTTCGTAGCGAGCACGATAGCCTGCATCGGCGTCAGTCCCGCTTCGACATAGTAAGCAAGTTCCTTGTGCTCAATCTCGCCGCTCATCTGCTCAAACATATTATCAGTGCCCATAGCAATTGGAATACCAGCGTCGTACAGCACCTTGAGATTGTGTATGCTGTGTTCCATTCTCGTCGGGTCTTTCTCGTATGTCATGGCGTTGACGGTCGGAACAAAGTGCGCGCCTGATTTCTTCCAAAGTGCAACAATTGGATCATCGGGTTCAATATCTCTGTCAAGAATGCCGTGCTCTATGCCGTAGATGCCAGCTTCCAGCAGCTCCTTTACATCGTCATAATTAAAAACGTGAGCGGTAGAGTTCAAACCGTTTTCCTTACCCTCGCGGATGATCTGCTTCATCAGCTCTTTGTCGATTTTTTGAATCGTCAGCTTATTATCAAAATACCAGTAGTCGCCGCCTTGATAGGTGAATTTCAAAAAATCAACGCCCGCTTCTTTAAGCTCTTTAATTCCTGCGGAAACCTGTTCGGGAGTATTGACCTCAATCGCCATCTCAGACCTTGCCCATTCGCTGTTGGAGCCGAGAGTATTGGCAGGATGCCCGTCGGGAGCCGTAAAGTTCGGACCTACTATCAATAACTCGGGACCCTCGATCTCGCCCGATCTGATTTTATCACGTAGCTTATAGATAAAATGCTTCGGTGCGTCTAAATCTTTTATCGTTGTGATACCGTAGGGCAGCACGCCTTCTTGGAAAATCTGCGGCATTCTCTCATTCAGGAAAACGTCGCTCTCCTCTTCGTTGTGACAGGAAAAGCCGCCCTGAATATGAATATGGCTGTCAATCAGACCGGGCATCAGCGTTTTGCCCGCGCCGTCGATGACCTGAACGTTCTTCTTTTGAATCGGCTGCTCGGAGATTTCCGTGATCAAGCCGTTTTTGATGTAGACGTTCTGATGCTCCTGCTCTGTTCCGTTGCCGACGACGATATGAACATCATTGATGATATACTCGTCCTTTTTGTTCTTTTTTGGACGGGTCAGGAATTTGATCAATAAAAAAACGATAATACCTGTTCCGAAAACCATTTGAATAAATCCGATAAGAGGGATTCCAAATACACTTGGCATAATATTTCACTCCTTGCTTATTTGCCGAAAACTATTCCGAAGAAATCGGCAAACTGATCCTTGCGAGGAATCGCTAATCCGCGTTCCTTGTCTCCTAAGATAATCAAGGTATCGCCGGGATTGATATCGAACATATCCCTTGCTTCCTTGGGCAGCACAATCTGCCCCTTTGTGCCGACAGTAACCGTCCACGCATTCTTACCTTTCGGTTTTGCCATAAAAAACGCTCCTTTCAAAAGTATGTTATTTCATACTTTTCATACTTATGATAACAGATAAACCATAACTTGTCAAGTGAAAAACACAAAAAAAGAAAACGGACGAAGATGATGAAGCTCATCTTCGTCCGTTATCTTTTATAAAGTATAGGTCTTTTCGCCGTTTTGGTAAGCGGCAAAAATTTTTTCAAGCTCCTTCACTGCGGATTCCTTGTCGGGATAATATTCAAGTATATCGTCATGGTGATTGACGCAGCCAACTACGGCGTACTTCTTATCCTTACTGCCGGCGTAGCTTCTCTGCACGGTAATTCGGTTGTACTCCGCGCATTTTGTCTTGTCTTTAGATAAAATAATCATAGTCATTTTCCTTTCGGCTATTTTTGAATTGGATGTGGCGTAAAAAATGATAGTAAACAATATCAAGAAAAAGATAATCATGTATATCGGATAGTTCATTGATACACGTCCTTTTACTCATAGATTTCACTTTCGCTCTGCAATTGCTTAAAGCTGCGGCGCGCCTTGGCGGTCAGCGCCAACACATACACGCACATAGCGAGATACGCTGCCGCAAACAGCGTAAACAGTACGCAGATCACGGTAAGCACAACCGAAGCATCGGGATCAGCCATTCTCGTTCCGATCATAAAACCTGCCTGATACATCAGGAAAAGCGAAATCACAACGAAAACAATGCTGAGCGTGCGGAAACGGTGATAGATTCTTTTCGCGCTTTCTGTTTTTTCGGGGCCCTCGCAGACAAATTCGGGCGATACCTCCGCTTTCTTTCCCGTGAGATAAAGGAAATCTCCGTAGCCGTCCATCGTATGCGGGATTGATTGATAACCGCACTGAGCGGCAAAGGCGGATATCTCCATCACCTTTTCTTTTGTGGCGGCGTGAAGGATGGTAAAGTACTCGTCAGGCTCCGTTTTCTCGAAATGATAAACACAGCCGCCCTTGATATAAACAAGCTTCCAGCCTTCTTTGTTCATCTCGTTGATGTAATTAAGCTCTTTTTCAAGAGAAAAGAACAGCTTGGTTTTTTTCATCATTTCTTTGTTACTCATTTGTACCCTCCAAAATTTCCTCTCCGTTTTTCACAAGCTCCTTTAATCTGGATAATTCCGCGGATAAAACACCTCGTCCTTCTTCGGTAATGATGTATTCCTTTTTGGACGGATCGCTTTTATACTCCGCGATAAAGCCCTTTGAGAGCAGTGTGTTGATCGCTCCGTAGAGCGTGCCAGCGCCGATGTTCACTCTGCCGTTTGTCAGCTTTTTTACGTTCTGCATAATACCGTAGCCGTGCATCGGCGTGAGCAGTGAAAGCAGAATGTAATATACAGGCTCGGTAAGTGCGCCTTGCTTTGCCATAAAATCACCTCTTATCGTTTGCCGATACATCGACTATCTTTATATCGAGTAACGATATATCGGATATTGACATAACTATATCACCTTCCGATATATTTGTCAAGAGGTTTTTAATAAAATTTCAAAAAAATACCGTCAAGAAGCGGTCACTCCTTGACGGCAGATGATTATTTTATTAGTAGCGACATCAGCGCGGCAAAGCCTGCGGCGAGGATGGGATAACCGACCAAGGTGTATAACCATTTCATGATAAGCGTCTTGCCGTAAATATACGGGTTCAAATCCTCGGTGCCTTTAATCGTCCACGCATTCGTGCGGTTTACCCAGAAAAAGTCTATAAACAGGCGGTCAAAAAGCCCTTCTGTCATTATGATAATGAGAATTTGCCAAAAGCCGTCCCAAAAGCCCCTTGCGCCGTTTACGGCGTAAACCGACGTTAACACAAATGCAATGAAAAACGGCAGCCAGATATTGAACAACATAGCGTTGCGCTTGATCTTCTTTTCCGTAATCAGTCCAAGTTCGACCACACGCTGCTGTACTTTTTTTCATACAAACAGATGAGATTCACCGCTCCGTTTGAGATGCCGATAACGCACGGCAATAGCACAAACAGGCAGGCGGCAAGTGCTTCAATTATCAACATAAATACAGTCATTTTCAATTCTCCTGCTGATTTATCTCTTCTTATGTGCCTTGTACGCGTCTTTGATAAACCGCTCCACGCGCTCGTTTTCTTCCTTACCGAAGTTTTCGGCTATAAAATTTTTATTGTACATTTTGTTATACCGATCGAAGGTATATTCGACATCCGAACGCCTGCTCTTTTTCACAATTTCGCCGCTGTGGTTGTGATAAAGATAATCATAATAAATCGTAAAAAAAGCGGCGATCTCGCGGTCAAGGCTGTTATCTAGGAAATGCAACAGATAGCAGTCGAGGTTATTAACAACAGCGTTTGGCTTTGTGAGCTGTCCTATCTGCGTTTCACCGTCATAAAAGGAGACGACCTCTTTCTTGCCGGCTCCCTTCAGATAACAGGCTATCAGCCTTCCGCGCCATTCCATCACATACTTGGTTTTTGCTATGCCGGTCTGCTCAAAGTAAAAGCGTCCGACAATCTGATCCTCTCCGTTGAGCACAGAATAGCGGCACACCTGCTTTGCGCCCTTAAACAGCCAGCTCATCGGGACAGCTGACGCGGCAAGATTTTCGACAGCGTTATAATCGGTATACAAAATCGGGCGATTCAACGCGTCCATCAGCGTAAGCTTGCGGAAAACATCGCCGCCGATAGGTATCCCGGGATTATAGAACGGAGCCGAGCCTCTGAATAAAAGCTGTCCGTTTTCAAGAATCTCAAATTGATTTCTGCCGTTTGCGGTAATTTGATGGATTTGAAGTATCATATTTGCCTCACATTCTCAAATGATGATATTTTAAATACTATTCTACTGTATCATTCAACAGCATTTTTTGCAACTAAAACAATTCTTCCTCTTTCATCGCCTTGCGGATCCTGCTAAGCGATTCGGGCGTGATTCCGAGGTAGGTGGCGATGTGTTTTCGCGGGATCCGTTCGCACAGATTCGGATAAAGCCGCCTGAAATGCAGGTATCTCTCTGTTGCGTTCTCTACGAGGAAGCCGTTTTCGCGGTACATTTTGTAGCGCACCCCTTCCTCCAGCAGCTTGATCCAAAGCGTTTTTAAATCCTCGCTGCTCATGATAAGCGATTTGAAGTCAGAGACATCAAACAGCATCAGCGTTGATTCCTCTAACGGTTCCCACACGCAGATATATTTCTCATACCCCATCACGCCCTCGTCCATGCATAAGCCACCGTTCGCCGCAAAGCCGCGCGTGATGTCGTTGCCGTCTTGGTCGATATAATAACCGCGCACCAAGCCGTCAAGCACGATTGCGACCGACTCCGCTTTGTTGCCGATAGTTTTGATAACAGAGCCCTTCGTATAAACCTTGAACCGTGCAAGCTCTACGGCTTTGCTCAGCACATCATCCTCAATGCTGAGATTGTTTTCCGCTGAGAGCCTTTTCAGTTGTCTGATAATGGATTCCTTATTCATTTAATTCACTCCGCTCATAACGAGCAAATATATGATCCCCGCCAAATTCGTGCCGCCGTGCGCTATCATGGAGGAAATCATGTGACCGCTCTTTTTGTAAGCCCAAATCCAGATGAAGCCCGCAATCAGAGAAAAACCGAAGTTGTACCAATCGAGCATGACGAACATCAGATTAAACAGCAGCAGCGAGTTTGTTTCTCCGAGAACCGTTCCAACGAAACGCTTCGCAAAGCCCCTGAAATAAATCTCCTTGCAAATTCCGCTTACGAAAACGAGCGCAATAACTTTCATTACGGTCGTACCGACGGACGTGTCGGTATCGACAAAGGCAAGCTCCGTTCTGCCGGCGGCAAAAACAAAAGCATATCCAAGACTCACCGCGAGAGACGCTGCCAATGCCGCGAGTCCTAAAAGTATATCTCTGCCGAGCGTTTTCTTCTCCGCGATTTCTTTTCTCAGGCTGATCCCGTTCTGCCTGTACAGCAGGATCGCCGAAGGCAGAAGAATGATATTCACCAAAATCAGAATCAGACAGTATACGTTCGGATTCGCTGTGGCATAGCTTGCGATGTCGAAAATGTTCATTCCCGACTTGCAGCCCATGAACGCCGTGATGACCTCAAAGCCCGCGACAAATAGAGTGAGGATTGTTGTAATGGTGACGGCTGTTTTGGCGTTTTTGATATGTGTTTCTTTCATTGGTATCGACCTCCTGAAAGAAAGCATATCATCCTTCTCAGAAAAACGCATTGACGTATGTTAAGAATAATCGCTTTTTGTAGAATATAGGTTATTATATCATCTAACAGCGCCTTTGGCAACAGAAAACCGCCAAGCAGTAATCGCCTGACGGTTGAGTAAATATGTTTTATTTTGCCGCGTAGTGAGGGGGGATATGTTTAAATATACGCATACAGAAGAAAAGGTATTGTCAGAAGCCTTTTGATTAATCTTGGTAGATCGCTTACCTAAATCGAACAAAAAGCCTGTTTTCAGAAATATAACTCGCGCTTACCATTGTGGCGATACTCGATTTTTTGTGATACCTATAAATCAAATCAGCACCATATATCTGCTCACCCCGTAGCTCATTTCTGATCGTTCTATTATGTTTTCGGGGAGTATATTCAGCCACTTAACACTGAACAAACATAACTTTCAGTGTTCCTGTCTTTTTAGGCTCCCAATCGGCTGATACACTTATGATTTCAAATCATCCTTATGAGTATCAGCCTTATGGATGTCCCTTTGTTTTGGCGATAAAGAGAGATAACGGGGCTCGAAGGCGAGCGTTAAGCAAACAGTCCGGTGGACTGTTTTCCGCGAGAGCATTGCAGAAACGAATAGCTTCCCACACACCGCAGCAAGCGAGCAGAAACATTGCATATCAACAAACACTTGAATAACACATATCAATATGATAGAATAGATTTGAAAGAAAATGAAAGGATGGTAATTATGAGCACAAAAGAACTTGCTTACAGTATTTTCAGTCGGCTAAACGAAGAACAGCTGAAAGAGTTTATAGCTATGTTCAAAGGAATGTGCCCCGTTGAAGAAAACAGCGAGCAGAATAAAAATGAAGCGTTTGAAAAATTACAAGGTCTAAGACGTACCATCCCGGATTTAGACGAAAAAAAGGAGTTAGATGAATACTTGTCTGAGAGGTATGGTATATGAGAGTCATGATTAACACCGATGTTTTGCTTGACCATATTGCCAACAGAGCACCTTATGCCGACACTGCCTTTACACATCATTATGTTGTGTAAAGGCAATTAAATCGAAGGTTGCATAGCAGCGCACTCGCAGTTAGAGCAATTTCACCCGATAAATTCTTGAAAATACTTTGATTATTAAAATGCCGCGACTCAGCAACAAGTCGCGGCGTTTACCATTTGTTCCTTTTTTATATGCTACCAGTGATCAGTCGTTTTGGGGTCATTATCGGCTGAAATGGGCTTATATACAGTCTGAGCCGCCCTAAAATGAAGGGCAATCTGTTAATTATTTTTCGTATCCCCCGGAAATAAGCAGTTCTAACATTTGTGTGTTCCATATTTCGTTAGGAAATATAGAAGTCACCCCGTTAATGCTTTCTACGATTTTTAATTCATCAGTTCTGGGCGTTTCTGACGTATTATCAAAAATATATAATTCATCACATAACTTAATTAGCTTCGGAATAAGAGATAGCGCGCGATTATACCGACTTACAATTTTATCATCCGGGACGCTGTGACCGCCCTTTTCAACACGCTTCCTGACGCGTTGAATATTGATCAAAGGGCTTGAAGTCAGAATGTAAACGCAAGATATATGATATCCGGCTGTTTTGGCTTTTGCTAAGAAATCTATTTTGTTCTGAGTAGACATTACTGTTTCAAAAGTAAAGTCCATCATGTTTTCCAACAGATACTCGCGTGTTCTATCAGCTATTTGAGCCGCTTCAAGGTCTGTGCACCCCAAATCCGCTTTTATATCATCTGCGTTTACATATTGTCCGAAGCATTGGATATGTGAGGTGATAGTTGTTTTTCCGGAGCCGTTCGGCCCTGCAAATACAAGAAGTTTCGGCATATATTACCTCGTTTCCGACGGATGATAAACGCCCTCTGAATCAATATAAGCGGAACGAGGACGTTGGGATTCGGAATCCCTCTCAGTTATTGCAGCGGCAACAGACTTTTCTAAATCGTTACTGTCGAATACAGGAAAAGAAACGTCGGGAGCATTTACGCTGAACGGGAACCCTTTTTCAACAATAAACCGATTCAGTAATACATTGAGAACGCTGCTAAGCGGCAGACCGATTGATTCAGCTATTAATTCAGCCTGCTTTTTTTTCTTATCATTGAAACGGAATGTGATCACAGACATAAAAACATCTCCTTTTGTATTATATTTGTCTTTTGTAACATGCTATTGTAATACATATTATATATTATTATGTGAGTTTTGTCAATAAGAATGACTGATATTTCATAATGATCGTGGAGGTAATCGGAATAATAGTTGAATAGGAATTATTCGTGTTTTTTTAGTTAGCTTAAGTTTGTGTTTTCTTGGCAAAACCACGAATTCTTATATATTATCCTTTCGGAAATGAATTGAAATTGTGTTTTGCAACAATCTGAAATGGCATTAGCAGAAAACGAAAGCCGAATAAGATACGATGCCTAGCAGAGTCCAAATGATCCCTATACAGACTTACAAGAATACCGGTGTACCAAAAACGCACCACCTTTCCGTGTATTATTATTGCAGAATGAAAACCAATATGATATGATAGATGTAAGAGGTGGTATGATGTACGCAAAATCTCCGAAAAAACTGATTATTATAAATATTCTGGATATCCTCAAACGCTATACGGACGAAAATCACCGACTGAGCCAAAAGGATATTCAAGATATTCTTAACGCGAATATGATATGAAGGTTGAGCGCAAGGCGGTCAAGCGCAATCTGATGAACCTGATCGAGTTCGGCTATAACATCAACTATATCAGATATGATCACAGCGAGCATTATAAGTGCCATAAAGACAGATATCAGAATGGGAAGAACTGTTAGAAAAATTTCGTATGCGCACTTTTTCGATTTTTGAGTGTATTTTTTCTTAACTTTTTTGCGCAATTATTGTATTAAGAAAGATTATTTTTGATTGAATTGATGTAGAATAAAAGAAGAAGAAATATGAATCAAAACGAAATAATCTGTATTTTATGTAACTATTTTACAGATTTAGCGACAATTATTTGTATAAATATTCTAAGATTTTCACGGTGTTTTTACCATATTAATATTTCTAAAATCAGTGTTGACTGGCAGTCAAGAGGTCACGGGTTCGAGCCCCGTTATCTCCACCAATGAAAAACAGGATAGTCCAAAACGGACTGTCCTGTTTTTCATTCAGTAAACCCGAGGAGATAACGGGGCTCGAAGGCGAGCGATTAGAAAATGTGCCGGCGGCACATTTTCCGCGAGAGCGCAGATGAAACGTCAAGCTGTGCACACGCCGCAGCAAGCGCGGCAGACGGTGTCGGAAGCGGATATAACAAAAAAGAGCTTGCCGTAAAGCTTGGCATGAGTACCGCTTCACTTTACAACAAACTCAACAATTGCGAGAAATTCACTTTTTCGGAAATCAGCAACTTATTAATATAATGAGATTAACACCGACACAGATTGCAACAGTAATGTAAAAAACAGGGCAAGGCGTAAAAACCTTGCTCTTATTTTTTGCTTTTACAGCGGCATTGAAATAATAGTACTATTTAAGTGTTATTTTTCCAGAAGCAGAAGAACATTCAAAGTAAAAATCTGTATCCGCATATCCTCCGTAATTTGTTGAGCCTCGTCCAATCCCATGAGAAAACATTACTGTGCACTCACCGTTTCCTGAACCATTAATGTTTATGGTTGCTTCTACAGGCAAAATATTTTCGGTATATAATGAGTTTCTTTTTTCTATTGGTAATTGAACATATCCTTTCAAAACAACAGTATCAAACAGCGCGGATTTTTTTGATTCTGCTTTAATTGTGATTGTTGTATCAAATTGAGTTTCACCGGTGGCACTGTCCCAATAATCCAGATCAGTGCTTAGCGTTACAAAAAAGTAATCGGTGTAGTTATCGGCTGTTATTTCTATTGTTTTTGAGGAGTTTTGACCGCAAGCAGAAAAGGAGAAAAGAAATAATGCGATAGCAATAAAAGAAAGTATTTTTTTCATTTTGCCGCCCCCTAATTATTTACAATTTCGTTAACATCAAACACTACGTATTCCGTTATTGCTTCATAAGCCTCAAGAACTTGTTTATATGCTTGTTTATCACTATCGGATACTTTCAAATCATAATTGTATTTACCGCTGAATCTAATAGTTGTATCGTTGGAGTTTGCAACGGCTTCCATCCACTCTGTATCCGTCTGATCGGCTTGCGAAGAAAAATATTCCCAAACTATTCCTTTATTGTGATCTCTGGTTATTTTTGAGTATTCGCACTCTCTTAAATAGCGTTCGCCATTTGCGTTAATATATAGTTTCTGGAAGAATACCCAATCGTCACCTGTATAATCTGCGACAAAACCGAGCCAAGCGTTATTATCACCTTTTATTCCTATATACGGCAACACATACGTTCGTTCATCATCATAATACGGTTTAACGGACGGATAATACCAAGTGACACCTGTAACGTCATCGTAATTTTTTGTGAGATTAGAAAGAGCAGTATCCATTTTGCTCTTAACAGCTTGCTTTTTGATTGATGTTAATTCACTTCTCGCGGCTGTTAATGTTGTATAATTAGTTACTTTTTCCTTTGCTTCTGTCGGCAAACCATTATAGGCTGTTTCAGCTTCTTTTATTTTGCTTTCGCTGTTTTCGTTTACTGTTCCAATGCTTTTGATTAACGAGATGACATGATCCGCTTTCAATCCGTAAAAAGTATCTTCCGCTTTAACTAATTTGTCTTTATTCGTTACTAATACCTGAACGGAGTTTTCCGCTTTGTCAAATGCACTTCTTGCAGCTTTAATTTTACTCTCACTGTCTAAAGTTACTATTCCGATCTCATTTATCTGTGCAATTATTTTATCTGCTTCTGATTGATTTGTGTTTTCTGTTGTTTCTTCAACTGCTGATGAATTGCTTGAACTTTTGGAAGATGAACACCCACTAAAAGCAAGTATTGATGTTGCAAGTACTCCGACTAAAATAGATGTTCCAATTCTATTTAGTTTCATTGCCTTTCTCTCCTTTTTGAATAATAAAAAATGCGTAGCCTCAAACGAAGCTACGCACAAAAACACATAGCTCCGATTTGTTGCTACACAAACTATTTTCACCACAAAAGAAAGTAAAAAATAGTAGAGCCTGTATTTTATACAATAAAATACAAACTTTTGTGGTAAAAAAATATTCAGTTTGTGTAGCAACTTTATCATATCATATCTAAAGGCGAAAAGCAATAAAAAAGCTAAAAACAGCGGCAAAAAATAATCAAAAAAGGAAGCGCTTTTTTGGCTCTTCTTTTTCGCTGTTTCTATTCTTCTTTACTATTCGGCGCGGTATCCGTTTTCTTGTCCTGCTTATTGAATAAATCGTTTAGAACAACGTCATATTCTTCTTGCTTGCTCTTAAAGGTGTGTTGATATACGTTCTTTAGCATACCGTCTGTTGAGTGTCCCATGCGCTCCATAGCATACTTATTAGGTACTCCTGCCATAAGCATAACGGA
Organism: uncultured Ruminococcus sp.; assembly: GCA_902799325.1. Taxonomy (GTDB): domain Bacteria; phylum Bacillota; class Clostridia; order Oscillospirales; family Acutalibacteraceae; genus Ruminococcoides. Next base: position 12,840 of record CADCAD010000053.1, on the reverse strand, counting down.
AGCAAAGTAGTGTCTGAGTGAGTGGAAATTATATGGGAAATTAAAGCTTTTCCTTTGTCTGTTGTAAAGGCTGTAGATTGCCGTGGGACTTCCCTCTATAATGTAGTCGTTTGCCTTTCCTTTAGGCTGAAACGCATGTACTCTCCGTCAAGAAAGAACCGGCTCGCAGCAAATGCTGTGAGCCGGCTCTTTTATGGGTGAAGGCGGCGGACGATCTGCTCGGCGGCGTTGGCAGTGGTGCCGCTCCCGCTGTCCGCGCGCGTCACGGGCGCTTGTGTGCCTGTTATTCCTTTGAAAAAATCCTGATGGCGCTCATGAAATAGAAAACAAACACCAGGCTTTCGGCAACGCTCAAAAAGCTGGCGGCAACGCCCAGCCATGACGCGGCAGCGGACGCCGTGGCGCCGCCGAGCACGAGAATGAACACGCTGACGCAGGTTTGAATGACAAAAATGGTGGTGATAAACAAGTAAATCAAACCGCCGCGCTTGTCCATTTCGGGGTGCCCGAGCCGCTTGCTCAGGCTGCGGATGCCCTCCAGCACATAGACCTCCGTCAGCAGCACCGTCAAGGCCAGCAGCAGCTCCACGATGCTGGCAATCTCCTTGTTGAGGGTAAAGATGCTGCTGGGCACCGCGAGCACCAGGCTGATGACGGTGGCGTAAAACGCGACCTTGAAATTATCATCCTCGGCGCTTGCCCTGCGCATGCCGATTAAATATAAAATATAACAGCTGACTCTCGCTGCCAACAACAGCAGCATGATGAAAAACATCAGCACCAGCTGGGGATTGGAAAAATCCTCTATGCTGATTTCCAAGGTGAGCGCCGCAATGGAAAAGCCCGTGACGATCAGCGTAAACGCGACAGAATTTCCGCCGCAAGCAGCATCTTGATGCTTTTGAGTGTGATGGGAAAAGTCATATTCCTGCTCCTTTGCCGAGTCTTTGTTTCATTTTAAGGGAAAATCAGGGTTTTGTCAATGCAATTTTTACATAAAATTTTGCCAAATACTTGATTTTATATCTATTTTTGGTATAATTATAGTATTCATCAATCATAGTGGAGGGGCATGTGAACAATATAAAAGAACTTCCGCAAAAAATCAAAAAAATCGAGCTGGGCTGGATGATTCCGGCGGGCTTCGGCATCTCCTGCGCGCTGCTGGCGGCAGGCATCCTCACGCTGATGCTGCGCGGCTTCGGCGGCATGGAGGGCGGCTGGATGTTCAGCATCGGCGCCGACCTTTTTTGCATGGCGGTCAGCGTCATGCTTTCGTTCAGCTGCGTGCTCAACTACAAAAACCGCAACGAACACACGAGCGTTTTTGTGACGCTGCTGACGGTCAGCGCGCTGTCGCTGTTTCTGGACGAGGCGGCGTGGCTGGTGCAGGGGCTTGCGCCGCTGCGCGGCATCAACCTCGTGATTAACGTGTTCCATTTCATGATAGGCGTGGTGCTGATCTATCTGTTCTGGCAATACATCCGCCGCGTTTTGAAGATGGAAAACACCCTGATGACGGCGGCGGACGGCATCCTGAACCTGCTGCTGATTCCTTCCCTGCTGCTGTGCGCGGTCAATTTCTTCTATCCGCTGTATTTCGAAATCACCGCAGACGGCTTTTACGCGCGCACCGACAAATGGTACATCAGTCAGGTTTACCTTTGCTTTGCGCTGCTGATTGTCATCTTGGAGCTGCTGATGTCGCAGGCGAGCCGCCGCGACCGGCTGGTGGCGGTTTCGTTTATCATGATTCCGCTGGCAAACCAGGCGCTGACGCAGATTTCCTTCGGCATTTCCACGCAGTATGCCGCGATGCTGGTGTCGATTGTGCTGATTTACGGCGTGCTGTTTGCCGACCGCGAAAAGACGATTTCCTCCACCGAAACGGAGCTGGGCGTCGCCACGCGGATTCAGGCGAACATGCTGCCGACCACGTTTCCGTTTATGCCGGAGCGCAGCGAGTTTGACCTGTACGCCTCCATGGATCCCGCCAAGGAGGTCGGCGGCGACTTTTACGACTTCTTCATGGTGGACGACAACCATCTGGCGCTGGTGATGGCGGACGTGTCCGGCAAGGGAATCCCGGCGGCGCTGTTTATGATGGCGTCCAAGATTTTGATAAAGAACCGTGTGATGACCGGCGAGTCGCCCGGCAAGGTGCTGCGCGCCGTCAACGACCAAATCTGCGAGAACAACGAGGAGGAAATGTTCGTCACGGTTTGGCTGGGCGTTTTGGACTTGCGCGACGGCACGCTGATCAGCGCCAACGCAGGTCACGAATACCCCATTCTCAAGGAGCCCGACGGCGACTTTGAGCTGATAAAAAGCAAGCACGGCTTTGTGCTGGGCGGCATGCCGGGCATGAAATACCGCGAAACCGAGATGGTGCTGCAGCCGGGCGCCAAGCTGTTTTTGTACACCGACGGCGTTCCCGAGGCGGAAAGCCAAAGCGAAACGCAGTACGGCTACGACCGCTTTTTAAAGGCGCTGAACAGCCGCAAGGACGGCACGCCGCAGCAGCTTTTGGCGGCTGTGGAGGAAAGCGTCGCGGCGTTTGTGCAGGACTACATCCAGTTTGACGATTTGACCATGCTTTGCGTACACTATACAGGCACACAGAAAAAGGAGGAGAAAGCCGATGAAAGAACTGACGGTTGACGCGGCTGTTGAAAACATTGAGGTTGTAACCGATTTTGTCAATTGCGAGCTGGAGCAGCTCGGGTGCCCCCTCAAGGCACAGACGCAGATTGACATCGCCATTGACGAGCTGTTCGGCAATATTGCGCGCTACGCCTATACCCCCGACATCGGCAAGGCGACCGTTCGCTTTGCGGTGGAGGACGAGCCGCTGTCGGTGGTGATTACCTTCATCGACCACGGCGTTCCGTTTAATCCGCTGGAGCAGGCGGCTCCCGACGTGCACGCCGCCGCCGAGGACAGACCGATCGGCGGACTGGGCATTTTCCTTGTGAAAAAGTCCATGAACCTCGTGGAGTACACCTACAAGGACGGACAGAACATCTTGAAAATCAAAAAGAATATAGGTTAATCTTAAATCTCTTAAATCTTTTATAAAAAATATAAAAAGGAGTTTTTATCATGAATTTGAAAAGAAAAACCGACGGCACCGCCATGACCGTGACCGTGACCGGCAGAATTGACACCGCCACCGCGCCCGAGTTTGAGCAGGGCGTCAAGCCGTATCTGGGCAACATCACCGATTTGACGCTCGACTTCAAGGAGGTCAACTACGTTTCCTCCGCCGGTCTGCGCGCGCTGCTGTCTCTGCACAAGGTGATGATGAAGCAGGGCGGCATGAAGCTTGTCAACGTCAACGAGGAGGTCTGCGACGTATTTGAAGTCACCGGCTTTGACGAAATTCTGACCTATAACGAATGACAGGTGCACCATGACAATTCTTGAATTACTGCAGCAATATACAAAAGAAAACCCCAATGCCGCCATTCTGTTTGACGACGCCCACAACAAGGGCATCACCTACGCCCAGCTCGACGAGCTCAGCGGCAGAATCTACGGCTATCTTGCGGCGAAGGGCATCGGCAAGGAGGACTTTGTGCTGATCAACCTGCCGCGCGGCGTGATGCCGATTATCGCCATGATCGGCGTGTGGAAGGCAGGCGCGGCGTGGGCGCTGGTGGAGGACACCTACGCGCCCGACCGCATCGCGTTTATCCGCGAGGACTGCGGCTGCAAGGCGGAGCTGAACGCCGCCAACTGGGAGGACGCGATGAACACGGCTCCCAAGACCGGCTTTGTCACCGCCGGCGACCACGACGCGGCGTATGCCATCTACACCTCCGGCACCACCGGCAACCCCAAGGGCGTGCTGCATGAGTACGGCAACCTGATGCGCGCGGTGGATTCCATCGCCATCAACGGCAAAACCCCGTTTACCGCCAAGGACAGACTGGCGCTGCTGGCGCCGATGAACTTTGTCGCTTCGGTCATCGTCATTTTGAAGGCGCTGAGCATCTGCGGCGGCAAGACCTTTGTCGTCAGCTATGCCACCATCAAAAACCCGATGGCGCTGAAGATGTTCTTTGTGGAAAAGCGCATTTCCGTCACCTTCCTCACGCCGTCCTATGTGCGCATGCTCGGCAACCAGACCGGACCGTTTTTGCGCATGCTGTTTGTCGGCAGCGAACCTGCCAACAACGTCTATAACAAGAACGTCGATTTAATCAACATCTACGCCGCCTCCGAGAGCGGCTTTGCCGTGGGCGTGTTCCCCATTGACAAGTCCTATGAAACCTGCCCCATCGGCAAGCCCGAAATCGACTGCCCCATCACCCTGCTGACCGAGGACGGCACGCCTGCCGAGGAAGGCGAAATCGGCGAGCTGTGCTTTGAAAATCCCTATGTGCGCGGCTATATGAACCTGCCCGAGGAAACCGCCAAAGCCTTCCAAAACGGCATTTACCACACCGGCGACTTGGCGCGCCGGGACGAAAACGGCAACTATGTCCTGCTCGGTCGCTCCGGCGATATGATAAAAATCAACGGCAACCGCATTGAGCCTGCCGAAATCGAAGCCTCTGTCAAGCAGGTGCTCGGCATCGACTGGGCGGCGGCGCGCGGCTTTGAGGAAAACGGCAAAAGCTACCTGTGCGCCTACTACACCGCCGACGTCGAGGTGGACAACGGCAAAATGCGCGAGGAGCTGAGCAAGCGCCTGCCGTATTACATGATTCCCGCCTACTACATCAAAATTGACAAGGTGCCGCTGAAGCCCAACGGCAAAATGGACAGAAAGGCGCTGCCCAAGCCCGACGCCTCCGACTTCAAAACCGACTATGCAGCGCCCGAAAACGAAACCCAGCAAAAGCTGTGTGACGCGATGGCGAAGGTGCTCAAGCTGGAGCAGGTCGGCATCAACGACGATTTCTATGAGCTGGGCGGCGACTCGCTGGGCTCCATCCGCGTGATTACCGAAAGCGAGCTGCCCGGGCTGAACGCGAGCGAAATCTTCCGCGGCAGAACGCCCAAGAACATCGCCGCGCTGTATGAGGAGAACCACGCCAACGACGACGGCGAGGCGCCCGAAATCAAGTGCGCGCGCTCAATGAAGGTTGACCATCCGCTGACCGTGGAGCAGCTCTACATGGTGGACTATCAGCTCTATACGCCGAAATCGACCATGTACAACCTGTTCACCATGATGAAGGTGGACAAGGAGATGTTCGACATGGAAAAAATGGCGGAGGCAATGCACACCGCCATCCGCAACCACCCGGCGCTGCTGACCACCTTCCACTTCAACGACGACGGCGAAATCATCCAGCGCTACACGCCCGAGGTGCTCCGCGACATCCACGTCGAAAAGCTCAGCGAATTTGAGTTTGACACCATGAAGGACACGCTGGTGCAGCCGTTTAAAATCATCGGCGGCTGTCTGCATCGCTGCCGCGTGTTCGAAACCGAAAAGAACGGCTACATCTTCTTTGACGTGCACCACACCCTGTTTGACGGCACCTCGCTGAAGGTGTTTATGCAAAACGTCGGCAAGTCCTATATGGGCATGCAGCCCGATCCCGACATGTATTACCTCATTTTGCAGAACCGCGAGGACGAAACCAAGAGCGATTTCTATGAGGAAAGCAAGCGCTATTTCGAAGAAAAATTCGACGGCGTGGAGTGGTCAAGCTATCCCAAAACCGACCACGAGTCGCGCGAGAACGAGATGGGCGAGGTGTTTGCGCCGATCGGCATCGAGCAGCCGCAGATGAAGGCGATGGAGCGCCACTACCGCATCAGCCGCAACGAGTTCTTCATCTCCGTGCTGGCGCTCGCCATTTCCATCTATAACAGAAAAGACGACATCAAGCTCTGCTGGATTTACAACGGCAGAGAGGACATGCTCGCCATGAACTCGGTCGGTCTGCTGTTCCGCGAGCTGCCCGTCGGCATCCGCTTTACCGACAGCATGACGCTGCGCGAGCTGTTTGCCGAGGTGCACGACCAGGTGCAGAGGGGCATTGAGCACAGCTGCTATCCGTATGTGGACCTCCACGGTCAGGCAGGCGGCGAGGAAGCGGCATATCTGCTGTACCAGCAGGATATCCGCGACATGGGCGGCTTTGACGGTATGGACGTCGAAACCGTGGACATCCGCCAAAACCAGGCGGCGTCGCAGACAATTCTCGACATGGAAATCCTCGACGGCGAGGACGGCTTGGTGCTGATGATGGACTACACCGCGAGCGTCTATGACGACGACAACATGGATCGCTTCAAGGATATCTTCATCAAGGTGGCGCAGGGCTTGGTGACGCACAACTCGCAGAACGACGTCACCATCGGCGAGCTGCGCAAAAAATATAACGACAAAAAGAACTTCTTTGAAACCATATTGGGAGTGTTCAGCAGAAAGAAATGATTTTAAACAGTAAGAATGAAGCGCAGATTGCAGTGCGCCGCCGCTACGGCGAAAACCGTCCGCTGACGGGCGAATTTGACGAGGCGCTCGCGGTGCGCTGTCACAACGGCACCTTTGTCGGCGGCAAAACCGGCAGCGTGCTGGTATACAAGGGAATCCCCTTTGCAAAGCCGCCCGTGGGCGACCTGCGCTGGAAGGCGCCGCAGCCGGCAGAGAACGGCGACGGCGTGTTTGAAGCCTACTACAACGGCAAATCGCCCATTCAAACCGAATGGCGCAGCGAGCTGGCGTCCTTTTATCCGCAGGGCGAGGACTGCCTGTATCTCAACATCTGGCTCAACCAAGCCGACCAAACGCCGCAAAAGCCCGTCATGGTGTTTTTCCACGGCGGCTCCTACGGCTGGGGCGGCACCGCCGACCCGCTGTATGACGGCAAAAACCTTGTCAGCAAGCACAGCGACGTGATTTTGGTGACGGTGGGCTACCGCGTGGGGCTGATGGGCTTTGTGGATTTCAGCGAAATCCCGGGCGGCGACGCGTTTCCCGACGCGCCCAACCTCGGGCTGCTTGACCAGATAGAAGCGCTGCGCTGGGTGCAGCGCAACATCGCCGCGTTCGGCGGCAACCCCGGCAACGTGACGATTTTCGGCGAATCCGCCGGCGGCGGCAGTGTGTCGCTGCTGCCGATTATTCCGCAGGCAAAGGGGCTGTTTCGGCGCGTCATCGCCGAAAGCGGCTCGGTGGCGCTGACCTTCTCCAAAAAGGAGTGCCGCCCCTTCACCGAAAGGCTGTTGAAGGCAACCAAGGCAAAATCCATGCAGGACTTGCTGAACATGACCGAGAAGCAGCTGATGGAGGTCAACGAAGAGGTGAACGCCTACAACAACTTTCCGCAGCGCGACGGCAGGCTGATTCCCGAAAACCCCTATCTTCCCTACGAAAACGGCGACACCGCCGGGGTGGACATGATGATCGGCACCAATTCCGACGAGATGAACTACTGGATCGGCGAAATCGGCGGCATTGTTCCCTACCGCTTCACCGTTCCCGTGAAGTTTGAAAACGACATGAAGGTGCTGAACGCCGAGGAAAAAAAGCGCGTCAGGGTATTTATGAACAGCCTGTCGGGGCACAAGCTGTGGCGCATGACGGAATTTTATAACGAGCTGATGTTCCGCCTGCCTGCCATTCACCAGGCGGAGGAGCACGCCGCGCACGGCGGACGGGCGTTTATGTACTACTGGACGGTGCCGTCCGCACTGCCCCTGCGCAAGGCTTGCCACGCGGTGGAGCTGGCGTATGTGTTCGGCAACCTCGACGAAACCCTCTACACGGGCGAGCGCGCCGACGAAGCGATTTCCGACACGGTCATGCAGCTGTGGACGAACTTTGCGCGCACCGGCAATCCGTCAACGGAGAGCTTGGAGTGGAAGCCCTACAGCAAGCAGGAGCGCGCGTCGCTGGTGATTTCCGAGGACTCCCACCTGTCAAGCGACGTCCTGCGCAAGCAGCGCAAGCTGCTGTCTCCCCTGCTGCCGCGCATGATTAATCCGTCCTACGCGGAGCTCAACTACAACATTCCCTTTGTGCGCAAGGCGGCGGCGGGCGCGGCGCTGACGCTGTCGGGACTGGCGGCGACTGCCTTCTTTGCCGCAAGGCTGCTGGACAATTAGGGAAAACCGCGGAAAAGCGCCGCAGGCACTCTTGCCGCCACCCGGGCAGCCGCAGGGCAGGCGCGCGACAACCCCACCGTGATTGAAAAAACCTATTATATTTCTGACAGAGACATTAGCTTCCGGCAAAAGGAGAACGCTTTATGGAAGTGCAAAAGCGAAAACTGGAAATCAACCTCAAAACCATCGGAACGGGCGTAATCCTGTTCGGTGTGTGGACATTTGTCAAGTTTGCCGTCAACTTTATGCTGTTCGGCAGCGAGCTGGACGAGGCAATCGGTGAGAAAGCACGGCTTGCCTTCATCATCGTCGCGTGGATCGGAGCAAGCCTTGACGCGCTGAGCCACCTGTACATCGGCGTGTCCGCCAAGGCAGAGGGCGGCGGCAAGCGCAACGGCAGGTTTTTCTTGGGACTGACCGCTGTTATCACGGTGCTGTACGCGCTGGTGCTGCCGGTGGATGCAGCGGCGATTTTCCTGCAGCAGACGAGTTTGACCGCGCTGATCGTCACCTTTATCATCGACGCCACCGCCACGGCATTTTTGGCGGAGGTGTTCCTGTACACCGTCAAACTGCGCCGGCTGAGAAAGGAAACGGAAGCGGGAGGTGCTGCGGCATGAACGGAGATTTTCACTACTACGCCACCTACTGCGCGGCGATTTTGGCAGGCTGGTCACACGAGGAAAGCCTTGTCATTTCCTCCGCCGACGTCTTTACCGACGCTTGCAGCAAGACGCTGCTGTCCAAGCTGAAGGCGCCGCAGGCAGCCGCAACCACGCAATTGCAGCTGGAGCTGATGGACGCGCGCACCGACATTCTCGGCTTGCAGGACATCACGCGGATTTGGGCGTCGTTCCACTTTTTGCCGCGCGACCTCAGCGCCGATCCGCCCTTCCGCTGCTCCAAGCGCTACAGGGCGAAATATCACCTGATTTGCGGTCCCAACGGCGATTTGCTCAAAAAGACCGTGGCGCTCGCCAAGGGCAAGCCGTTGGAGGCGGCAGGCATTGCCATGCACGTGCTTTCGGACACCTGGGCGCACCGCTACTTTGCCGGCACGCCCTCGCTGGTCATCAACAGTCCCTACAAGGACTTCACCGAGCTGGTGCCCGACGGCGACGGCTTTGCGCGGCGCAGGATGACCTTCCGTCACAGCGTGTCCGCGCCCGACGATTTGGAGCAGAGCATTTACACCGCGAGTTTGTATGTCAACAGCGAGAACTCCATCATGAACCTCGGTCACGGCAGAGCCGGACATTTGCCGGACTACGCCTTTGTGCGCTATGAATATCTGCCTGCGTGGGGCGGCTATGAAACCATCACCAAGGACAACCCCTCGGACTACCGCCACGCCTTTGCGCAGATGGTGTACGCGATGAAGTACCTGCGCGGCGTGCACGCGGAATTTGCGGCGGACACCTATGACCGGGACGCGCTGTCCGGCATAGAGGACGAGCTGACGCGGATTCTGACCAAGCGGCAGACGGACGCCACCGCCGACTGGAAGGCGCTGGGCGAGCGGCTGTCGGGACGCATGGTGCCTGCCTTTGACAGCGAGGGCGCGCAGCAGGATTACCTTGCCGCCGCCGACAAGGACAACACCTTCCTCGGCAGATTCATCGCCGCCGCGCTGGCGCAAAAAAGCATGGTCACCCATCAGATTTACCAATCGGGCAGCAAGCTCGCAGGCAAATCCGTGGAACGCACGCGAAAGGAGGGAAAAGCATGAGCCTGTTTCAGCGATTCAAAAGCTTTTTGAGCGGCTTGGCGCTGCTCGCCCTGGCGGTTCTGCTGTTCCTCGTGCCCGAGGAGGGCTACTTTGCGGTCGCCGTCATTTTGGGCGTTTTGCTGTTTGTGTACGGCTTTCGCCTGCTGTGGTTCTACTTCACGATGTCGCGGCACATGGTCGGCGGCAGAGCCACCCTCTATCAGGCGGTGCTCGTGCTGGATGTGGCGCTGTTCACCTCCTCGGTCGCGCTGATGAACCACATGGTTATCCTAATCTATCTGCTGGGCGTGTTCGCCTTCACGGGCTTTGTGGACATTCTGCGCGCGTTTGAAGCCAAAAAAATTGGCGCGCCGAACTGGAAATGGAAGCTCCTCACCGGGCTTGTCATCGTGGCGCTGACCGTGCTGCTCGTGATTTTCGGCGCCATTCGCGGCGAAACCGAGGTGCTGGTGTACGGCTATTGCATCAGCTTGGTGATTTCCGGCGCCATGCGCATCGTGTCCGCCTTCCGCAAAACCGCGATGGTGTATATTCAGTAGTTTTTAATGCGTCATGCGTAATTTTTGATAGACCAACAGCTCCCCATTTCCTCTCCGCCCGTTTGCCGCAGAGCGGCAAAATGACAGCCGCAAGGGCTGTCCTACAATGTTATGGAGAGGTTGAGTTTTGCCGAAAGGTTGGATTTATCTGCAAGGTTTCAATATATAATCTGTAGGGTAAGGGCTTGCCCTTACCGCAGGTTGGGAAAAAACGTTGCGGCATTACTAACGGTAAGGGCAAGCCCTTGGAAAAAGTAAATGATAATTGTTAATCGGCGTCCACGCCTACGCTTTTGAGAGCGAGCAAGGCTTTGCCAAAATAAACGCCTGCCCCGCCGTTGATGATAATTTTGAAAAGATGAACATTTCCAAAGGCGGTGTAAGCACCCTCGGCGCAATTTTCCATTAAAAAAAGGCTGACGCAACCCCAAAACGAGGTCGCGTCAGCCATTGCTGTGCCGAAAAATTAATAGGTGATGACGGCGACCTTGGAATAGGCGCCCTTTGTGCCGCCCTTGACGGGCTGGAGCTGGAAGGAATACTTGACGCCCTTCACCATCGGCGTAAAGTCCGCGTAGGTGTACGGCAGTTCAAACGTGCTCCACGCGCCGCTTTCGACCTTGTAGTACAGAATATACTTGTCAGCGCCGCTAACGGCAGGCCAGCTGACGCGCAGACCGTTGGAGCCGGTTCTGGTCATCGTGGGCGTCGGCGTGGAGGAAGTGCTGCCTGTCGGCTGATACACGAGCCGCGCCACGGACGAATACAAGCCCTTGGACGCGCCGAACACGGGCTGCACCTGCACGGCATACTGCGTGCCCTTGGCGAGGCGGAGCAGCGGATAGTAGGTGTTGGCGGTCTCGGTAGAGTTCCACTTGCTGTCGGCGTTCTTTTTGTAATAGACAATATATTTTGTCGCGCCGCTGACCTTGCCCCACTCCGCGCGGATGCCGTTGCTCTTGTTAGAGAGCTTCACGGCAGGCTTCACCTGCGGCACATACACCAGCCGCGCCACGGATGAATATAAGCCCTTGGACGCGCCGAACACGGGCTGCACCTGCACGGCATACTGTGTGCCAGCCGCAAGCTTGAGCAGCGGATAGTAGGTGTTGGCGGTCTCCGTGGAGCTCCACTTGCTGTCGGCATTTTTCTTGTAATAGACGATATATTTCGTTGCGCCGTTGATTTTGTTCCACTCCGCGCGGATGCCGTTGCTCTTGTTAGAGAGCTTCAGCGCAGGCTTCACCTGCGGCACATACACCAGCCGCGCCACGGACGAATAGGCGTCCTTGACGGCGCCGAATACGGGCTGCACCTGCACGGCATACTGTGTGCCAGCCGCAAGGCTGAGCAGCGGATAGTAGGTGTTGGCGGTCTCGGTAGAGTTCCACTTGCTGTCGGCGTTTTTCTTGTAATAGACAATATATTTCGTCGCGCCGTTGATTTTGTTCCACTCGGCGCGGATGCCGTTGCTCTTGTTGGACAGCGTCAGCGCAGGCTTTGCGCCCGGCAGGGTGGAGCTTTGCGCCGTCCAGTTCACGTCGGCGCCGTGCTTGTTCGCCTCTGTCACCAGCGCCTTGACCTCGCCGCGCGAAAGCCCTAACGCCTTGGCGGTGGCGTCAATTCTTTGCTGTTCGGTCATACCGGTGTACTTAACCGCGTTTTTAAGCCCTCCCATGCTCGTGTCGGTGATGAAATCATAGAGCATGCTGCTCGGGGTTGCGCCCGGCCAGCAGACCTCGCCGACCACGTTGCCGAGCGGCGTAATCCTCAGCGGCGCGCCGTTGTGTTGGCTTTTCCACTTGGCGTAGTAGCACTGTTTGTTGGATTCAATCGCGCTCTCCGACATAGCGCTTGTCATGTAGGCGACGTCGCCGAGGTTTTGACTGTCGATGATTAAATCGCAGGTATACGCTCCCCAATCATCGGTGAAAGTGCAGCCGTAGGACGCATCCTGCGCAAAGGAAAAGCCCTTGTCGGCAAGGTCGAACGACCAGAAGCCGCCGCCCTCGTTTGTCATTTTGCCTTTTTTGGAGCCCCAAGGGAAAAGCTCGAAGTCTTCGCTGTAGCTATACAGATAGAAGGTTGGCGTCGAAACGTTTTTCCAGAGGTTCGGATTGGCGTAGAAATAAATTTTGTTTTCGGAATAGTTAGGCGGCGTCTGTGTCGGCGCGGCAAATTCCCCTGTCGAAGCGGAAGCGGCGCTTGCAGCGCTCGCCGGAACAGCGCTTCCGACCGCGATGGACGCGGTCATGACAGCCGCCATCAGCAAACTGAGTGTTTTGAACTTCATGGTAAATCCTCCTTGTGCTTTATTGCTGATTTTTTATATATTATATTACAAATTCATCACCCGTGCAAGCCAAAATTTCACACGTTTTTTTGTACAGTTTTTATAGCTGAATATTCCGCCCCAATAACCGCACCAATCCGCTCCAAGGAAAACATCAATTCGCTTCAATGACCGCACCGATACGCAACGAGGAACGCAGCGATTCG